>JBAXRA010000016.1:0-13857 GCA_037131455.1 bacterium | reverse complement strand
GCGGTAACGGTAAATGAAGAGCAGAAGGTTGAATCTTTTGGTTTTATTGTAGATCAAAATATTACTGTAAAAGTGGGGAAGAAGAGGTTTTTGAAGGTGGTTTTGGGGTAACTCCTACAACTCCTCCTCATCATATCCAAACTCCTGCCAACTTGTACCGGCTTCTTCCTCTCCATCCTCGCTTGTAACCACCTTCGGCTTTGCCTCAAGTCCAAGCATCTCACGCTCATCATCAGTTAAATCATCAAAACCAACTTCATCCGGAGTTTCCGCCGTCTCGTCTGCTACAACCGCATCAGGTGTAATATGATCATCCCCATCTTCTACAATCGCACCAACAATAGCGTCAGGGTTTTCTTCAGCTGGTTCATCGCCCTCAGGAATATTTATTTTTTCCTCATGTTCATCTTCAACTAATAATTCTTTCTTTGGTGTTTTTTTACTTTTCATAGTTATTATGAACATATTTAACATACTGAGATAAATATGCAAGAAAAAAACATGTGAATAAGTATTAGACCCCTAATTTGTTATATGCGAAATAGGCTAAACCTATAGCGATTGCGTCGAACTCATCATCCAAAGCAGGCTTATTCTTCAATGTATTTTTAGTAAGTAGTCCTACCATTTTTATCATTTCGTTCTTGCTGCTTTTTCCATTTCCAGTAATTGCAGATTTTATCTGAAGTGGAGTTAGTTCATAGATATGTAGGCCCGATTTTTTTGCTAAATAAATAATCGCACCGCGCACTTCAGAAACTCGCATGGCAGTTTTTTGATTATTACTGATGAAAAGGTTTTCAATTGAAAGTGCATTTGGTGAATATTCCTCTATTACTTCTGAAATTCTAATTCCAATTAGTAACATTCTTTCATAAAAATCTAATTTAGGAGATGTGCGAAAACATTCTGAAAACAAAACAGTTTCTTTTGATGTGTGAGTTTTTTCAACAATCGCGATCCCTAATCTTTCATACCCTGGATCAATAGCGAGGACTATCATATTAATGGATAGGGAACGCCAAGGTGGTCGTAGCCCGCTTTTGTGACTGTTCGACCACGCGGTGTTCGTTCTATAAAACCAATTTGGATTAGGTAGGGTTCATTAAATTCCTCAATTGTAGCCTGGTCTTCGGCAAGAGATGCGGCGATTGTATTAAGTCCAACTGGGCCACCATTGTATTTTTCCACAACAGTTTTTAAGATCTTGATGTCTGATAGCGCAAGGCCTTTATGATCGATATTCAGCATCAATAGCGCTTCATCAACCATTTTTTTAGTTAGATCAGACCCTTTTACCTGCGCAAAGTCACGACATCGTTTTAAAAGATAGTTCGCAGTTCTCGGGGTCGAACGACTTCGTTTTGCAATTTCATGAATTGCATCTTCATCAATGTTGATATTTAGAAGCGAAGCTGAGCGCTTAACAATTTTTGCAATTTCACCTTCTGTATAAAACTCTAATCGAAAAACACCACCTGAGAATCGAGAGCGTAGGGGAGAGGAAATCATCGCAATGCGAGTTGTCGCAGCCAATAGTGTAAATGGAGGCAGTTCCAACTGAATTGTTCGCGCAGAAGGACCTTTACCGATAATAATATCAATCTGTCCGGATTCCATTGCTGGGTACAAAACCTCTTCAACAGTTTTGTTTAAACGATGAATTTCATCAATAAAAAGAATATCGCCTGGAGAAAGGTTCGTTAAAACTGATGCCAAATCACCGACGCGCTCTATTGCTGGACCAGAGGTCACCTTGATCTGTGCATTTATCTCCTTTGATATCAAATAGGCGAGGGTCGTCTTTCCAAGCCCTGGTGGACCATAAAAAAGCACATGTTCAGGAGGGTGGTTTCGTTGTTTTGCAGCTGTGAGGAGGATATCAAGGTTACTTTTGATGTTTTCCTGCCCTATATAATCATTAAAAGTATTCGGACGAAGTGTCTGGTCCAAGGCTCGATCTTCAGTTGGTTGGTTTTCTTTAGTACTTGACATAAAATATAGATCATGCTAGATTATAGACGGTGATGTACACAGTATCCCTTTGTGGTATTGTGTACATCTTCTTTTCTAAAACGGGTTCTTGAATTTCTAAGCAATACCACTCTTCACGGGGTGTATCGATGTTTCTTAAAGGACTTCCTGGTGTCACCTAACGGTGATTCCTGGGGATATCCTTGGAGGCTCATTGGGCTTTCAACTTTATAGTCGAAAGCATTGCTTAGAAATTCAAAGACCTGTTTATTTACATAAAAGAACTGCTTACAGAGTAGCGCCAAAAGAGCCCCACTGTCAATTGACAGTGGGGCTCTTTACGTGACGTGGATAAAGATGGGGAAAACTTGGGGGTGGATAGGGGAACAAGATGTGTATTGTTATGTATAAATCAAACCAGCCGCGCTTTAAAGGAGTGCGCGCGACACGATTTAGTTACACTAAATCAACCACACGCTCCAATTCTTCAAAAGTTGTAATACCTCTCAACACCTTCAAAACACCATCCTGTTTCATATCCACAATACCTTGCTTCTTTGCCACCTCTTTGATTTCTCGTTCACTCGGGTTTTCACGGATAATTTGTTCAATACTTGGATCAGAAAAAATTGCTTCGAATACGCCCAATCGTCCTTTATATCCAGTTCCGTTACAAGCGTCACAGCCGACAGCTTGAGTGATTTCGGTAGGGCGAGTTGGAAACTCAGCCGCTTCTTCCATGCCAACAAGGGATGCAAGAACCTCATCGACTAGTTTAAAACGATTTTCTGGGAGGGGGACTTTCTTTCCACACTTTTTACAAATAACTCGCACCAATCGTTGTGCAAGAGAAACGTGAATGGCAGAAGTTAAAACTTTCGGATCTGCGCCCAAGTCCACCAATCGTGTGAAAGTTCCCGCGGCACTGTTCGTGTGCAATGTCGAGAATACAAGGTGACCAGTAAGCGACGCTTGGATGGCAGTGTTCGCTGTTTCACCATCTCGAATTTCACCCACCATGATGATGTCCGGATCTTGTCGCATTGCAGATCGAAGTCCCGATTCAAATGTGTATCCTTTCTTTTCTTCTACCTGTGTCTGCACAACACCAGGTAAGTGGTATTCCACTGGATCTTCAATCGTAATAATTTTTGTTTCGGTGTTGGTTACTTTTCGAAGAAAGGCATACAGGGTAGTAGTCTTTCCGGAACCAGTAGGCCCAGTTGTCAGAATCATTCCACTTGGTCTGTTAATTTCCGCCTGAATCATATTGTAAAGTTTTTTCGGCATTCCTAAATCTTCAATTCCAACAGAGATGCTCGAAGGATTTAAAACTCGCATTACCACTGATTCTCCGTATGAGCCCGGAATTGTCGAAGTACGAATTTCAATATCGCTTGTATAAATTTTTACTGTGAATCGTCCGTCTTGAGCATTTTCTTTTACATTCAATTTCAATCCAGAAAGTAGTTTCAATCGAGATAATAATAAATTGTAAGTATCCAAATCAAACTGAACTGTTTCAATCAGCACGCCGTCCAATCTGTATCGCAAACGCGCATGAGTTTCTTCCGGTTCAATGTGAAGGTCGGATGCTTTTGTAGCAAGGGCACCTGCCATCATGATGGCCAACAATTGTGACGTGCGGTGGCTTTTCTTGATTTGCATCGCTTCGGTTAGTAATGTAACAACGTCTGGAATTTTATGAGTCTTCTCAATTAACTTTTCAATATCATCACTGGAAATATCCAACGATCCCGCTTCTGTTTCGAATGCGAACGACAGATCTTTGTATCGATCCCAAGCCTTTTCCAAACTAAGGGTTGAAGTCATAAATAGTGTAGGAACATAACCCTTATTCTCGAGGGTCTTAATTGACTGCTGGGTTTTTTCGTCAGTAGGAGAGTGAATGGCAACCGAAATTTTTCGACCGACAATATCAAACACTGCAATTTTATTTTCTCTGCCTTCCGGCTCTGGAATTAAGCGCAAAGCGTCGGTGTTTATAGGAACTCGAGTTAGGTCAATATATAAAGTGCCGTAACGGTCAGCGAACAATTGGGCGGACTGCTCTTCTTCTTGAATTCGCAACTCGCGAATTCTTTGATTTTGTTTGTCTTCGTCGAACTTGATCATATTCGAAGACATTATACGTTATCAGGTTTAAAAGTGATATGGAAAAGAGGACTTGACAATATCTGCAATTATGCTATAATGGCATAAATAAAGTGATCTTTAAAAAGGATTTCTAGGTTTCATGGAGAAAGTTGGGTTGGTCTGCATAAAAGTGGCTGAAAATAAGGGTTTTTGAGCCCTGTCGGCCTTTCTTATGCAGATCAACAAACCACAACAAAAAACACCACCATCATGAAAGCAAAGTTCATCGCAGTTTTGAAGTTCCTCGCCCGCTTCTGGGTGAGGATCGCAGTCGTCATCCTCGTCGTGATTGCCGCCATCTGGGCGGCCAATCACAACTGGAAGTCGTCCCCGACGACCACCACCGCCACCAACGTGATCCCACCGGTTCCGGCGGGATCGGCGGTCACTACCGTGACCACCGTGGCACCCGCCCCGGTCGTTGCAACCACAACCGCAACACCGGCCCCTGCTTCCACAGTGAAACCCCGGGAACGCATTCTCGTTCCCCTCGAGCCGATTGCGGCAGGTGAGGTCACCATCCGGCACGGGAAAGGGGCCTACGAAATCCGTCAGAAGTTCGTGCAACCCACGAACTTCATCATCGCCGTGAAGGGTGATACAGGCACCCAGACCGCGAAGCGGAACTTCGCAGAAAGCTCCGCCCGGCGAGAAGGAATTCGCCGGAAGCTCCTCGCCCACGTTGACCAAGGGGTCATTGAGGAGGAGCTCACCGCCCAGCTGGCCTCCAACGGTCTTAAGGGAGACCACGTCGAGCTCCTCCCGGCGCCTCCGCGCTGAGGGGGAAACCACACTGCGTGGTAAAAAAGCAGAACCAACGTCCCGGTACCACTCATTTGTGGGCCGGGCGTTTTCTATTGATTTTTATATATAGTATGGTATAATTATAAACAAAAGGAAACACACCCGCAACACAACCCGAACCGAGCTTTGTTTCCAAGCTTCGAGTTCAATGCACTTTCTTAAAATGAAAAAGATTCTAATGTTGGTTATTTTCGTTCTTGCCCAAGTGGCAACTGCAAAAAAAGTGGAATTTGCAATCCACATCACAAAACAAAGCAACACTCTCACCCTCATGCGAGGTGGCGAAGTGATCCTCACAGGACCCATCAGTATGGGGAAGGAGAAAACCCCCACTGGCTTGTACAGGGTTGGCGCCAAAGAACCTCACACGTTCTCGCACCAACTTCTGGAACAGACGGGACACAAGTTCCCGATGTCCCACTGCCTTCGACTGGAAGGTTTGGATGATGATGCCCAGAAGAAGGGAGTCTGCATCCACCAGGGCAATACAGAGGGGATCTCCCATGGCTGCATCCGCTGTCCGCGGTGGCTGGCTCTCAAGTTGTTCCAGATCGTACCAGTCGGTACGGAGGTTCTGGTGACGTGGGCTGACACAGAGTTCACCGACAACACCCACCCGAAAGGTGAGATCTGGGTTAAAAAGGGTGTTTGGAAAGAAACCCCGACCTCTGCCATCTCTCACCTCATGCGCCCGCTCAACAATGGGGTGAATCAGGGAGGGATCAGTCCGGATTATCCGATGGATTTGAATGCACTGGCTCTCATCCTCGGCCGTCCGGCATTGGATGACAGTATGTTCGTCAAAGGAGGGCAGTTGGAGGGAACGAATGAGGCAATTGTTCGTTATCTTCCTACTGTTCCAAAAGGGGAAACTGCTACAATCCGGTACACCAATCCGGAAACTGGAGCAGAGGGTTTCCTCTTTGATGGAGGTGACTACTTCCTGTGGTGGCCGATGGAACAGGTCTCGGCTTTCATAGGGGAGGTCAACAAGCACCAGAGGTCTCGAGGGCCCATCAACGGGTTCGTAAGGACCTTGAAGCAGATTCCTTCGAAAAAATAGTACAAATAGGAGCCGCGACACTGGGTCGCGGCTCCTCGGAACGCGATGTTTTACAACACGCGTTTTTTATTTTGTGGTAGCATATGAAAATATGAAAACACTAGATATTAAAAGTATTGAGGAAATGAAAATTTTTGCCGAAGAAGTTTTAAAAAACTTAAAGACAAATGTTTTGTGCTTAAAAGGTGACCTCGGAGCGGGTAAGACGACTTTTACCCAGCAGGTTGCAGATATTTTTGGTGTTAAAGATTATGTAACAAGTCCGACTTTTGTACTTCAAAAAAAATACCAAATACAAAGCAACCCATTTCCAAATCTTTCACAAATTTCACAAATAATTCATATGGATATGTATCGTATTGAAGATGTAAAAGAGCTTGAAAATTTAGGATTCGAAGAGCTTGTCAAAGACCCAAAAAACCTTTTAATTATCGAATGGCCAGAAAAAGTCGCTGATGCAATACCACCTAACTCTAAGCAAATTTCCTTCCAATTTGTTGATGAAACGACTCGTAGGGTACAATGGTAGTAATGAAGAAAACTGAGAAAAAAACCCTCGTCCTCCTAGACTCTCACGCAATAATCCACCGTGCCTACCATGCATTACCAGATTTTTCCTCATCTAAGGGAGAACCAACCGGGGCTCTCTATGGACTTTCTACGATGCTTATGGGAATTATTGAAAAGTTCCACCCTGACTATGTTGTTGCGTGTTATGACTTACCACAACCGACATATCGACATGTTGCCTACGAAGCCTACAAAGGCACTCGATCAAAAACTGATGATGCCCTCGTTTCACAATTAAAAAGTTCACGAAAAATATTTGAAGCTTTTTCTGTGCCGATGTATGACCTGGTTGGATTTGAAGCAGACGACATGTTGGGAACAATTGTAGAAAAAGTCTTAGCGACAAACAAAAAAGGTGAAACCGATATTAAAATAATAATTGCATCGGGGGATATGGATACAATGCAGTTAATTGAGGGGGACAAAGTGGTTGTTTACACTTTAAAAAAGGGAATCAAAGATGTGGTTGTATATGATGAATTAGCTGTGATGGAGCGATTTGGTTTTAGTCCAAAGTCCCTACCAGATTATAAGGGCCTGCGAGGTGATCCATCAGATAATATTATTGGTATTAAAGGAATTGGAGAGAAGACAGCGACGACATTGATCACAAAATATAAAACGATTGAGGGCATTTACGAAGCGCTTAAAAAAGATGAAAAGAAATTCCAAAAGGAAGCAGGGCTAACAGACAGAATGTTTGAGTTGATTAAAAATGGGGAAGAGGAGGCGAGGTTTAGTAAAATGTTGGCAACAATTCGCAGGGACGCACCGATTGAATTTTCAATTCCGGATAAGAAATGGATTGATGATGTAAAGATCGAAAGTATAGAAAACCTTTTTCGTGAGTTTGAATTCCGTTCACTTGTAACAAGAGTAAAAGAAGTTTTCACTAAAAACGGTGGTAAGGGTCATGAGGTTATAAAGGAAGAGAAAAAGGAGGTGAAACCACTTAGCAGTGAAGACGAGTTGTTGGCCCAAAAATTAACACTAGGACTTTGGATTATTGATTCAAACAAGACAAATCCCACGGCGGAGGATGTATTGTTTTTCACCAAAAAAGATACATTAAAAGAGGCTGAAAAAGTCATATATGAAGAGCTTAAAAAGAAAGAATCACTATCAATTGCAGAGGAAATAGAATGGCCATTAATTGAGGTTGTTAATCGGATGAGAGATGTGGGGGTGAAAATTGATGTCGGGTATTTAAAGATTCTTGCGGGGGAGTATCACCGACAATTATCAAAATTAGAAGCAAAAATCTGGGAATATGCCGGAAATGAATTTAATATTAATTCTCCAAAACAATTAGGTGAAATTCTTTTTAACACTTTGGGATTAGGTGGAAAGAAAATAAAGAAGACTTCAACTGGTGCAATGTCGACAAAAGAATCAGAATTGGAAAAGTTGAAAGGGGAGCATCCAATCATTGATTTGGTTATGGAATATCGCGAATTGGCAAAACTGCTTTCGACTTATATAGATACCATTCCTACTCTTGTTGCTAAGGATGGAAGACTTCACGCAACGTTTATTTTAGCTGGCGCATCGACTGGACGAATGGCATCTGAAAATCCAAACCTGCAAAATATTCCGATTAAAACTGAATTAGGAAGGAAGGTAAGAAATGCATTTGTGGCTGAAAAGGGATTTAAATTGGTTGCGATCGATTACTCACAAATTGAACTGCGAATTGCGGCGATGCTTTCAAAGGATGAAAAATTAATTGAGATGTTCAAGAGTGGTTTGGATATTCATACCGGAGTGGCCTCTCAAGTTTTTAAAGTTAAACCAGAGGAAGTTACAAAAGACATGCGTCGAAAAGCAAAGGTGATTAACTTTGGAATTTTGTATGGAATGGGGGTGAGCGCTTTGAAAACAAATCTTGGAGGTACTCGGGAAGAGGCACAGGCTTTTTATAATACGTATTTTGAGACTTTCACAGGGTTGGCGAAATATTTAAACGAGACAAAATCTGAGGCAGAACGAAAAGGTTACACAGAAACAATGTTTGACCGGCGCAGATACTTTCAAGGATTCAAGTCTCCGTTGCCGTTTATCCGCGCCATGGCTGAAAGAATGGCTATAAATGCGCCTATACAGGGAACCGAAGGGGATATAGTTAAAATCGCTATGAAGAATGTGAATGAATTTCTTATTAAGGAAAATTTACTAGATTCAGTTAGGTTAATACTTCAAGTCCACGATGAATTAGTTTTCGAAGTCAAAGAAACTGAAATTAAAAAAGTGGTACCTAAAATCCAAAAAATTATGGAGGGGGTTTTTGAAGGAAAAGATACTCAAGGCGTACCGGTTATCACAGAGGTCGAAGTTGGAAAGAATTGGGGAGAGATGGAAGATTTTTAAACCATGATTTTATTTATTTACGGAGACGATACTAAAAAGGTGAGAGAGAAAGCAACTGCGACAGTTGATGGATTATTATTAAAACAAAAAGACGCTTCGATTTTTAAAATAGATGCATCTAATTGGAGTTTGGGTTATGTAAAAGAACTTCTAAGCGCCCAAGGTTTGTTTCTGCCAAAATATATAATCACTTTTAATTTTATTTCGGAGAATAAAGAATTTTTTGCAGAGATGTTGGATCTCTTGAAAGATATGAAGTCAGCAGAACACATCTGCATTATTGCGGAAGGAGATATTACAGAGAAAAATAAGGAAAAGATAAAGAAATTTTCAGCTAAATTTCAGGAATTTAATTTAAAAAAAGTAGAAGTAAAAAAGCAAGAGGCACCGACTTTTGCCTTCGCGACCAGCTTTGCCAATCGCGAATTCCAAAAGACAGAAAAGTATTTACATAAATTGTTGGATCTAAAAATGGTACCAGAAGAAATTCACGGAGTGCTGTGGTGGCAGATGAAGTCGGTGAAATTGGCTTCGATGGTACAATCTGCGGTCGGAGCAGGGCTTAATCCGTTTGTATTCAAAAATGCAAAATCAGCAAGCGAGAAATGGAATCCGGAAGATTTGGATCAAGTTTTAAATTCACTGTTTGAAATGTATCACCAGGCGCATCGTGGGAAGGTAGATTTTTATAATGCGATTGAGAGGTTGGTTGTGAGGTGGGGGAGGTAGGTTGAAATTAAAACCCGTACATTTCACCCTTTATTTTCAAAAGGGAATCAATAGTCGCCTGATCAGTAATTTTCGTAAATCTCGCAAATGTCTTTCCATCCTTTGTCACATTTCCCATCCACATATCAAGTGGTCGTAAATCAAAAAGTTTTCCAGCTTTGTAAACCGCAGCTTCATATATAGGTAAATACACAACCATGTTCGCGTCTTCTGGCCGGCAGTCATCTTCGCTGTGGACCCCAACGCCTATAACTTCGTACGCGTAATTGTTTACGGCCCCATCTGAAACGTGTTTGTAATGATAATAAAAACCTTTCTCTGGAACTTTTGTTGGTATTTTCATATATCACAATTATACAACTTATTGTGAAGTCATAAAAATAGGTCTTTTTTTGTGCTGCAGACGTAATGATATTATAACTATTCTGTCGAATAGGGAGTATATGGATGGGCTATACAACAGACTGCTGTTTATCAGAGCTTTGCAGAGGGAGGAAGTTGTGAATCAATAAGAATATCAACTGGAGATGGATAGATTAGGTTAGAGCCGAGTTTGAATGTTATTTTTATCGCTGACCTAAATAAAACCAGTTATGTTACTATTGATTTATGAAAAAATATCTAATTGGAATACTCCTGATAATTATCTTAGCGGCTTGTGCTATTTTATTTTGGAAACAAGTATCAGTAATAGTTAAGAATAATATTGTATTTCTGCACAGAGATAATGAAGTTTTATCTTTGTATACAATTAACCCAGATGGTTCTGACAGAAAACTTATTTATAGACATAGTGATCCCGTTAACGCAAATATTATTAATCCTAAATGGTCAACGGATAGTACTATTATATTTGCCGCAATGAAAGATAAAGAATGGAAAATATTTTCAATTGATAAGGATGGCTCAAATTTAAAACTGACAAACCTTAATGATCCTAATTTTTTAGTATCCCAAGAAAGTAGGGATAAAAATATTATAGTCGAAGGATTAGGAGGCCAGAAAGAATATACAATTTATCGTTTAGACAATGGAGAGAAGATAAAGGTATATACTACAGAATGCGCGTCAGTTTGTTCTGCGGGCGGTCCTATCCATGAAGTTTCTTTCAGTCCAGATAAAAAGCATATAATTTTCGATAAAGAAAAGGATATTATGATAATTGACGCAGATGGAAAAAAACCGCACATACTAACTGAAGGGGAGAGTGCGGACTGGAGATAGATGGTGGAGAGGGATAGATTAGGTTAGAATCTTCCAAACAACATGTAGATTGATTCTATTACTATCCAGTGAAATATTTCAATAATAAGCCTACAAACATAGCTATACTAAGTATGGTAAAAAAGTTTTGTGCAGTCTAGTGGATGACGTTAGAACCTGTTTTGTGTGGTAGGTGACATCTTTTTCCGTGTTACTTGGGTTACTGTGTTACCTAACAGACGTTAACTATGTTAAATAAGTTAATTTGGTATACTTTTCATTGCCCAGACGGCTTTCTTGAATATTAGCAATGATCGACTACACAAAATACATTACTGGGAAAAAAGAATGGATTGATATGACCAAGTTGCTACTTGATCCTGTTATTTTCGATTCTCTCATTGAGCATATGGCTCAACCTTTCTTGAATAAAAAGATTGATAAGGTCGCGGCTATTGATGCGATGGGTTTCATATTTGGTGCAAGAGTTGCAGAAAAACTAGCTGTGGGATTGATGCTTATGCGAAAGGGTAGCAAAATAGGAGTAGAAACAAAAACACTTACTTTCACTGATTACTCAAAGACAGAAAAGTCTCTTGAAATAGCAACAATAGCTATAAAGGGTGGAGAAAGAATATTACTAGTAGATGAGTGGTCAGAAACAGGAACTCAACTCAAAACAGCAATCAAGCTTATCGAATCCTCTGGCGGAAAAGTCATCGGTATTAGCTGCGTTAGTATTGACGAGGAAGTCAAAAAAGACCCTATCATATCTAAATACATGATTAATTCAGTCCTCTAATTCTGCTATAATTCACCCTATGGAAAAACCCGTATCACTTGAAGCATTGGAAGCAGAAATAAGGAAAAAAGTAGAAGAAGTCAAAGCAAGGGCAATAAGCTTAAAAGACGCGAGAAAGACAATCAAGGCTATAGATAAGCTGCTTTACGCTGAGGACGGCGATCACGACGAAGAGCTCCTGGCTCTTCACGACATCCTAATGGATAGCACGGTAACTGTGCAGACTCTCATCGAATTTAAGATGGTCATGCAAAATATGACGGATGACCCTGAACAAGTTGAAGAAATGATTGCTCATGAAAATTCCCATGCGAATGTAGCAGAATCCCTTGGCGCCAAATTTATTGGTTACGCATTGTTAATCTGTAAAGACAAAGACGATTTTGTTTTCCGGGGAGTAGCTCCTTACGAACTTCCACCAGAATGGGCGGCTAGAAAAAGGAAAGCAGCTCACCTTAAAATTATCGGTGCACCAGAAAAATATGGTGAAGAACTTTCTGATACAGACATAGGGAAAATTGAATGGTTAAAAAGGCAGTAATTTTAGAGGTTCGATTAAACAAGTTCGATTCCACTCAACATGGGTTAAGTTCGGTTTTCCAACAAACCTACAAAATTTTACGTTGAAAAATATGATTTCCAGAAGCTGTGCAGTCTAGTGGATGATGTTAGAACCTATTTTGTTAAGCAAATTAGTTAGTTATACCGAAAGACCCACTGTATCCATCTGTATCAAATCCTTTAGAAGAAATATCATGGGAGCTTTCCATGCCAATGTCTGGCCAAATTCGAATCATATAGTTTCCAGCCCCTGGGTAATTAGAGGGAATAACCCAATCAAATGAACCTGTGTTTGCTCCGTTGTATATTTCATATCCACGACAAGTCCCCATTGAACCATTGTTTGTATACCCCTGAGGACATTTCTTAGTAGTATTTGAAACAACTTGTAAATTAACCGCTGAAAATCCATTTGGATAATATTTTGTAGTAACAGGATTACTTTCCCATTTGATTAGAACATGCTGTCCTGGCTTAAACGTTTCTCCTCCGTGAGGGAAAGTTGGTGTAATAACTGCGTTTAAAATATTTGAGACTTTAACTTTAATTGAATTGCTCTTTACTCCCGTCACAGGATTAAATAAGTATAGATCATATTCTCCATTACCTAATCTGCTCGGTATAAAACTCACGGTATTTCCATCGGACGGTGTTTCCGTAAGAGAAAAAGATTTATCACCAACATAGACTAAGGTTTCGCAATCCCTAGGATTTTTACATATGAATAAATTTTCACCTGCTACTGTAATTTTGCCGCCAAAGTCTGATGCAAAAGTATTAAGAGTGTCAGAATCATATTGGTGGACTTGTTTGATCATGGGAATGCTTGTCATCGAAGTAAGTTTCAATGTTCCTAGTATATTCTTGATGTCCGCTAAGGTTTTCACGTACTCTGTATTGTTAAGTATCCTATTTTCACCTTCGGAACTCACCCCAAAGTAAATACTTATTTTATCTGTCAGGTCAAAATTGAACCAATATGTCGAAGTGTTGGTTTTACTTGTAAACCCAGTAGCCGAATAATTTTTACCTCCAACTTGCACATCTTCATTTATTCGGATACTCCCAACTCCAACACCCGTTGCCCCACAAACATCTTGCGATCCTGAGTTAATTATAATAAATCCCAAACCTTTTTTAATAGTCACGCACGAAGAGTTGTTAAGGTCTCGATTGTTCCAAGTAACAACAGCCTCTGATGGAAACTGTATCGAATATCCGTGCCTTATGTTTGTATAAGTCTTAAGATTAATTGAAGCTGAAACAGAAGGGGTTGGTGCAGGTAGGTTTTGATCTGAAGTTTGGTTATCTTTCTTTTGGTCTTGAGAATTACTTTGTAGTTGGTTGTCTACTAGTTGGGATTCTGATGTTTTATTATTTTGATATACATATACTCCGCCTCCAATAATCAATATTGTAACGATTGCTATTAAAATGGGAACTATAAATCCTTTTTGTTTTTTCATATTAAGTAAAGTGTAACATAGGTTCGATTCCACTCAACATGGGTCTAGTTACTATTTCCACCTAACCTACAAAAATTTACGTTGCAAAATATGATTCTCTGAACGGGTGCGCCCGGTTGGAATCGAACCAACGACCCTCTGCTTAAAAGGCAGGTGCTCTA
>JBAXRA010000015.1:0-14054 GCA_037131455.1 bacterium | reverse complement strand
TTCGCTTCAATTTGTCGAATACGCTCTCGAGTTACTCCAAACATCTTTCCTACTTCTTCCAATGTGTGCTGAATTCCATCTGTCAGTCCATGTCGAAGGGCAAGAATTTCTCTCTCCTTTTCAGAAAGATCGCTCAAAATTTCCTTAACCTGATCGGCAAGAATTCGGCGTGAAGAATCTTGATCTGGTGAAAGAATCTTGTCGTCTGGAATAAAATCTCCGTATGATGAAGCCATATCGTCGTCCTTGTCTCCTACTGGCGCATCAAGTGACACTGTAGCCTGATCGATTTTTTCAATCATATAAACCTTGTCCACTTCGATTCCCATTTCAGTGGCAATTTCTTCAGGCAAAGGTTCTCGGCCTAAATCTTGGAACAATCGTCTCACAACCTGTTTGTATTTCGCAATAGTTTCAACCATGTGTACCGGTACTCGAATAGTTCGTGACTGGTCGGCAAGCGCTCGGGTAATAGACTGTCGTATCCACCACGTTGCATATGTTGAGAATTTGAATCCCTTTGTCGGGTCGAACTTATCAACGGCCTTAAATAGACCTAGGTTTCCCTCTTGGATAAGATCGAGAAGCGTCAAATCAGGACTTCGGTTTGCGTATTTTTTAGCAATTGAAACCACAAGACGAAGGTTCGCCTTTGCAAGCAAGTTCTTTGCCTCCTGATCTCCCAATTGAATACGTCGTGCCAATTCTTTTTCTTCGTGTGCACCGATCAAAGGATACTGACCGATTTCTTTCAAATACATCTGGATTGAATCATATGAGGAATCACTTCGGTGTGATGTTGCGTATTTCTTCAAAAACTCTTCTGTATTTTCATTCACGTCCAAAATTCCTCCACTTTCCAAAATGTCGACACCTGATCCGTGCAACTTTGTGTACAAAGATTCCAAGAATTCAACATCTTCTTCAATAAACGGAAATTCCTTCAAAATTTCATCATACGTGACGAATCCTCGATCCTTTCCTTTCAAAATCAAATCCTCCGCTTTCTTTTCCCAAGTTGAAGTCTTTTTGTTGTTAATTGTAGGCTTTACAGACATAGACAAAACCGGACGCTCTGCCATTGGCATAAATCCAATGGTTGTTTTTCCTGCGGCCTTGGCCTTCATGGCTTTGGCACTGTATTGAATTGGGGATTTTACAGATTTTTTAACAGCTGTTTTTGATCGAATCGCTTTTATCTTTTTTAACTTATCTACTTTTTTCGAGACTTTGGCTAAGGATTTTATTGTTTTTTTATTTTTCATGTATTAATTTAAATTCATTCTCTTATGTTGTATCGCGCTAATTTGGTGACTCAATTCCTGACATTTTTTTAAAAGCTCTAAGGCCTTAGGTTTTTCACCAGAATTTTCAGCTACCTGCATTTCTCGCATATAATTGCTGAAAGTGGTTTTTAAAATGGTTTCTTCAAGGGTCAGTAATAGATACTGGATCTCTTTTTCAATTGTTGTACTTCCTTTGTATAGAAGTTCTGTCTCAAATATTAATTTGTTGGGGGCCTCGGAAATTAAACGTTCAAATTCTTTGGAAACATGTGGTGCATTTTGGAGTATCCTCTGCACTTCTTGTATGACGCTTGACGCGCTTGTTTGTGACAGATTTGGAGTCTCTGTCGGAGTATTTAGTTGTTCGCGAGCCATGAGGGCAATCCCTGCCAGCCGCTTGACCGTCTCGAAGAGTACTTTATCTTCTTGTGACATTTCCGTCAAGGGCTGTTTTTCAACAATTGGAGCATCTTGTTGGAGCTCTAGGGGTTTTGTTTTAGTTAAGTCTTCTTGGATGTTCTCCTCAGAAATAAAGGTCTTATTGCTTATCAATTTGACAAAGTGGGCTCGGTCGATAGAACTTTCAATACTTGCAACCAGTGGTAAAACTTCGGCGTTAACCGCCTTCCCAAGTTCCCTATCTTTTAATCCTTTTGAAAGAATTTGTTCAAGTGCGAATTCCACTACATGTTTTGAATTTTTGAGGGCAGTTTTAAAAATCTCTGGGTCTTTGAGAATCATTGAAGCTGGATCTTCGCCCTTTGGAAGGATCGAGATTTTTACATCCAATCCAACAGACAATGAAAGTGTCCACGCTCGAACCGACGCGCGTACCCCTGCACTGTCTGCATCGTAGACGATCATTAATTTGTCCGTGTATCTTTTAATTTTTGTTAGGTGATCTTTGGTGAGAGATGTTCCCGACGTAGCAATTGTATTAGAGAAGCCGGCTTGGTGGCACATCAATAAATCCATTTGACCTTCTACAACAATTGCATACCCCCACTTGCGAATTCCATCTTTTGCCTTGTGAATGCCGTACATAACCTCAGATTTGTTGAATAGAGGAGTTTCAGGGCTATTGAGGTACTTTGGACTGCCTTCTTGTTCAGGGCCCATGATACGGCCGGAAAATCCGACGATATAATTTTGGGAATCCGTGATTGGGAACATGATTCGGTTGCGGAAGCGGTCGTAGGAATCGGTTGAGTTTTCTTTCTTTTTTGATAATCCAGCATCGAGAAGTTCTTGGATAGAAAATTTTTTATTTAATAGGTTATCTTGCGCGAATCTCCATTCGTCTGGTGCGAATCCAATTTGCCAGTCGTGGATTGTTTCTTTAGTGAGACCACGTTTTAGTAAGTAGTTTAGAGGGTCTCCACTTAATTTGGTTTGATAAAGTTTTGTTGCTTCCTTTAGAACATCTCTCAAACGATTTTCTTTTCCTTTGTCTTTTCCGTTTTGGAAGTCATCTAGTGTTATACCGGCTTTGTCAGCTAATAATTTTAAAGCACCAACGAAGTCTAGTTTTTCGAATTCTTGAACGAATGAAAAAATATCTCCACTCGCTTGGCATCCGAAACAGTAGTAAGCGTTTCGTGAAGGTGAAACGTGAAATGATGGAGTTTTTTCATTGTGGAATGGACAGCGGGCTTTGAAGTTAGCGCCGGATTTTTCCAGTTTTATATACGAGCCGAGGACGTCGACAATTGAGAGTTTTTCTTTGATGCGTTCGGCGGTTGAGGACATTGACTTTTAAATGGGTGAGATTATAATATTTTTATGGTTAGGTTGGAGTTCCGCGAACCGCCCCGAAAGGGGCGGTTTTGTTATGAAGATTTATTTAGAATTTCTTTAAGGAAATTTGTCATCGTCGTATTAATATTCGTACTAGCGTGAACTGGTTCTTCACGTTGCGGGCCTGCTGCTGGCGCAGGATTCCAACCTAACCATTTGGAGTTAGCGGGTTCGATCCCCGTCAGGTCCACATGGGTGATTATAGCCTTTTTGTGGGGTTTTAGAGATACTTGACAAGTAGGTATATATGGTGTATTATTAATAACGAACAGATCCTTGAGATCACCGCCTGTCACTAAGGCACCAAAGGAAGTAATTCCAAAGTGAGATAGTCCGCGAGACCTTGGAGAAACCAAAAATGAAGAAGTTCACATACACCGAGAAATCGGATTGGGAAAGAATGGCAGTTGCACTAGAAGTGGGAGAAGCGAATCAAGACGGTTCGTTTACAACACGCAAAGACGTAGCAGAGTCAATCGCAAAGATGCTAGACTCATGCTTCGAGTTCGGCCTCAATCCCCTCCCGAGACTCCGCAAACTCTTCCCCAGATTTAACTGGGAATACCACGACATCATTGAGTTGCCCGAAGCCGACAAGGATCGAGCAATCAGGAAGGTGGTTTCAAACTCTGATATCTTCTGGGAAATCGAGTTTTCATTGAACGGAGCTTTCGTCACTGCGACCTTGATAGACAACCCGAAGACAGCCTTGGCCATCTACGGCAACAGGACTTTCGAAAAAGTCTCAGAAGACCCCTCATGTCCCAGTCACGTCGACTGGTTGGTGTCACTGGGTGCCCAAGACATCGGCTCCTAGCCCACGCCCCACAATCAACAAAAGCCCCGCTTTCTGTTGATTGCGGGGCTTTTTGTTTTTATACTTTTCCTTACTCCGTCACCACCACCCGATTCGCACTTTCCTCCAACTCAACCGCCTTTGTCTTCATCGCGTGCAAATCATTATATTTCTTACTTCCCTTAAATCCAGTTCCTGCAGGAATCAATCGTCCGATAATTACGTTTTCCATAATACCGTACAATGGATCAGGTCGTGCAGAAAGTGACGCAGAGACCAAGATTCTGTTTGTGTGCTGGAACGAAGCGGCTGACAATACACTTCTTCGTGTCAAAGACGTTTCTGTAATTCCCATAACAACAGGAACTGCCTTTGCCTCGATTCCGCCAGCTGCCTTAACGCGAGCATTTGCCTCTTCGATTTCTGTTGCTTCAACAATGTCTCCTGATGAGAAGTCTGTGTTACCAGATTGCGTAACCTCAAGTCGTGAGAACATCTGTCGTACGATTACTTCGATGTGCTTTCTTGAAGTGTTTTCTCCCTGCAATTCGTAAAGCTTTTTAACTTCATTAATGATGTATTCCTGAGCCTTGTCTTTTCCAGCGTACTTGAACAATTCATCAATATCAGACGTACCATCAGTTAGGAAGTCACCCTTTGAAACGTGCTGACCAACCTTAACGATAGGTACTCGGATGTGGTGGAAATAGTGTTCAACTTCGCTTCCTCCCTTTTTGTTTTTGACTGGCACATCAGGTACAACCTTGATAAGTTTTTCTTTTCCAAGATCTTTCACTTCTGAAATCATTCCATCTACGTGAGAGATAACTGCTGGGTTTTTAGGAGATCGTTTTTCGAATACTTCTTCTACTCGAGGAAGTCCTGATACGATGTCTCCGCCTGCTGTGGCTACTCCTCCGGCGTGGAAGGTTCTCATCGTCAACTGTGTTCCTGGTTCTCCAATCGCCTGTGCGGCAATTGTTCCAACCGCTTCACCGATTGCGATTAACTTTCCAGTACCAAGATCGATTCCGTAACACTGTGCGCACACTCCTAATTTTGTTTTACAAACTAGAGGTGAGCGAACTGCAATTTGCTTTATTCCATTCTTTTCAAGCATGTCAGCATCTTCTTTTGAAACCAAAGTTCCTCTTTTCAAGATAACGTTTCCAGAGCTATCTGCAACATCCTTTGCAGAAACTCGTCCTGTCACACTCTTTGATAGTGAAGATTCGATTCCTGAAGCAGTGATTTTGTTGATCATGATCCCTTCTTTTACGTTACAATCGTCTTCGGTAATCATCACGCTCTGTGCCGCAACGAATAACTTTCGTGTTAAGTATCCGGCCTTCGCAGTGTTCAAAGCGATGTCAGTCATACCCTTTCGCGCACCGTTTGTTGAAATGAAGTATTCAATCGGTGTAAGTCCTTCTTTGAAAGACGATACGATCGGAAGGTCAATTGTCACTCCGGCAGAGTTCTGAATCAAACCTTTCATACCCACCATCTGTGTAATCTGACCGAACGATCCTCGGGCACCTGAGGTCACCATATCGAATGCAGGTGAAGTTGTATCGAATGTTCTTGTGATGTGCTTTTCAATTTCACCCTTCGCACCCAACCAAATTTCAGAGTTAAGTCGAACTTTTTCTTCTTCTGAAATCAAACCTTCGTTGTACTGAGCCATAACTAGATCGTATTTCTTGTATGCGGCCTCTACTACTTCGGCTTTTTCAACTGGAACAGTAATGTCGTCCATTCCCCAAGTAATACCAGTAGCAGTGACGTACTTGAATCCAAAGTCCTTGATATCGTCGATGATACTTGTGACTCCTGTAATACCCTTTGTCTCAATAAGCTTGTCTAGAACCACAGCGATTGATGACTTTGTAATTTCTTTGTTTACGAATTCACAATCTGCGGGCAGTGTGTTGTTGAACAAAATTCTTCCGGCAGTTGTTTCGATAACAGTTCCACCTAATGCTCCGAATTTTTCGGTAGCAGGAACAAGAACCTTAATAGACGCTCGGTATGACAAGTAGTTATAGTTAACTGCTTGTAAAACTTCTTCAGGTGAAGTGAAAACTTTTCCTTCTCCCTTTTCTCCCTTAACAGTTTTTGTCATCCAGTAAGCACCAAGAATGATTTCCAACATTTTGTTTGTAACTGTTGGTTCTCCTGTTCCAGGTTTCAAAATGTTCTTGTGAGCGGCCATGATTTCTCGGGCTTCCCACTGAGCTTCTACTGATAGAGGAACGTGAACGGCCATAGTATCTCCGTCGAAGTCGGCGTTGAATGGAGAACAAACAAGAGGGTGAATCTGAATCGCATTACCTTCAATCAATACTGGCTGGAAAGCCTGGATAGACAATCTGTGAAGAGTAGGCGCTCGGTTTAATAGAACGTATTTATCCTTGATCACGTCTTCTAGAATTGCCCAAACTTCTGGAACTCCTTCTTCAATAAGACGAGAGGCTCCGCGGATGTTGAATGCTAATTCTTTTCGTAGTAATTCTGAAATCACGAATGGCTTGAAAAGTTCAAGTGCCATGTGCTTTGGAAGTCCACACTGGTTAATTTTAAGTTCAGGTCCTACCACGATTACAGATCGTCCAGAGTAGTCTACTCGCTTTCCTAGTAAGTTCTGTCTGAACAATCCTCGCTTACTCTTTAAGCTGTCAGCCAAAGATTTCAAAGGTCGTCGTTGTGCAGGATTAAGTCCAGCGTACACAGTTCCACCGTGTCGGATAGAGTTATCCAAAAGCGCATCAACCGCTTCTTGTAGAATTCGCTTTTCGTTTCGAAGGATTACGTCTGGCGCACTGATTTCCTTCAATTTTTTCAATCGATTGTTTCGGTTGATTACTCGTCGGTACAAGTCGTTAACGTCAGATGTTGCATGTCGTCCACCGTCGAGCGCTACCATCGGTCGCAAAGCTGCAGGGATAACAGGAAGTGATGAAATGAACATCCATTCTGGTCGCAGACTCGCGCGGATCATTGATTTTACCAAACTAACTCTCTTTAAAACTTTTTCTCGTTCTGCTGCGCCGACTTTACCTTCTAGTGCTTCTAATTCACCTAATAGTTTCTTAAGGTCGATTGACTTGAAAATTGTGTACACGGCTTCTGCTCCGATTCCAGCTTCGAAAGATGCACCGAATTTTAGAGAGAATTTGTGATACTGAATTTCATCCAATACACGTCCAACCTGAATACTGTCGATGTCGCGTCGAGCATTGTTCAACAACTCTGTAATTGCATCCTTTGTTTTTTCGTCCTGAATAGACTTGATCTTGTTTTTGAATTCACTATCAAGGTCTCTTAGTAGTCTCTGCTTTTCTTCCTCGTTTACTTTTGTAATTAAATATCCTGCAAAGTAAATTACCTTTTCCATGTCTCCTGCTGCCATTCCCATCATTTGTGCAATTCGTGAAGGAAGGTTTCTTAAGTACCAGATATGAGAAACTGGAACTGCAAGTTCAATGTGTCCCATTCTTTCTCGTCTAACGATTGATCGTGTGAGTTCTACTCCACACTTTTCACAGACAATTCCCTTGTAACGAATTCCTCGGTATTTTCCACAGTAACATTCGTAATCTTTTTCAGTACCGAAAATTTTCTCGTCGAAAAGTCCGTTCTTTTCAGATCGCTGAGTACGATAGTTCATCGTTTCAGGTTTTGTAACTTCTCCGTGAGACCATTCCTTGATCTTGTCAGGTGAAGCAAGCTTTAGAAGCAATGCGTCAAATTCATCTACTCCTCTAACTGGTGCCTTATATGCTGTTTTGTTTGTATTGTATGCCATATATTTGGTTTAAGATTGAGTTTCGTTAGATTCTGCTGGTAATTTTTTCGAGTTCTGCATTTCAACATCGATACATAGTCCTCTTAAGTTTGCTAAGAGCACGTTGAATGATGCCGGAGTGTTCGGATCATGAATCATCTGACCCTTAACAAGTGAGTCGAAGGCTTGTGATCGTCCCTGAATATCGTCGGACTTAATAGTCAACATTTCTCGAAGAGCATGAGACGCTCCGTAACCAGCAAGCGCCCACACTTCCATTTCTCCAAATCTCTGACCTCCACCTTGTGCCTTTCCTCCAAGAGGTTGCTGAGTAATAAGAGAGTAAGGACCGATTGATCGCATGTGAATCTTATCTTCAACCATGTGGTGAAGTTTCAACATGTACATGTAACCAACTGAGATGTCCTGAGTGAATTGTTCACCGTTTCGTCCGTCAAACAATTTCATCTTTCCAGTTTCAGCGTATCCCGCCTTTACCAATTCCGCCTTAATTTCCTCAGATGTTGCTCCTACGAATGGTGGAACAATAGCTTGGTAATTTAATTTGTGAGCGGCAAGACCTAGGTGTAATTCCAAGATCTGTCCAAGGTTCATACGAGATGGAATACCCAGTGGTGTCAAAATCATATCAATTGGAGTTCCGTCCGCCATGTATGGCATGTCTTCTACTGGAAGAACGCGTGAAATAACTCCCTTGTTTCCGTGTCGTCCCGCCAATTTATCTCCAACCATCACGTTTCGGAGGACCGCAACTTCTACGTGAATTCTCTTGATGATTCCAGATTCCAACTTGTCTCCCTTTTCTCGTGAGAAAACTTTTACATTAATAACTCGTCCACGCTTTCCGTTTTCAAGTCTCTTTGAAGTATCCTTAACATCACGAGATTTTTCACCGAAGATTGATCGCAATAATCTTTCTTCTGGAGTTAGCTGTGTTTCAGACTTTGGAGTAATTTTACCAACGATGATGTCACCTGGGCGAACTTCGGCACCAACACGGATCACACCTTCAACATCAAGATTCTTAAGTCGTCCTTCTCCAACGTTTGGAATATCGTGTGTTGTAACTTCGGGACCAAGTTTTGTATCTCGAACGTTAATTACGAACTCTTCAATGTGAATTGTTGTAAATTTAGAATCCTTAACAAGTCTTTCAGAAACGATAATCGCATCTTCATAGTTTGCTCCGGCCCATGTCATAAATGCAATTAGAACGTTTTGTCCAAGTGCCATCTGACCTCCAACGGAAGTAGAAGTATCTGCCATAACATCACCTCTCTTTAATTTCTGTCCAACGTCAACTGTAGGCCTTTGGTGGAAAGCGGTGAACTGGTTAGTTCGGCTAAACTGTGCCAACTTGTATTCGATTTCCTTTCCTTTTGAAGTCTTGAAAGTAATTCCCATCGCATCAACTGCGGTAACAGTACCTTCATCCGGCGCAACGATTACGCGACCTGTGTCCAAGGCTGCTTTGTCTTCGATTCCAGTTGCAACGAATGGTGCTTCAGGAACGATACAAGGAGTAGCCTGTTTTTGCATGTTTGATCCCATGAGTGCTCGGTTCGCATCATCGTGGTTTAGGAATGGAATCATTGAAGTTGAAACAGAGAAAGCCTGTTCAGTCGCAACGTCGATGTAGTCAACTTCTTCGCGCTTAACGATTACTGGCTGGCCCTTCTGTCGTACTTCTAATGTATCGTTTGTAATCTTTCCTGTCTTTTCATCATAAAGAGTCGCGGCGTGTGCGATATATTTCTGCTCTTCTTCAAGGGCGTTCAAATATTGAATTTCCTTTGTGATCTTTCCACCTTTAACAACAGCGTAAGGAGTTTCGATCAAACCGAAATTGTTGATTCGAGCATAAGTTGAAAGCTGTAATACTAGACCGATGTTCTGTCCTTCTGGTGTGTGAATCGGACAAATTCTTCCGTAGTGAGAAGGATGCACGTTTCGAACGTCTGTTCCTGCTCGCTCTCTTGTCAAACCGCCGGGGCCGAGGGCAGATACACGTCGTAAGTGTTCCAATTCTGCAAGAATGTTTTCCTGTGACATGAATTGTGACAACTGGTTAGTCGTAAAGAATTCTTTAATTCGAGCCTGAAGTGGTCGAGGTGAAATCAACTGAATCGGCATACTTGTAGATGTATCGATAGTCGACATTCGGTTCATAATGTTTCGCTTGATCTGAGTTAGACCAAATCGAACCTTTTGCTGAAGCAATTCTCCAACGTATCGAACGCGTCGTGATGCCAAGTGATCAACGTCGTCTTTCAATGCATCTGGTTTAAGGTTCAATTCAACAATGTGCCCGATAATTGTAACGATGTCATCCAATTTCAAAGTCATGACAGCAAGAGCTTTTTCATCCATTGCCTTTTCGAATCGGAAGTTGAATCGGTGTCGTCCAACTTTTGACAAATCATATCGTTCGGATGACAAAAGGTTGTCAATAAATTCTCGAGCGTTTTCAGAAGTAGCAAGATCGCCATCTCGAAGGCGCTTGTAGATTTCAATATATGCCTCATCAACAGTTTTAGCGTGATCTTTAGTTAACGAAGTTTCAATCAAAGGCAAAACATCTTCACGGTTTTTGAAGAGTTCTTTGATTGATTTATCATCTTTTACTCCAAGGACGCGAAGTAGAGACGTGACTGGGAATTTTCGCTTTCGATCGATTCGAACGTAGATCGCTCCATCGTGTTCACTATCAAGTTCAATCCAGGCACCTCGTGAAGGGATGATTTTCGCTCCGAAGTGATTCTTTCCTTTCAATTCTTGTGAAGTAAAGAACACACCGAATGATCTTGCCAATTGAGGCACGATTAATCTTTCATTACCGTTAATAATGAATGTTCCGTGGTCTGTCATCAAAGGAATGTCAGCCATCAAAACTTCTTGTTCTTTTGTAGTTCCAAGAATTTTGTTCTTAAGTCGAACATTAACCTTGATTGTAGTTTCGTAATTTTCCTTTCTTTCTTTTGCTGTCCACTCGTCGTTTTTAGGCTTGTCTAATTTAAAATCAAGAAAATCCAACTCGAACTTTTTTTCCGAGAAGTCTTTGATTGATGAAAATTCATTAAATACTTCCTGAATACCTTCTTCTAATAGCCATTTGTAGGAATTCAGTTGCGGTTCTACCAAGTTTGGAAGCGGTGCTAGAGGTTCCTTAAATCTTGAAAAATATTTCTTCTGTCTCATCATAAAATATGCGTGTGTATTTATCCCATTTAATAAGTACACCCACTTTTCTAGAATTTATTTTGAAATCATTATTAAAACAAACGACAAAAATATTTAGCGCAAGCGAACACGCTTCTATTTTTCTAATTTATTTTAATAAGGTTAACCGATTCAAAAGAATTTTTAAAAAGTGAGAGTTTCCCGCGAAGAGTCGTCCATTACTCAATCGTCCTACGCAGACACATATAGTAGCCCATATTAAGACCAACGTCAATTGTGGAAAACTCTGATTGACTTGGTTACTAGACTTTGATGTTTTTATCCCCAGTTCCCCCTGGTTTTTTGGCACGAAATTCGTCAATTTTGGCATGATTTCCAGAGATTAGGGTCGTTGGGACCGTATAGTTTTTGTCCTTATAGGTGAAAACGGCTGGGCGGGTATAAACGTCAGAAGATGAGGTTCTAGACTCCTCAATAGAACTAATATTCCCAAGTACCCCTTTAATATGACGAGAAATACCGTCAATCATAACCATTGCTGGCAATTCCCCTCCTGTGAGGACGAATGGGCCGATTGAAACATCTTTGATGTTTTTAAAGACTTTCTTGACTCTGGCGTCGATTCCTTCATAACGGCCACATATAATAACGATGTCCGATATGTCCTTTATGTAGGTTTTTGCAATTTCGTTTGTAAATTGAGTACCAGATGGAGATGTGTTTAAGATTAAAATTTTCTTAAAGTTTTTTGATTTTTTTGCATTTTTTATAGAGTTATCCACAGCCTTGATTATTGGCAGGGCTTGAATGACCATGCCGGGACCACCGCCGTATGGTTTGTCGTCGATGCGTAAATATGGTTTTTCTTTTTGCTTTTGAGTTTTAGTGGGTTTAACAAAATCGCGTGGATTGTAGAATTTGAATTTTAGAAGTTTTTCTTTTTGAGCGCGGGCAAGAATTGATTCATTGAGGTATGAAGAAAAAGCGTCGGGGAATAGAGAGATGAGGTGGAATGTGAGTGACATGGGTAATAATGTACAATATTTTTGTGTTTTTGTAAATAAAAAGAAAAACCCGACTCCATGTGCCACAGTCAGGTTTCCCTTTGTGACCCAGAGCGGGTTTGATTTAGTGAGCAGAACCTACCTTAGAGTGTGCAAACCACACTCTTCCATCTTACCGTCGAAACGACCTTCCCTGCCTTGTCCAGGCAAAGTCGAATGCCAGTCCCCGATTGAAAAATAACCTTTCTCAACCAACGGATGATACGGCAAGCCATGCTTTATCATATACCTACCAACGTCTTGACCTGCCCACCGAAGAATCGGATTTACCTTCAGAATTCCATCCGGCCTTTCCTCGACAATTTTGAATGACTGTCTTTCGGTAGTCTGACTCGCTCGTACACCAGTAAGCCACACCTTTGGCTTGAGCTTTTTCAGTGCATCCTCCATCGGCACAACCTTCCGCATTATGTTGTATTCGGCGATGTTGGTTTCCCAAAGCTTACCGAAAGTTCCTTCCATTTCAGTCGGTGACACTTCTGACCTGTGAACCTGCAGATTCAATTTGAAACGTTGAGCCAACGTGCTCATGAAAACGTAGGTCTCAGGGAAGAAGTAGCCCGTGTCGATCACGATGACTGGAATCTCTGGCCAAAGCTGGGTTGCCATATGAAGCATCACTGCCGACTGGTCCCCGAAACTTGAGCTGAGAATAATCTCCTTACCGAATTTTTGGATAGCCCACCATACAATTTCTTCTGGAGTAAGCTTTTCCAGTTCTGCATTAGTTGCATTAATATCGAACATTTTTACCTCCTTGGTTTTGATTTAAAGTTGAAAGACCTGTTGGTCTGCATTTAGACTATATTTTATGAGAGAGGGAGTCAAACAAAAAATGACTTGTCGAGTGCATTTTTTTTAAGTACTATAACCCCGTGGTCCAGTATGCGTCCTCCTTGACGTTGGTGGGGACACATAAACAGTAGCTCTAGTGCCTACTGTCCATCGTAGGTCGCACGGAAAAATAGAGTAGCCGACTACTGGGGTGAGAAGCCAACTGGAAACGCAATCACGCGTAGTGGATGGCTTCCAAGTCAAAAAGGTAGCCCTTACCTGCCATAGAACAGCAAGAATTCAGTCTATGGTGACTTACTGCAAAGGGTCTGTTCGAATGATCGACGAACGCGCACAAATCTAGGTATCGACTCACGCGATGAAATAGGCAGTACATTCTGCCTGTCGAGCGCTCAGAGCACACTGACGATGAGGAGATTGGACTCTCCTTTCCTGCGCTGGAGTGGTAAATAACTCAGAAAACGCTAACGCGAGTATACGCTGAGTTACACTGCTCTTAGATCTACATTTGACCAAGTCGGCTGGCAAATGCGTCGCACCTTCCATCGAGTCGCTCTCGATGGAAGGTGCTTTTTTTACATTTATCACCAAACAAAAAAACCACCCCGTGGTGGCTTTCATGCTCTTCCCATCCCCCCCATCTTTATAAACTCATATCCTCAACCGCATCATCAACGCTCTTTGGTGCTCGTGGCGCAGCCCCTTCCGGTTCGTTAATCTTTAAATTCACTCGAGCGTTGTTTTTCATTCCAACAACCCTTAATAAAATTCTAATCGCCTTGGCAGTATTTCCTGATCGGCCGATGATCTTTCCCATATCAACTGGATCAACAGTTAGGGTTAGTAATACTCCCATCTCATCTACCGTTCGGTTAATTTTTACTTCTTCTGGTTTTTCAACTAGGGACTTCACTACGTATTCTAAAAACTGTACATCAAGTTCTGATTTCATATTAAATGTGCTGAATAATTGCGAGTAATAATGTAATTATATAGATAGGCAGAATTGCGGTCAATCAGTCTTATACAGTAGCGGGAGCTTCTACTTTTGGTTCTTCTTTTGCAACCTCAACTGGCTTTACATAAGTTTTCTTTGGAAGAACGTTTCGCTTCTTTCCAGTTAGAACTTTGTTTGAAATCAATAAGTTGTGAGCAGTATCAGAAACCTGAGCACCCTTTGAAATCCAGTGAAGGATTCTTTCGTTTTTTAATTTAGTTCCGTCTTTCTGAAAATCGTGGAAACCTAAGATTTCTAATGATTTACCGCTTTTTGTTGAGTTTCGAGAATCAGTCAAAACCAATCGGAAAGACGGTGCGTTTTTTCGGCC
>JBAXRA010000014.1:0-14353 GCA_037131455.1 bacterium | reverse complement strand
AAAATAACGTTTGAGTAACCGTTACAAAACAACTCACGTATAGCGACAACGATACCGCCTTAAAAAAATGAACGATGGAATTCGAATCAATATCGCGGGTGGTGGTTACATTACATACTATCCTGCAGAACAAGATAGAACTCCAAAAGTAAGTCCTCAGGAGGAGAAGGTTCTTAAACTCCTCGAAGTACTTCTTCTCGGCACAAAGGCAAATTGTGACATCTGGGATGCTGTTACTATGGAGATCTATCTAAGCAAAGATAGAAAGATAACACGGTCACCGCTCAAAAAGGTTGCTGCTAATATTCAGAATATTAAGCAAGCGGATATTGAGTGTTATGCCCTCCGTGATCTGATTGCAAGGTGCAAGTCGTAAGGTTGATCTACCGGTCGGTAGGTCGGAGCGCTCGCCAGTCGGCGGTGTCGCAAAGGGTGGATCATTCGATTCACCTTTCTGTTTCGGAATGTGTATTCCGACTGATGAGTCCAAAAGGACGAAACAGAAGATGTGTATGTTACTCCAGTAAGCAAAAGTCAGTGTGCTCGCCACACTTATAAATGGACACAAACCATCAAGGGAAATCCGTCATCCCGACTCGTAAGTTGGCGGAAAAAGTTGAACTCGTTGTTTCTTGGGAAGAGGGGGATTACCGAAATGGTTCCCTTTTAAACAAGATTATCCTGATAAACGGAGCAATCCTAGTCAAGATAACAAAGCGAATGCCTCCAGTCATGGAAGATCACAATCACTATGAACAGCAGGGTTACCCGCATGGCTATGAACCACCGTGGACTGCGGAGGATGAGTGCAAGGAGGTCATAAGGTGGAACCCCCTTGATCCTGTGGCTGACGATGAAACTCTGCAAGACGCAGAGGATCATCTAAGGTGCCTTGCCCGCGACGAACAACAAAGGGAATAAAATCCCCACATGGAGAGGCTGATACTCCTGGAACCAAATAAACGCGACGGATGATACGTTCTATCCGTCTTCTGTCTCGAGATGTGTATCTCGACTGATGAGTCCATCTGCTATGTAGTAGAAAAGGACGAAACAGAAAGTTACTTTGAAATAACAAAAATATGAACATGCTACCAATTGTTGTAAACAGTGCCCCTAACACTCATGAAGAGGACCTGCGGAAGGCACTGGAGGGATGCGGACCTTATTGGAAGGTTCAGGCAATAACCACATGCTCTGTGGTGTACAAACGGGAAACGGATGGTGCGCAGATCGTTGGGATAACCACCGTTATTGTACTGGGCCAGGAAAAGTGTCCGCAGGTTGGCGACCCGAAATAGTGGTCCGTCCACTCGGTGAAGCAACCGTAGAGTTCAATCCTCTTAAAACTTTCAAACAACACCATCGACATAATTCGGTGGTGTTTTATTTTTACATATCTTTATCTCTCGTCAATTGCATTTTAATCGTTTTGAGATGAACACCGCTTATAGGCATGGCCTCATCGTCAACTTTTTTCTCTCCAGTTTCTATAAAACCCATCTTCTTATACCAGCCAATAGATTTTGTATATTCTGCAGGAAATGCAATTACGTTTTTGTCAGACGGTATGTATTTTTGAGCTTCATTCCAAAGCATTGTCCCAATACCTTTTCCTGTAAACTCGGGGTGGATATACATTGTCCTAACTCTGATATGATCATCTAGAATTAGAAGTCGAATTATTCCAACGACATGGTCATTCTCCTTCGCAACAAGTGTTATGTCATTTTCTTTTGGTGATTCTGCTCTTTTTCGAAAAGTTTCAATTTGCTGCACTTCATTTTGAGAATACATTGCATCTATATCTTCCTTGGTTATTCCAATTTCTGGAGTAATATAAGTTGCATACCAAGATTGTTTAATCACCTCGTTTATTCCTTCGGCATCTATTGGTTTTGGTTTAGATATCGTTATCATGCTTAGATTTATTATTATACTACTTTTCAAAAAAACACCACGGAGTTTCCTCCATGGTGTTTTCCTTTTGTATTAAACTTTTCTTAAATTTACTTAACCCCCTCCAACCACCCCCACACCTTCTCATTCGTCAACATCGTCTCAACGAAAATCATCGCACGTAACTTATCTGTATCCTTATACTGATTCATAATCACCTCAACCTCCCGCTTAACATCCGCCTCCTCAGGCTTAATCGACTCCTTATTCGCAATCTCATTCAACACAACCTGAGTCTGCGCTCTTTTCAATCCCTCTGGCTCCCAATCCTTTCGCAAATCTTCAATTGTCTTTCCAATATGCTTCAAATAATCATCAACTTTCAATCCCATCTGGCCAATCTGATGAGTCATTTCAGATTCAATTCTGTGAAGTTCATTTGTAACCAAAATTTTTGGCATTTTAATTTCACTTTTTCCAATAACCGCATCAAGAATCTCAACTCTCTTCTTCTGCTGTTCCTTTCGAACTTTTTGAACCTTGATACTATCTTTTATCTTTGTCTTAAATTCATCAACAGTTTTAAAATCACCGAACTTCTTAATAAATTCTTCATTTACTTCTGGAAGTGCCAAATCACCGTGATCATGGCCCTTATCGTCTGGATTTTTCTTGTGATGATCGTCGTGTGCAACTTGGTTCTGTAATTCCTTGATCGCCTCATCAATTTCCTTGTCAGTTGCCTCAGTATCATCAGCCTTCTTACCATTAATTTCCTTTGCTATTTTTTTGTAGTCAGCAATTTTGATTTCTGGATGAGTCGCAGTAGTAATTTTTACTTCAAAAGTCTCGTTAGGAACGATTTTGTTAATCGCTACTTCTGGATTTCCAATAGCTTCAACCTTTGCTTCTGTAATTACATCTGGGTAGATTTTCTCAAGTGCAAGTCTTCCTGCTTCTTCTGTAATTAAAACCTCACCGAATTTTTCAACGATTACTTTTTCAGGAACATGTCCTGGGCGGAAACCGTCAATTTTCATACCTTCTCCAACATTAGAAATTGCTTCTTCGCGATACTCTGCAACGGTCTTTTTGTCGATTGAGATAACAATTTCTTGTCGGCAATCTTCGTTTTCTACTGGCTTGTTACTTATGATTTTGAATGATGACATTTTTATTTTGCGTATTTATCTTTGTAAGCTTTGACTGATTTCTCGAATGCTTCCATGGCTTTCTCTGCACCATCGAAACCGTTCACAGATACTTCCTTTTTCTGCAATTGTTTGTAAGTTAAGAAAAAGTGTTCCATTTCCTTCAAGAAGTGCGGATTAACATCTTTCAAATCCTTAACATGGTCAAATCTTGGATCTTCTTCTGGAACTGCAATAATTTTTGCATCACTGTCTCCTCCGTCAATCATCCACATTACTCCGACTGGGCGTACTTTTACCAAACAGCCTGGGAATAGTGGGTAAGTAGTAAGAAGAACGACATCAAGCGGGTCCCCATCATCCCATAGTGTTTGAGGAACAAATCCGTAATCGAAAGGATAATCCTGAGCAGTGTGAAGTACACGATCAAGTGCAATCAACCCTGTCTTTTTATCAATTTCGTATTTGTTTTTTGATCCCTTATTAATTTCGATAATAGTTGTAATTGAATCCTTTGATCCTGGTTCAAGATCGTGCCATAAGTTCATTGACATAATATTTGTTTGAAATTAATTAATTTGTAACTTCGGGAGCTGATTCCTCGGTTGCTTCAACCGGAGCAGCAGTAGACTGAATATCAATTCTCCATCCAGTAAGTTTGGCTGCAAGACGCACGTTTTGTCCGCCTTTTCCAATCGCTAGGGACTGCTGATCTGGAGCAACTTCTACCTTCGCTGATTTTTCAGCTTCATTGATAGAGATGTTTAATATCTTTGCAGGCGAAAGAGATTCTTTTATGAATTCTGCTGGGTCTGCATTCCATTCGATGATGTCGATTTTTTCACCACCAAGTTCACTCATGACAGTGTTTACTCGAACTCCTCGCTGACCTACCATTGAACCAACTGGATCAATGTGAGCATCTACTGATGCAACCGCAATCTTTGAACGTGCACCTGCCTCACGAGCAATTGATTTGATTTCAACTGAACCGTTTGCAATTTCAGGCACTTCAAGTCTGAAAAGTTCACCCAAGAACTTTGGATGTGATCGAGACAGTCTCAAGAAAATTCCCTTAGGAGTTTCTTCTACTCGCACCAATAACATTCGAAGTCTTTCACCTTGATTGTAGTGTTCATTAGGAATTTGTTCCTCGTATGGAAGCATTCCAACGGCTCGTCCCATATCAACGAAAACGTTTCCACGTTCCATTCTCTGAACAGAACCTGAAACAATTTCATTTTCCTTTTTACCAAATTCAGCTAAAACTGATGTTTTTTCTGCTTCTCGGATCTTCTGGATGATTACTTGCTTTGCAGTCTGGGCAGAAATTCGGCTGAAATCATCTCGGTATTCAAGAGGGAAGATCATCTCGTCGCCAACTTTTACGTCCTTCTTGATCTTCTGGGCATTTTCCAAATATATGTGCTGTTCATCACTAAATCGGATCATTTCAGGTGTTTCACCCTCTAATTTTGAAGCTAATTCAGGATTTTCCTCTAATTGCTCGTCAGTGATGACCTGTGATGGTTCAACTACGATTTTAATCTGAGTGAATTCAGTCTGTCCTGTAGACAAGTCAAAAACTGCGCGGATAAACTGTCCACGTCGTCCGTATTCCTTTTTGTAAGCAGTAGCAAGGGACATTTCGATTGCCTCCATTACTTTTGCTCGTGGAATACCTCTTTCCTGTTCTAGCTGATCTAATACCGAATTGATTACTTTTAAGTCAAACATATATTTAATTGTTATTTAATTGTTTTTTTAAAAAAACGAGTTCGCCTTTGGGGGGCGAACTGAGCGTCTTTCGTGGTAGTAATATAAAGGATTTTAGGGGTGGTGTCAAATAAAAAAATGATTACTCACTATCTTTGAATTTTTTAACTATTTCATCTAAATCTCCAGTAAAAAACTTTCCCTCCTTAACCTCTTTTGAAGCCTGTAGGACCCCTCTAATTGCCTCCTCCTTTGCTAGTTGCCTTAAGGCTTTTCTGACAACTTGGGCCTTATTCTCAGCCTCTCCGGAGGCTATGTATTTTTCTATGAAATCCTCTAATTCCTTAGGGATTGGAACAGATATTGTATTCATATGATAATATATTATGTTATATGATGATATCATATGTTTTTTATGCCTCTTGTCAATGCTTAAGGTGGATTTACTATACTGATATCACATTAAGAAAAGCTAAAGAAAAGATAAAAAAGAAAAGCCCGCTGCAAGCAGGGGCGATCCTGTTGAGCGGGCTGGTTTGACTATTAAGATGTTGGGACTTCCAAGCTTTTTCCTGTCGTAATAGTACAACTGACCATGCCGGGAAAGACATTGAGTTTTTCTTCTGATACTTCTGGAAACTCTCTTGCGATAGCTTCTCGAAGTTCTGCGAAGGTTACTCTCCCGCAGTAGTAGAATGTGAGCTGTTTTGAACCACCAGTTTCTCCGGTGGTGACTGTGAATTTGGGTTCTGACATTGGTAAGTTGTTGACAGTTAAGAGTGCGGGTGTGATTTGTGTGTCCATTTAAAAGGAGGTTCTGATGTAAACCTATATAGAATTAAGGGATGTGTCAAATAAAAGAAAAACCGCCCTCTCGGACGGTTTTTCAAGCCTCTTGCCCTTGCCAGTAGTACGATTATATTCTTTCCCATTAAGGTGTCAATTGTGGAGGTGACGGGAATCGAACCCGCTCTTCCTACCTGGCAAGGGTAAGGAGCTGTGCAAGCAAGTACCCTCGCGTTACAGCATTTACCTTTCTGTAACTAGGAAAATTCTAATAAATGGTAGGCTAAGAATAATCAAAAACATCTTAAGTTTTCTTTATTTTTTTCTGGTATAATTAAATTTGAAATGTATATTGAACCCGAACAGCTAAAAAAAGGCTTGGTCGATTCTGCTCTAGTCTCTCGAGTTGATATTGATGCTGCCATAAAAGAGGCAACAGAAAAAAACAAACCACTCGGAGACATCCTAATTTCTAATGCAAAAATAAGCGAAGATGATTTCAGAAGAATTCAAGCAAAAGTTCTTGCTATTCCTTTTGTTGATTTGAAAAAAGAAAAACTTGAATTTTCTGTCTTGTCTTTAATTCCAGAACCGATTGCTCGAAATCACAACATCGTCGCCTATAAAAAAGGTACAGATTCTCTCGAGGTTGCGATGCTTGATCCAAGCGACTTGGCCGCGATTGATTTTGTAAAAAAGAAAACAAATCTTAAAATATTTTCTCGTTTAACAACAACGGATTCTATAAAATCTGCTCTTGTTCAATATCAAAAAACTTTGAAAGCAGATTTTGGTGACATCATTCAGCAAGAGGCTTCAAATTTAAAAACTATTATTCCAGAAGGAGACATCTCCGGAGATGATTTGCGAAAGATGGCGGATGACCTTCCGGTTATTCGAATCGTAGACACATTGTTGAAGCACGCGATTTTACAAGACGCATCAGATATTCATATTGAACAAATGGAAATGGAAGTGGTAGTGCGATATCGAATCGACGGTATGCTGCACGATGCGATGATCCTGCCAAAGAATGTTGGACCATCAATCACTGCTCGTATCAAAGTACTTTCAAGTTTGAAATTAGATGAAAAACGCTTACCACAGGACGGCCGTTTCAAAATTGAATTAAATGGTGAAAAAGTTTCTTTTCGAGTTTCTATCTTGCCAACAAACTACGGTGAAAAAACTGTAATGCGACTTCTTCGAGAAAACGTTTCGGGTTTTACGCTTGAAAAACTGGGATTTCACGGACGCGGTTTAGAACTTTTGCATACTGCTACGAACCTTTCACACGGAATGATCCTTGTAACAGGTCCAACTGGATCTGGAAAGTCTACAACTCTCTATACAATTCTTGATCTATTGAATACTCCTGATGTTAATATTTCCACCGTTGAAGACCCAATTGAATATCAAATGAAACGAATCAATCAGACTCAGGTAAAGCCTGAAATCGGATTTACTTTTGCGAACGGTCTTCGCTCCCTAATGCGACAAGATCCAGACGTGATCATGGTGGGAGAAATTCGAGATAATGAGACGGCGTCCCTAGGTATTAACGCCGCGCTCACTGGTCACTTGGTGCTCTCTACTCTTCACACAAACAGTGCCGCGGGATCGATTCCACGACTTATCGATATGCATTGTGAACCGTTCCTTCTCGTTTCTACTTTGTCAGTGGTTGTGGCGCAAAGACTTGTTAGAAAATTAGCCGATACCAAGGAAAAATATTTCTTGAATGAAGCGGAACTGGCTGCACTTTCGAAAAAAATCGACATTGATCGCGTGTTAGAAGAATTGAAAGCTGAAAACATTGTAGATAAAAAGGCAACATGGAAAGAAGTTCCGTTTTATAAAGCAAAACCACTTTCTGATTCAGATGATGGATTTAAAAGTCGAATCGGAATTCACGAAGTGCTTAAAATGACGCCTACTATAAAGGATATTGTTATCAAGGGAGGAACTTCTGACGCGATTCAAGCACAGGCTCGAAAAGAAAACATGATCACTATGTTTGAGGACGGTATTTTCAAGTGCGTGATGGGACAGACTACTATCGAGGAAATTTTGAGAGTAGCATCTGAATAAAAATATGAAATTTACATATACAGCTAAAAAAGTAGATGGAAGTGTACACTCTGGAACAATAGAGGCTAATGATAAAAGTGGTTTTTACGCAGAGTTTAAAAAATTGAATGAACAGATACTCGAAGTGAATGAAGTTATAGAAAATAAGTTTAAAAAAATAAACTTTAATATAAGCTTCAGTCGGATAAAGATTATCGATAAAATTGTCTTTGCTCGTAATTTATCTGGAATGCTTGAAGCGGGGCTTTCACTGTCTCGTGCGATTACTGTTTCAGAGCGTCAGACTAGGAATCCAAAACTAAAAAAAATCTTTATTGACTTAAATGCAGATGTATCAGCGGGGAAAACTTTTCACGAGGCTTTGGCGGTGCATAATAAAATTTTTCCACCAATTTTTATTTCAATGGTTCGAGCGGGGGAAGGAAGTGGAAATCTAGCTGAAAGCTTGAAGCAAGTTTCTAATCAAATGGAGAAAAGTTATTTGATAAAGAAAAAAGTGAAAGGAGCCATGATGTATCCAGGGATTATTCTATGCATCATGGCCATCATTGGAGTCTTGATGATGGTTTTCGTGGTACCTAGACTAACAAAAACTTTCAAAGATATGAAAACCGAGTTACCTGGGTCTACAAAATTTGTTATTTGGCTCAGTGATTTTTTGAGTAACCACTATGTTTTGGGGCTTGGTATAGTTTTTGCGGCGATATTCGGTATTATTTATGCCTCGAAAACTAAGATTGGGAAAAGGGTGATTGATTTTTGTATTCTAAAAATTCCTGTCATTAGCACGATTGTTAAAGAGAGTAACTCAGCCCAAACAGCTCGAACTTTATCTTCTTTGTTGTCAGCAGGTGTTGATCTATTGGTGGCAGTAAAAATAACAGGAGAAGTTCTACAGAATAGTTATTTTAAAGAAGTGCTTCAAAAAACTGAAGTAATAGTGGGGAAGGGTCAGCCACTTTCGACCGTTTTTGAAAAAGAAGAAAAGATTTTTCCAATTTTTGTCAGTGAAATGATGAATGTAGGCGAGGAGACGGGCAAACTTGCAACCATGCTCGTTGGAGTCGCAAACTTTTATGAAAATGAAGTGGAGCAAAAAACCAAAGACATGTCTACAATTATTGAGCCGTTTCTTATGGTTATTATTGGCCTCTCAGTTGGGTTTTTTGCGGTCTCAATGATTACTCCAATGTATTCGGTAATGAATAATATTTAATATGAATAAAAAAGGTTTTACACTAGGTGAAATAATGATAGTGATCGGAATAATGGTTCTTTTGGCAGGCCTTACGAGTTATTCTTTTGTGGATTTTTCAAATTATCAGTCTTTGGATAATGATTCGTACACGGCACTCTCGTATATTCAAAAGGCCCGCTCTTTAGCAAGTAATTCATACAACTTTTCAGAGTACGGAGTTCGCGTATCTTCTACTTCTCTTTCGGTATTTCAAGGGAAAACATATTCACCTGCTTCAACCACCCTTATGTTTAATTTTTCATCGAAAGTTATAGTTTCATCTATTGCACTTTCGAATAGCTCTACCGAATTTTACTTTAATAAAGTGACTGGAAAATCTAATGCTACGGGCACTATAACTTTTAAGCTGAATAACGGTACAACTACAAAAAATATTATAATTAATTCAACAGGTTTACCTGAAATTCAATAATATGAAAAAACATCCTAATAAAGGAATATCACTTGTCGAAGTTATAGTCGCTGCTGCAATTATTGGAAGTGCTGTATTGTCTACTATGGGTGTTTATGCCAACCTTAGTAAGCTGTCTTATCAAAATATGCCTAAAATTCAAGCAAACTATTTAGCAGAGGAGGGAATAGAGGCCGTGCGTACTCTTAGGGATGCAGGGTGGTCTTCAAAAATATCAAAGCTTTCAACTACTACCGCATATAGCTTATACTGGAACGGTACTAATTGGACGGCGACAACTACCAGTATTCTAATTGATAACCTATTCAGTCGGGCCTTTACATTATCTGATGTGGTGCGCGATGCTAATTTTAATATCGCATCGAGTAGTGGTACATACGACTCAGGCAGTAAAATGGTTTCGGTGACAGTAAGCTGGCCTGATAGGGATGGAACTTCTACTAAAAATTTACAAGGTTATATCTTTAATACTTTTAACAACTAACATGAGAATGAAATCAAAAGGTTTTACATTAGTAGAAACTCTCATATATCTAGGGCTTTTTGTACTGCTAATAATTGTTATTATTGATTCTATTTCAGCGATTTCTACTTCGTATAAGAATATTAAAGAATTACGGGCGATTGAATCTTCTGCAATGGCTTCTATGGATCGCATGATTTCGGAGATTCGTAATGCTAATAGTGTTGATACTGCTGACACAACTTTTAATTCGAATCCCGGACAATTGTCACTAATAAATGGAACTTCAACAAGAAAATTCTATGTATTAAATAATAGACTAATGATTAATGAAGATGGATCGATCGGACCTCTAACAGGCTCGGATATTAAAGTTACATCTCTGATTTTCCGTTCAATAGCGACAACTACCTCTTCAGCTGTTAAAATTGAATTATCACTTAGGAATGTTGCATCTTCAACTTCACTAACTGAGAATTTTTACATGACAGCAACCCTTCGCGGGTCATATTAATATGAAATACCCTCCCTCACATTATAAAAAAGGACAGGTAATGCTTATAGCTGTTGTATTTTTCATGTCCATATCTCTGGTCATGGTGTTTGGGGTAAGTTTCCCAATCGTCCAGCAAATTCGTGGTGCAGTCGAATCTTATTCTTCAAAACAAGCCTACATTTTGGCAGATTCATTAAATGATGATGTCATTTACCGATTTAATAACAACAAAGCAACACCAAGCTCTCAAACTGTGTCTTTGAATGGCGCATCAAGTACTGTTGTTGTTACTAATACCGGTGTTAGTCAGCAAATTGTGTCTACTGCCAGCCTAAATAATTTAGTAAGAAAAATACAATCAGACATTTCTTTGGGTACCGGGGTATCGTTTCATTACGGAGTTCAATCAGGAAATGGAGGATTTAGTATGAGCAACAGTTCGCATATTACAGGAAACGTCTTTTCAAGCGGTTCAGTTATCGGTGCCGGCGGAAATTATGTATATGGGGATGTGATTTCTGCTGGTCCAAATGGTTTGGTTTACGGTATTCATGCTACAGGTACAGTGTACTCACACAATATCGGAAATGCATCGGCCGCCACTATAATTGATAAGGATGCTTATTACCAAACTAAATTGAACACTACAGTTTCTGGTACTAGCTACCCAAATAGTCAGGATCAGGCTACAACCTCATTGCCCATCTCAGATGACCTTGTAAGCCAGTGGGAGGCAATTGCCTTAGCCGGTGGTATAATGAGTACAAGTACTTGTGATACATATACATCCTCAAGTAACACCTGCACAATAAGCTCAAATAAAACTATCGGGCCTATAAAGGTTCCATTTAATCTTTTAATAAAGGGTTCCTCAGTAATACTTACGCTAGCTGGACACGTGTGGGTTGCGGGAAATATCACTACTCAGACAGGACCAACTATTAAAATTTCTCCTAGTCTTGGAAGTACTAATGTGGCCTTTATTTCAGACAACCCCTCTGATCGAACAACAGGTAGTGTAATTAGTCTTGGACAAAGTACGAATTTTCAAGGTTCAGGAGCGGCAAACTCTTATGTTTTTATGATTTCTCAGAATAATAGCGCCGAAACTGACGGTAGTGTTCAGGCTATTACCCTAGGTCAAAGCTCAAACGCTTTGGTCGCATATGCAAGCCATGGGCTAATTTCACTGTCACAGTCGGTAAGTGTTTCTGAAGTGACAGCATACAAAATAGCCCTCACTCAGACTGCCAATGTTCAATACGACAAAGGTCTTCCAAATCTAGCCTTCTCCGCAGGTCCTTCAGGAGGATATAACATTTTATATTGGCAGGAAGTTGTTCAATAAAGTACAATAGGGTCGCACTTCAATCGACATCGTGCGACATGATTTTGCAAAATCACATGAAAAAAACCCCAAAACCTTTGATAGTTGGAAACTGGAAGTTGACTCCGAACACATTAAACGAAGCGAAAGAACGATATTTGGGAATTGTGAAGGTTTATAAGAAGTTTAAGTCTGTTATTGATGCAGTAGTATGTCCTCCGGCAACGTTTATCAGTAGTTTGAAGAAGAAAGATGTCGCTATAGGCACTCAGAATGTCTCATTTTGGACAACTGGATCAAAAACCGGAGAAATCTCAGCCAGTATGGTGAAATCATGCGGAGCGACTTATTCAATTGTTGGGCACTCTGAAAGACGAGCGATGGGAGAGACAGACGAGGTGGTTGCAGAAAAGGTAGCAGAGGTGGTGAAATGCGGAATGATCGCAGTTGTGTGTGTCGGAGAAGCTGAACGTGATGAGGAGGGAAATTATTTAGAGATTATTAAGTCTCAGATTAAAAAAAGTTTAGGAAGAGTTTCAAAGCAGGAAGTTCACAAGGTAATTGTGGCCTACGAACCAGTTTGGGCAATTGGAAGAACAGATAATGTAGCCATTACTTCACATGATTTACATCAAATGGCGATTTTTATCAGAAAATATTTGAAAGAAGTTTTTGGAATTGCAGGGGATTTGATTAGAATCATTTACGGAGGATCAGTAACTGCAGAAAATGCATTTGATCTATATTTAAACGGAGGGGTGAGTGGATTTTTACCAGGCAGGTCAAGTTGGGAAGCGGAAACTTTCAAAGGAGTGTTTTCTGCTACAGCTGAAGCGGTGAAGGAACTAAAGAAACGATCTCGTCAGGTTACAAAAGTAAAACCACCAAGGAGAAAATAAATATGAATATTAAATCAATCAAAGAGGCAGAAAGTTTGAAGGGAAAGAGAGTGATGGTTAGGGTAGATTTTAATGTTCCAGTTCAGGATGGAAAAATTATTGATGACCTTCGAATAAGGGTAGCAATGCCGACGATTGAATATTTGAAAAATGAGGGAGCGAGGGTGATTTTAATTTCGCATATTGAAAGTATACCGAGTTTGGAATTAGTGGCTGAAAAAATTGGAGTTAAATTTGTGAAGGATTTTATGAATTGGGATGGAAAGATTGAGGAGGGAGAAGTAGTACTCTTTGAAAATCTACGTACGAACCCAGGTGAAAAGGCAAATGACCCTCAATTTGCAAAGGTTTTAGCGAGTTACGCGGATATTTATGTAAACGATGCTTTTCCGGTTTGTCACCGCGAGCACGCTTCAGTTGTGGGTGTTCCGAAATTGCTACCACACTATGCAGGGTTTCAGTTGATGAAGGAAATTGAAAACCTCAGTGCATTTTTTAATCCTGCACATCCATTTATTTTTATTTTGGGGGGCGCGAAGTTTGAAACAAAACTTCCTTTGATTAAAAAGTTTTCAAACACTGCGGATTATATTTTTGTTGGAGGGGCGCTCATGAATGATGTGTTTAAAATGAAAGGGTATGAAGTTGGAAAGTCTTTGGTTTCAAATTTGGAAGATAATAAGGAATCAATGAAAAATATTGTGGCGGATCAGAGAATTATTTTACCGACTGATGTTGTGGTTGATAGTAACAGAGTGTGTGATGTTAAAGGTGTAGGGAAAGATGAAATTATTGTGGATGTTGGCCCGGCTTCGATTGATGCTTTTGCTGACAAGATTAAAACAGCAAAGTTTATTTTATGGAATGGTCCTTTGGATTGTATGAAAGGGGATTTAAGGATCAGACTTTAAAATTGGCAAAGTTGATTATGGAGTCTGGGGCGAAGTGCGCTGTTGGAGGAGGGGATACTGTTGCGGCGATTGAGAGTTTGAAGGTGGAAAATCCAAATGTGTTTATATCATCTGGTGGTGGTGCGATGCTCCAGTTTTTGGAGGAGGAAACGTTGGTGGGGATTAAAGTTTTAGAGTAATTAAGCTTGTTAAACCATAAAACGAAACCCCCTCTTTTGGAGGGGGAATCTCAGTTGGCCTAAGGACCATAGTGGTGTTATTTTAGCAAAAGGATGGACGGTGTCAAGCTTACATAATCTCTTTTTTCACCTTCTCCCCCCACTCCTCAATCTCACCCTCCAAATAATCACTTGCAGGCCAGCTCTTTAACCCATCATCATTAAATCGGGGAATTATATGCATATGCGCATGGAAAATCTGTTGCCCAGCCGCTTCCTCATTATTCATAATCAAATTCACCCCATCAGCATCCACTCCGTTTTTGACCGCAATAGCCAATTTCTTTACAACTAACATCATTCTAGCCGCCATTTCCTCTGACAATCCATAGATATTCTCAACATGGTCCTTTGGAATAACCAAAACCTGTCCCTTGTTGGTAGGGTGTAAGTTCATAAAAGCCAACACTTCCGCATCTTCATAAATTTTTGTAGCTGGTACTTCTCCCGCCGCGATTTTACAAAATATACAATCTGAGTTCATGCGACTATTCTATGCTAAAATCCATGAATGGCAAAATACCGCATTCGAGACATGGCAGAGGGGAGTTTAGTTGATCATCTCCTATATCACAGAGGAGTTAAGAATAAGGATGCCTTTTTAAACCCTGATTATGACAAGGGAATTCACGATTCGTATTTGATGAAGGATATGGAAAAGGTAGTTCTAAGGGTATTTGAGGCTGTGAAAAATAAAGAAAAGATTTGTATTTACACAGATTACGA
>JBAXRA010000013.1:0-14806 GCA_037131455.1 bacterium | reverse complement strand
GGATATCCAAACTTTTAATCTTGGTTAAATCTCCGTTGTAGTATTTGTTTAAAAGAGGAATATCGAAGTGGTCTCCATTGAACGTTACGAGCATTTCCGCCTTTTCAATAACAGGCCACAATTTCGGCAAATCTTCCTGAAGATAGCTTGTATATTCCCCAGTTTCACTGTCAAAAATGCATACAACTGAAATATCGAGCATTTCTGGCTCGGCTTTACCTACTTCTTGAAAAGTATTTCGTGTTTCGATGTCTAGGAATATTTTTCGCATCTTATTGGAACATATTCACTAGGTAATTGTTGATATCACGTTGATCAAGGTCATAAAAATATTTTCCTTCATTATGAAGTTTCGCTGCAAGGTCTACTCCGACGAATCTCCAATGCCACGGTTCAGAAATATAGTATTTGTTATTTGGTGGGTATGACAAAATAAATCCGTATCGATATGCGTTATTTTTTAGCCACGTAAATTCTGGACTTAATTCAAATTTATTCAAGTTGTCTCCATTTGCTGATGTTGAAAAATCTACTGTTGTACCAAGTTGGTGTTCAGAATAACCTTGGTCTGCTGAAAAAGTGTTAGCAGCCGTCGATCCATAAGTCACTTTGTATGTAGTTTTTAACTGCTCTTGTTGCTTAAAAGATCTGTATGCAGATAGTACTCTTAAATTCATCTGGTCATATTTTGCCACCTCGATCATCCTCTGTAGGAATGGTAAAACATCAGAATGGATTTGTAATGGACGGCTAGAATTATATAAATATTCGGTATTTATATACGAAAGTTTTGCAGGGATATAGTTTTCGTTTAAAAAGTAGACTTTTGAATACTTTACAAGAAGCTGCGGGTCGGTTTTGCTGAGGCGGTCAAGTGTAGATACTGTATTATTCACCTTACCAATTTGTTCGTCTAGTTGGGCGCTCTTGCTTTGTTGGTTTATGTATAAATTCTCAACTTGCGAAAGCCTCGACATCAGTTCATTGTTTCTATTTTCTGCATCTGTGATTCTGAAGCTCATGCTTCGAGTAGTAGAAGCCATTTCCTGAACAAGGGCGTGTCCCTTGTATTCACTGTATCCAATGGTTAGGGCAAAAAGAACAAAAGTTCCCATTACTCCTAAAACTGCTTTCCTTGAAATGATGTGGTGGGCTTCGTTCATTACTTTATAAAATTAATAATTTTAGCAGTTTCCGCAAGGGTAGTGGTAATTTCGAGGCTGTCAGAGAGGCGTTTAATGTTGAAAGTATTTCCTTCGGCCTCTACTGGACCGATGACAATAATGTAGGGAATAGATTGTTTGTTGGCAGATTTTATTTGATCACCAATTTTCTTTTCAGAGTAGTTTATTGCAACGTTTATATTGGCTTTACGAAGTTCCTCAGCAATTTTGTTGGCTGCATCGTTAAATTCATTATCCATAACGCAGATCATTATTTCAGTAGAAGAAATATATTTTGGAAGTAATTCGTGGACCTCTAGAAAGTCCTTCATTGTAACGTCCCCAACACCAAATCCAACTGTGGGAACTTTTTCTTCACCAAAAATTTTAAGTAATTCGTCGTAGCGACCACCTCCAAAGAGTGAGCGATTATTTTTTGGGTTAGTGTCAAAAACTTCGAAAACAATTCCTGTGTAGTAGTCGAAACCTCGAATAATTGTTTCATCGTATTCAACGTTTGAAATGCCACGTTTTTTAAGGGTTTCAATTACTGTATCAAGTTCTTGCTTTGCCTCGCGGATGTTTGGAATTGCCATTGCTTCTTCGTATTCGCCGCTCTTCTTACCAAGGTTCAGGAATTTAAAAGCTTTTCCAACAATTTTTTCCGCCTCGGTGTCGAAGTCCTCAGGAGACATTTTAGCCTTTTTGTCTATCAGTTTTTGCATTCTCATGGATTGTTCATCGCTAAATTCATACCAACCTGAGAAGAGAGAGTTGAGTAATTTTCTGCTTGAGATTTTTATCGTAAAGTCAGCGGCCGACGCGCCGAACTCTTTTAAAAGAGCGTCGGCCATGCTGATAATTTCAATATCAGCTTCTACTGAGGCAATCCCAAAAACATCGACGTTTAACTGCCAGTGTTCGCGAAGGCGACCACGTTGGGGTCTTTCGTATCTAAATAAATTCGGAATCGAATACCAGCGAGCAGGGAAGCCAAGATCCCTCTTCTTGGCTGCAATCATTCGCGCGACGGTAGGGGTCATTTCTGGACGGAGGGTGACTTCGCGGTCTCCTCGATCAACAAAGGAATAAGTTTGCTCATTGACCATTTCTTCTCCTGACTTTGCATGGTAAAGCTCGGTTGGTTCAAGAATTGATGCATCGTATCGATTGTAGCCGAATTTTTCAGCGACTTTTGACCACTTATCAAAAATATATTTCTGTACTGCCTGATCCTCTGGATAAAAATCCCGGACCCCTTTGTAGCTGTCAGTCGATAGTTTAGTGCTTTTAGGCGCTGTCATAGAGAACATTGTAGCGTAATTGGATAGTTACCACAATCTTTATATTTTCTTCATTTTATCTTCATCTCTTACATTTAGAATCTAGAATATGCCAAACTTGTTGTTATCTATAAGTGGAGACGCTGTTTCATGTATGGACAAGTTACTTTTATATTCTGTGGTGAATAATGTAAGCGACATCCATATGGATATCCAAGACGAAAGAGGATATATAAAACTACGAATAAACGGAAGGTTATTTTATTATGCAGTTTGCGACCACTTTTTATACTTAGGATTACTGGGAATTATAAAGTCCCGTGCCCACCTCCGTATCGACGTGCACGACCGAGGACAAGACGGTTCTTTTGTCTTTTTTAACAAAAACAAGATCTTTATTCGAGTCTCCATAAATCCAACTGTGCATGGTGAAGCTGTGGTTATGCGAATTTTAAACCCAAATGTAAATAATTTAAAAACTTTGGATAATTTAGGAATGGATAACGAACTTATTACGCGAATTCGAGAGTATACGGATTTGGAAAATTCTTTAATATTGATTTCGGGAGCAACAGGATCAGGAAAAACCACTACGATGTATTCAATAATGGCAGAAATCAATCCTGAATCAGCCGTAATTATTTCACTAGAGGAACCAGTAGAAAAACATATTCCAAATGTCAGACAAGTCTCAATTAAAAATGGTTTTGGGTATGCCGATGCCTTGAGGGTGGCTTTGCGCCAAGATCCGGATGTTATTGTTATTGGCGAAATTCGCGATAGGGAAACTGCTCAAATTGCCATAGAGGCCGCATTAACAGGGCATTTAGTCATTGCTGGAGTGCACGGAAGGGATCCTGTTGATGTTGTATACCGATTAAGAAATTTAGGAGTAGATGATTTTTTGATTTCACAAACGCTTTCCTTATCAATTAATCAAAAAATGATTTACCAAAATAACAACATGAGGGTCGATTTTTCCTACGTAGACTTTTACAAAGTCGGATATTCAAAATTAAAAAGGCATATTAAAAAAGGCAATGTCAAAACGCACTGAAATAACTTATGTTCTTGAAAATCTGCATTTTTTGTTAGACTCCGGAATTCCTCTGGTTGGGTGTTTAGATATACTTTCTAAAAAAAATAGTAGCTCAAAGATTATCCAAATCAAAGAAGGAATTCTACAAGGTAAAACATTTCGAGAGGCGCTTCTTTTTGCTTATGAAAATAAAATTCCCCATATGATGAATATGTTTATTCAAATAGGGGAATCGTGTGGAAATTTGGATGCAATGCTTGCAAAAGCAATTGATACAGACAGGCAAATTAAAAAGATTAATAGTTCTTTTATAGGTGCACTTTCTTACCCATTGTTTATTTGTGTTGTGGCTATTTTGATGATGCTTTTGACGATGATAGGTATTGTTCCAAAATTAATGCCGATGTTTCGAGATTTGCATGTTGAGTTGCCGATATACACTAGGTTTTTCATGGCAAGTTCGAATTTGATAGTTCACTATGGATTTTATGCGATATTGGGTTTGCTTACTTTGGTAATTATATTTATTTATTTTTTTAAAAAATCACAAAAATTTAGAGTAAGTATTGAGAATCTAATTTTGAACACGTGGGGGATTAGGTCACTATATGTGCGGTACCACACTTCTATTATTGCTCTCTGTATTTCGGAGTATCTTAAGTCCGGCTATGCCTTTCACGATACTTTAAAAATGGTTGGAGAATCCGTGAATTCATATGCATATAAGGAAGCGTGCATTTCTATGTCTTATGATTTGCAGAACGGGAAAAGTTTATCAGAAGCAGTAAATCTCAGAGAAAAGATGTTTCCCGGATGGTCACATGTCTTAGGTTTGGCAAGTCAGACAGGGCGTTTACCTCAACAGTTTGAAAGATTTTATTTGGAAAATGTCACTTATCTCGAAAAGACCAACACATTGGTTAAAAGATGGTCAGAACCAGCCTTGATGCTATTTATAGGAGGTATCATAGCGGTTTTTGCAGTATCTATTATCAGCCCTATATATAGCGTAGTTCAAAATGTACGAATATAAGAAAGGATTTACATTAATAGAGGTGCTGCTGGTTATGGCTCTAATCATAACTTTGTTTTCAATGAGTCTTACAATTCTTGGCTCTTTTTCAACCACAAGTCGGAAATATGTAGAAAGGGATTTTGATGAAGTTAAATCTATAATGAGTCAAGCAAAATATTTAAAGTTTTTAGGTGAAAGAAATATTAGTACAAAATGTAGTAAGGGGAAAGTAAGTTTGCTATTAGATAATCAAATTATTGATGAAAAACAACTGAAGATACTTACTTGTGACAATGACTTAAAACTTTCAAATGCCTCGTCGACTTTTGAATTAAAAGTTAACAAATACGGGTATGTATCATTCAAGAGGATTTAGTTTTATTGAAGTGATATTGGTCTTGGCAATAAGTTCAGTATTAATTTTAATATTCATTCAAAATATTACTTTTTCTAGAAAGTTTCTAGAAACCAATCCACAAATATTATTTTCAAAAAGTGACAATCATTTAATTCGACGATCTCTTTATTCTACGACGGACTATATTTTTACCGATTTGTCATATGGCATTGGGAAGCGAGACTGCTCTATAGATAATCTAGAAAACTTTAACAACATAATAATTCCTCCGTATGAAAATTTGAACCATGGAGAAGTTGTAGCGATGAGTTTATTAGGTAGCACATTGCTTGCTGGTATGGACTCGGCCACCTCCTCCGAACCCGATCTTGTTGTAATAGATACCTTGAATTGGAAAGTGCTTTCATCCTTAAATACAGGCCCAGGCCTTGCCGGTATGGTCTTGCAAGGGCACTATCTTTTTCTTGCTAATACCAGTGTTAATGCGCAATTCCAGGCGGTAGATATTAAAAATCCAAATTCACCATTTTTGGTTGGAAGTTTTAAAATCCCTGGTAGTACATCATCAAATTCTAAACGCAACCCTGTTGTAAACTCGATTTCCTCGAATGGAGATGGGAGAATATTCTTAGGTACTCAAAAATCTGACCTAGGCGAGATATTCATTGCTGATTTTAATGGAAGCAGTTTTACTTATAATAATTCCTACGACACAGGGTCAATTGTAAATGATGTTTTTGCTAGCAAATCAGGAGTTTGGGTAACAAGCCCATCTGATGATGAACTATTACATTACAATGCGAGTGGTACTCGGGATTATCTTTTTAATGCAAACGGACAGTCCGGAAACGGTAAAAGAATTGATATGTTGGGGGCAAGTTTTATAATGCTGGGACGAACTTTTGGGCACGAAGAGTTGGTGCAAATAGATGGACCATCTCAAAAAATCGGTGGCACTATTAATGATTTGTTAATCAATGTCGACACTGAAGGTGAGGTGATAATTCTGGTTCTTGCTAATGTTGGAGGAGTATCTCTCTTTCAGGAATGGGGAACCTCGAATGCAAAATTGGATAAACTTATAAAATCAGTTGTATTACCAGTTCCTTCAAATAGAATTGCTTGTGGAGAAAATACTATTTTTTTCGGCACATCCAGTTCAACATTACCTTTTCTAGTCCTTAAGCCATGAAAATAAAAAGAGGTTTTACTTTAATAGAAGTTTTGATCTCGCTTAGTATATTTGCCTACGTTTTTTCCGCACTTATTATTCTGTTTTTTCAGCTTAGTAAGGGAATGGATGGTACAGGAAAATGCTCTTCATTTTCATTTATTATAATTCAAAAAGTACTTACTGAAACTAGTAGTATGCAAGTTGCAACATCAGGACTCGAGGCGACTTTTGATAATCAAATTTTACTTGCTGAACCCACGGCACTATATTTGTATGAAAAGTCAGAATTAAATAATTTTCTAGAAAATAAAAGTGATTTTAAACTCGACTCCTGTAATCTTAAATTTTCAAAAAATTCAACAACAACAATTAACTTAGTAGATCCTTCCAAATGTCTGGATTTCAAATACGAACAAGGTGCCACACAAACCATATGTGCTTTAAAGTGAATGTGCTAAAATATTAGTTAAATGATACCAAGTAATCCTAGAAGAGATACAACTCCATACGGAAGCAGTTCGTCTGTTAATCCTACAAGTAATAGCACAGCTCTTTCCCGTGAAAAAAGTTTCGCAAACGACGCCAATTCTGCTGAGCAAATGAGGATGGCTCATTTAAAGGAGGAGCGTGAGCGTGCAATACGGGAATCTAACAAAGGCAAACTTCAGGATAGACAAAGGCGATTGCAGACAGACAATGAAGAAATAAGGCATTTGGAGGCAGAGATACGCAGATTAAATGACGAGTCCGCGCGTCTTCGTCGTGAATTAGAAGACGCACAGAAAAAGGTTAATGAAGTGGATTTACTTGAAAAGAAATCACAAAGTGAGGCCGAGGCTGTTAATAAAGGGATTGGTCAAGCCAACACAAAATTTTCATTGGTTGAAAAAAAATCCTCAGAAGATTTGAACAAGTTAAATCTGGTAAAAGCTGAGACTCAAAAAGTAAACGACTTAATTGCATCCTTGAACACTAGAATAAATGTTGCAAAAAGAGATATTGAAACAAAACATAGGCAGGAAGTGCTTGAAAATGTAGAACAAAAACGTGAAAATGACTTAATTGGATCACTGGAAGCACAACTTGCAGCAAGCAAGAGGGACCTGGAAATAAAAAGCAGAGAAGTAGAGTCTCACGATTCGCAAGAGAAACGCGATATTGATTTAGTAAAAACCCTCGAGATACAGATTAGCGCAGCGGAGAAAAACCTTCATGCAAAATCACTAAAGACAGGAGAACATCACAGCAGTATTGCTCAAGTAAGAGAAAAAGAGAGGTCTATTGACATCAAAAAAAATGAAACAGTTCGCTTAAAAATCGAGATTGGTAGGCTTAACTCTGAACTGGTGTCACTACATTTAGAAATGAAAAGACTTCAAGAAAAGATTACTAAACAGGAGGACACGCTTAATAAGGCAAAAAATGACATTAAAAAACAACAAGAAGAGATTTCGAACGAAGAGCACTATTTATCTGAACTTAGAAGAAATTCAGGAGCGGAGAAAAACCTTCATGCAAAATCACTAAAGACAGGAGAACATCACAGCAGTATTGCTCAAGTAAGAGAAAAAGAGAGGTCTATTGACATCAAAAAAAATGAAACAGTTCGCTTAAAAATCGAGATTGGTAGGCTTAACTCTGAACTGGTGTCACTACATTTAGAAATGAAAAGACTTCAAGAAAAGATTACTAAACAGGAGGACACGCTTAATAAGGCAAAAAATGACATTAAAAAACAACAAGAAGAGATTTCGAACGAAGAGCACTATTTATCTGAACTTAGAAGAAATTCAGGAGCGGATGAGATAGCAAATAGACGCGCTGAGGATCAGTCTAAAAAAGAAAATGCTTTCGTCCAAGCTTTAAAAAATCAATTAAATGAGGCAAAAAGGAAAGATACTGGCAAGGGAGATTTATCAATTAAGGTGCAAATTGAAATTAAAACTTTGAATGATAAGGTTTTGTCTGTAGAAAAACAGATTAGCGATGCGAGGAGAAAGGAGATGGATTCAGGTATCAAGATCCAGCGTTCAAAAGCGGAATCACAAAAAATTCAAGATCAGATTAACATGCTCGAAGCAGAGCTTGATAAGTCTAAACAGGATTTGGCTAATAAAACCAGAGAGTTGTCACAAACAACATCTAATATCTCAAAATTTGAAGATGAAAGGCATGCGGATCAGGCTGTGTTAATTCAAAGGAAAAAAATTGCTGAGCAAAAAGAATTTGAAGTTAAAAAACATGAGAGTGAAAAGGCTTTTAAACTACGTGAATTAGAGACCAAAAAGAGAGCACTGTCCGAATTGGATACCAAGAAGCATAATCTTGAATTACAGCTACAGCAATTAAAGAGGGATAGTGAGGCAATGGCAAGAGACGTCAGGTAACTTTTACATTCTTAATTTAAAATCAGACTCTCTCCCAGCATAAAATCAGGCTTCTTGATTTCCATCAAACTAAGTATTGTAGGTGCGATATCCGCCAAAGTCCCTTCATCCCTTAAGTGAATGTTTAATTTGGTAACAATGGCAGGTACCGGATTTATTGTGTGTGATGTGTGTTTGATTCCAGTTTTTTGATCAACGTTTACTTCAGCATTTCCGTGGTCTGCTGTGATGAATGCAACTCCACCCCTTGAAAGGAGGGCCTCGACTACTCGTCCTAACTGCAAGTCTACTTCTTCTACTGCTTCGATAATCGCAGGAACGTTTGCGGTGTGTCCCACCATGTCAGGATTCGCCCAGTTGATAAAAATAAAGTTTGTGCCGTTATTGATGTGCTCGATTGCTTTATCGGCAATTGCGTCCGCTCGCATTTTGGGTGCTTGATCATGAGTCTGGACATCTTTTCTGCTCGCAAGTAATTCGTGTGATTCTCCAGGATATGGATTTTCAACACCACCGTTCAAAAAATAGGTTGCATGGGGAAACTTTTCAGTTTCGGCGATGTGAGCCTGAGTGTAACCAGCAAGAGAAATTTCTTTAGCTAGTGTTGTATCGATTTCTATTGAAGGGAAGGCAACAAGGGTGTCATATTCAGCGCCGTATGAAGTAAGTGTGGCAAATAAAATATCTTTTTTCTCCATAATTTTCTTTGAAAGCATACGGGCACGATCAGCGCGGAAGTTAAAGAAAAAAACAGCATCATTCTTTGAAATCTTTTCATCTTTTTGCAGAATTATTGGTTCCAAGTGTTCATCCATTTTCCCTTCTTTGTATAAGTTTTCAATAAAGTCTGACGCTTTGATTTCACAAATATTTCCATTAGATTCAAAAAGTGCTTGTTCAACCTTTGAAAGTCTATCCCAGTTGTTATCTCGATCCATGGCAAAGAATCTTCCAGAGATTGTGGCAATGAAGGCCATTGGAATTTCTTGGAGGACATTTTCAAGTTCACGAATATATTTTGCAGCACTTTGTGGTGGAGTATCCCGCCCGTCGGTGAAGAGGTGAATAGCAACTTTTGAAATATTATTTTTTTTAGCGGCACGCAAAAATGCAAACAAGTGATCAGAATGTGCATGAACTCCGCCGTCCCCAAGTAATCCTTGAACATGAAGGGTAGAGTTATGTTTTTTAACGTGATCGAAAAGAGCCAATAGTACAGGATTTTTTTCAAACTCACCTGACTCAATAGATTTTTTTATTCTAACAAGATCTGTATCAATAGCACGACCTGCACCAATTGTTGTGTGGCCAATTTCACTATTTCCCATTTGTCCTTCGGGAAGTCCGACAGCAAGGCCGCTGGCTTGTAATAGTGTGTGAGGGAATTGCTTCCAGTACTTGTTAAAGTTTGGAGTTTTGGCGCTAGCCACAGCATTGTCTTTTGTTTCTTCTCGGTATCCCCAGCCGTCGAGGATGATGAGGAGGGTTTGTGGTGTTTTAGGCATACTTATTTCCTAAAAACCTTCCTCCCTACAAACACCGCATTTTTTCCCAACTGCTCTTCGATTCGTAAAAGCTCATTATACTTCGCCACTCGATCAGTTCGGCAAAGTGAACCTGTCTTAATCTGTCCACATCCAAGTCCGACTACGAAATGTGAAATAGTCACATCTTCTGTTTCTCCAGATCTGTGTGACACAACCGCAGTCATACCAGCCTTGTGTGCCATATTAATCGCAGCGATTGTTTCAGTCACAGTTCCGATTTGATTCAACTTAATCAAAATTGAATTTCCTGCCTTCTTTTGAATACCCATAGAAAGTCGATCGATGTTCGTCACGAAAAGATCGTCACCTACAATCTGCAGCCTCTTTCCATCCTTTGCAGTCATCATCTCATATCCTGTCCAATCGTCCTCAGCAAAACCGTCTTCGATTGAAACGATAGGGTAGTTGTTCAACCAATTAGAATAAAATTCAACCATTTCTTCTGTCTTTAAACTGCGCTCTTCAGATGCTAATTCGTACACTCCATCTTTGTAAAGTTCAGACGCTGCCGCATCAATTGCAATTGCAATATCATTTCCTGGAACGTATCCGGCTTTTTCAATTGCCTCAAGAATAACCTTGAGTGCTCCTTCGTTATTTCCAAGAGATGGTGCGTAACCACCTTCGTCTCCCGTAGTAGTTCCAAGTCCTCGGTCGTGTAAAATTTTCTTTAAAGCGTGAAATACCTCAGCGCCCATTCGAAGTGCTTCTCTCCAAGTGCTTGCACCAACTGGCATAATCATAAATTCCTGAAGGTCAGTAGATTTTTCAGCGTGCTTTCCACCATTCAAAATGTTCATCATTGGAAGGGGAAGTGACATTGGCTTTCCGGTCTTTGCAATACCAGCAAAGTATTTATAGAGAGGTTTGTTCTGAGATTTTGCCATAGCATGAGAGAAAGCCATCGATATTCCAAGAATTGCATTTGCTCCCAATTTTGCTTTGTTTTTTGTTCCGTCCAAGGCAATCATCGCTTCATCCAAAGATTTTTGATTAAAAGATTTGTTTACCAAAGCTTTTCGTAAAGTGGTGTTAACATTTTCCACAGCAAAGAGAACTCCTTTTCCACCGTAGCGTTTTTTGTCACCATCGCGAAGTTCAACCGCTTCGTATGATCCAGTTGATGCTCCTGATGGAACTGCAGCTCGTCCGAATGATCCGTCAGATAAAGTTAGATCCACTTCAACAGTTGGATTTCCTCGAGAGTCGAGGATTTCACGGCCGATGATTTTTTTGATGGTGATGCCGATAGGTTTTTTTGGAGCGGGTTTTTTCTTGATAACTTTCTTTACAACTTTCTTTACAATTTTCTTTGCCATGGATTTCGATAAATTCATTAATGTTAATAGGGGAAAATTGTAGCATGTTTTGTAAAAACGAAAAACCACCGTCCATTTTCACGGACGGTGGGTTCGTGAAGTGGTTTCGGTGGTTATCAATCGCGTTTACCAGGGATCAGGAAATCCCGAGCGAATATGGTGCAGTTGTAAGCTTCCGGGATGTCGACACCTCTCTTGTTTCCATTCAGGAAGCTCTTGATGTCTGGGTAGTGAGTGATGAAGAGTGTAAAACACCCAGGAGTCATTTCGCAGACCGCAGTGATGTTTTCGTTCATCAGCCTGAAACTGTCGGACCTCAGCCACTCTTCCGCAAGCACTTTGTTGACTGGCACACCTAGTGTTTGAAGCTCATCGTGAACCAGTCTTGCTGTATTTACTGCTCTGGCAAGGGGAGAATGATGGATTACAATCGGCCTGTTGCCAATCGCCTCGATGAGGTCTCGGGTCACCTGTCTGCACATATCGGCTGAGTCGTCAGCGATGTCTCCGGTGGTCTCACTGACCACGCGAGCGTGGCGCATCACGGCGTATCCACCATTGATGAAAAAGGCTTGGTATTTCTGGTTTTGGAAGCGCATATTCGATTGTTTGGGTTCATTTCCAACGGAATGTTGGGGTTCAAAGTGCATAGTATAATGGTAATTAAGAATTGACAATAGGTGCTCCAACCGTGTAAAACTAACACATGTCCACCTTCTCCTGGCAAAAACTTAAAAAACGCCCACTCTACGTCCTCGCCCCAATGGCGGACGTCACCGACTGTGCCTTTCGTGCCATCATTGCCAAATACGGTAAACCCGACATCACTTGGACCGAATTCGTTTCAGCCGATGGGCTTGTACGTGCAACGCCTGAAGGAAAGAAAAAGTTACTAAAAGATTTAGAATATACAGAATCAGAACGTCCGATCATTGCGCAATTATTTGGATCAAACGTTGAGAACATGGAAAAAGCATCTATGTTATGTAAAGAACTCGGCTTTGATGGAATCGACATCAACATGGGATGCCCAGACAAAAGTATTGAAAAGCAAGGAGCAGGGGCGGGGATGATTAAAAATCCTAAAAAAGCACAAGAAATAATTCGTGCAGCGATGACTGCAGGATTACCAGTGTCTGTAAAAACTAGAATCGGTTACAACAAAAATGAATTGGATACTTGGCTTCCAGCAATTTTGGAAACTAAACCTGCACTTGTCACTATTCACGCGAGAACTCGAAAAGAAATGTCACTTGTTCCTGCTGATTGGAATCAAGTTAAAAAAGCAGTTGAAATTCGAAATCAGCTTTCACCTGAAACTTTAATATTTGGAAATGGAGATACAACTTCGATTGAAGATGCAAAAATGAAAGCAGAATTTTCTGGTGCAGATGGAGTAATGCTGGGGAGAGCGATCTTTGGAGCCCCGTGGTTGTTCTCTGAAAAAAAATTTAGTTTACATGAACGTCTCGACATTATGGTTGAACACACAAAACTTTTTGAAGAAAAACTTGGAGGGATCAAAAACTTCGCTATTATGAAAAAACACTACAAAGCCTATGTAAATGGATTCGATGGAGCAGGGGATTTGAGAGGACATCTTATGACAGCTGAAAATGCATGGGAGGTGGAAAATATCGTAGATGCTTGGAAAAGGGCCAATATAAAGGCTTAAATCTACCCCTTGCATTTTAACTAAATCTATGGTATTATACTTTTAATAAGAAATTAAACAAAAATTCTGCTTTTACTATATAATAAACCTATAAAACCTATGCAAATCAATATGAAATATAAGAATACGTTTTTGATGGCGATTTTCGCTTTGGTTCTGTCTATTTCTCCTCTTGCGGTTTATGCGAGTGGTGAGGATAATAGCGACTACTACTCAACCCCATACTATAATGACAATGTAACTTATAGTTCTGATTATTACTCTACTCCTTACTTTAACGATAATACTACGTATACAAGTAATTTTATTAATTCAACTCCTATTTACTCAAACAGCGGGTATACTTCATCTGGATCAAGCAATTGTTGCAACAGTGGAGGTGGAGGATTTTCTCGAATTCCAAGATATTCGTATACTCCATCACGTGTTGATAACAGCAACCGATACGTTTTTGCTCCAGTTCCAAGATATTCGTATACACCATCACGTGTTGATAACAGCAACCGATACGTTTTTGCTCCAGTTCCAAGATATTCGTATACTCCTTCAGCCGTTGATAACAGTACTCCATACGTCTACACCTCTGTTCCTGGGTATACTTATACTCAGTCACGTGTTGATAACAGTGCCCCATATATGTATGCTCCGGTTCCTGGATACACCTATAAAACAAGTCAATACCAAGGTGATAGTTACTACGGCACTTCGGTAAATGTTTCTAACTCAAACAGTAATACAAACTATAACAATAGTAATGGCGGAGGTTTCGTAATTACAGGAAACGGAAACAATACTGGTCCTGGATCGTTTGTGATTACTTCACAGCGTTAATTTAAATTTAGGTTAAAGAAAAAGTGATTCTACAGAATCACTTTTTCTTTTGTGTTATAATCCTGCCATGAAGCAAGAACACACAACCTTCTACCGAAAATACCGACCGCATACTTTTGATGAAGTTTTAGGGCAGGATCACATTGTGTCCGTGCTAAAGTCTTCGATTGAAGCTCCTGCACACGCTTATCTATTCAGCGGAACAAGAGGAGTAGGTAAAACATCCATCGCAAGGATTTTTGCACGAGCATTGGGAACTTCAGATAATGATATTTACGAAATGGACGCAGCGTCAAACACTGGCGTTGATAATATGCGCGAACTGTCTGAAGCTGCGAACACTTTGCCTTTTGATTCAAAATACAAAGTCTACATTCTGGATGAAGTGCATATGCTTTCAAAAAGTGCTTTTAATGCGTTTTTGAAAACATTAGAAGAGCCACCTCGTCATGTCATTTTTATCCTTGCGACTACTGAAACAAATAAAGTTCCTGAAACGGTTATTTCTCGCTGTCAGCATTTTGCCTTTAAAACTCCTTCTGTTGAGGTGTTAAGAGAAAGTATTACACGGGTAGCTAAGGCAGAGAAAATTAAAATTGAAAAAGAGGCGATTGATTTGATTGCGGTTTTAGGCGATGGATCATTCCGCGATACTTTGGGCTTGTTGCAGAAGGTTTCAAGTGGCGAAGAGGTCACAAGGGAGGCGGTAGAAAAAATCACTGGGTCTCCGAGATATGTTTTAATTCAAGAATTTGTGGATGGTTTACTTCATAAAAAAGCAGTGGAGGCATTGGATGCGCTCGAGAAGGCTTCGGCAAATCATGCGAATCTTGTGATTTTTACGGATCTTGCATTAATGGAGGTTCGATCGGTGATTATTGGAAGTATTCGAAAGGGAACTGAGGGAGTTTTACCGATTCACCTAAGAAAAGTGTTGGCGTCGCTTCTGAATGCGAGGGCCAGGATTGATTCGTCGTCGATTCAAAGTCTTCCACTCGAGCTTGCGATTTTGGAG
>JBAXRA010000012.1:0-17591 GCA_037131455.1 bacterium | reverse complement strand
TCTGATTTTAAATGCCATGTTGTAGGTAACAATATAGCATATTTTTTATCTATCTCACTTCTACCAAAACCTCACTTCTCATCATCCACGGTGGTGTCCACGGTGCGTTGTAGCCTGCGTATTGCGGTTCGCCGATAACTAGAACATTGTCTTTTTTCAAAGCATCCAATAATTCTTGCTTCTTTGACTGCACTCTGGCATCTGTCCTCATCCATGAAAAACGAATAGCGGCCATTTTCTTTTCATTAACAGTTTCGATTTTTACTCGGGGATCATCTGGAGTTGGTAATGTTTCAAGTGTGTATGATTTCGGCATTCCAAAAGTAATAGTGTGTGATTCCCCTTCGATATTGGCCATAACAGGAGCCGTCATGGCGATGGATTCTGAAGCTGACTTCTTTTCAACAACTGGCGCTGTCATTGCAATACTTTCTCTTTTTGTATTTCCACCAAAAATGTATCCTGCGACAATACTAAACCCTTTGTTAAGTGCTTCTTTGTAAGACCCTTTAACTGTAGTTTGGGCAACGATGTGTTCTGGGTACAAGCGAACTTCATATCCTGTTTTAGATTCAAGTACAGAGTACTGTGTATTCTCTACTCTAGAAGAAAAGTATCCCCAAAACGACCAAAGGAAAACAATACCGATAAGTGCGTATATATAATTCATACCTGTAGTGTATCACCTAATGTACCATGATATAATTTCCCCATGCACACAAAAAGACTTCTCCGCATCAGCAGACCTAGATTTTGGATATATGAAATAGGACCATACGCTGTGGGAATCGCCGCAGCGATAGGCCTTTCTGGTCACCTGTGGATTCTTGCACCCCTTTTAATATTTTTTGTCTTTTTTTCATACCCTGCCAACATATACATATACGGAATTAACGATATTTTCGATTACGAAACAGATAAACTTAATCCAAAGAAAGTTTTATACGAATCTCTCGTCGTACCTAGCGAGCATCGAAAGCTTTTTTACCATATTGCAATTTCTTGTATCCCCTTTTTAATATATTCATACTACATTGGCTCACTTCATGCGTTTCTTGCCCTCCTAGCCTTTTTCTTTTTTGCTGGAATGTATTCTGCTTTACCAATTCGAGCAAAAGCAAAACCTTTTCTTGATAGTTTTTTTAGCGCAGGTCATTATATTGCAACCGCTGTTTTTGGATACTTGTTTGCATCTGATCTTACAGGTCAAAATATATCGTGGAATACATTATGGATCAGCACTATTGCAGGAATTTGCTGGGCTATGGCAATGCACGCATATTCAGCAGTGCCAGATATAAAGGCGGATGCTGAAGCCAACCTCCAAACTATTGCAACCTGGTTACAAAAGAGAGGAACATTAATTCTTTGTACTCTGTTGTATGTATCCGCAGGGTTATTAGTTTTTCCATTTATAGGCCCAATCAGCCTAGTCCTTAGTCTAATTTATGTTGTATTTATGATTATTTCGCTAAACACTACCGAAGAGCAGTTGTTTCGCATATACACATATTTCCCATACATCAACACACTTGTTGGTATGACTATATTTTTCCTAGTGGCGCTGGGTCAGTAATCTTTTCAATACGTTTATAGACAAGTTCTGCAGAGATTAAACATATCGGCATACCGATACCAGGATTTGTTCCTGCACCAACATAGTATAAATTTTTTACTTTTTTGTTTATATTGTTTGGTCTAAAAATTGCTGTCTGCCCAAGCGAGTGTGCCAACCCTAGAGCGCTTCCCTTGAATGCATTGTAATCCTTAATAAAGTCATTGACCGCATATATTCTCTGAAATTCAATTCGACTTTTCAAGTTTGGAATATCCATGTATTCCTCCATCTGTGAAATTGTCTTATCTGCGTATTCTTTTAAAGATTCATCAGTATGAGTAAGTCCTGCAGCGATAGGAACGAGGACAAATAAGTTTTCCTTACCGACAGGGGCGACAGATGGGTCGCTCTTTGAAGGTGCGCATACATACAACGACGGGTCTGTCGGCCATTCTGGTTTTTTAAATATTTGCGAAAAGTTTTTAGTCCAATCCTGCGCAAACAAAAGGTTATGATGCTGTAAAGAAGGAATCACTCCGTCAATTCCAAGATAAAGAATAAAAGCAGAAGGAGCCATTAAACGCTTGTCCCAGTAGCTTGGTGACTTTTGCCTATATGGTTTTTCTAGTAACACCTGATCGGTATGTACAATGTCAGCATTTGAGACAACTATGTCTGCGTCTATAGTTCTGCCGTCCTCCATTAGAACTCCTCTCGCTTCCCCGTCTTGAACAATAATACGAGACACCGGAGAGTTTGTTTGAATACTTACTTTATTTTTTTCCGCAATATTAACCATTGCCTCAATCAATTTATAAATTCCTCCATCGGGATACCAAACACCTTCAACAAAATCAACATAGTTCATCATGCTATAAATCCCTGGTGCGTCCCCCGGAGATGTTCCGAGAAGCACTGTTTGATACTGCAACACCTTACGCAAAATTTCACTATTGAATTTGCTGTTGATGATCTTTTCTACTTTTGAAAAGAGTGGCAGTTTTCGCCCTTCTGTCATCACTCTCTTATTCAAAAAATCAAATATAGAATCATAGTTTTTGAACATAAATTCATCACGAGCAATTTTATATTGATACTCTGTTGTTTTCATGTAATCACGTAAAACCTCACCAGAACCCTTCTCTAATGATTCGAAGGTCTCAACAGTTTTTTCAAGATCAGAATAAAAGTCATAGTGTTTGCGTTCACTTTTTAGAAAAATTCGATAAGACGGTGAAAGACGTTTTAATGAAAGATGATCTGTAATCTTTTCCTCCATTAGCATAAAAAAATGTTCAAAAATGTCTGGCATCATGTACCAAGATGGTCCCATATCAAACATGTATCCTTTTTCTTCAAAAATAGTTGCACGGCCCCCGGGTTTAGAGTTTTTTTCAAGAACCGTTACGCTGTATCCCTTTTTAGCCAGAAGGCAGGCGGTCGCTATGCCACCAATCCCTGCTCCAATGACTATTACCTTTTTTTGTTTATTTTTTTCCATAAGAGAATTTTATTAGTGCGTAAATTGTTAATATGATCTTTTTAGCAAAGGAAACTCTGGCTCGCTTTGTAAGGCTATCATAGTGGTTTCTTTCAATTTCGTCTAGAATATTCCCATACAGCACCCTGGCAACAAATATCCCCCTTCCTGCCCGCTTTGGTAAGAACCTTATCCCTTCCTCCGCATCCCTGTACAACTGCCGTGTTTGGCTAATTTCATATTGCATTAAATTTACAAAACTACTGGTTACATTCTTTTGTGCTAATGATGTCTCGCTTACTCCAAAACGCTCTAGGTTCCTTTGTGGAATGTATATTCTGCCTCTATCATGAACATCCTCACCTACATCCCGTAGAAAATTTGTCATTTGAAAAGCTTCGCCAAGAAGACTGGCTTTCTCGAGGACAGTCGAGCGGAATTTTTCATCATTTATAAATCGCTCATTATTAAAACATAATATATAACACATCATCATACCCACAACCGAAGCAGAACCGTACATATATTCACGTAAATCTTCATACGATGAATATCTGTCTTTTGTAACATCTTGAATCATGCTCTTCAAAAAATCTTGGCTATATTTGAAAGGAATTTTGTATGTATCAAAAACATATTTTGTCGAGCGAAGAATAGCAACAAGGGTGGTATCCTCGTGTTTTACTACCTCACCATCATATGTTTTTTGCCATAACAAACTAAAATCTTGTAATTTTTCAAGTGCAATACCCTTTTGAGATTGATCTTTATAATACGTATCAACATATTCGTCTGGATATCTAAAAAATGCGTACAACACACTTGTGGCGTCCTGCTCATCCTCTGACAACAATCGCGTTCCAAAATAAAAACTTTTGCCGTATTTTTTGTGAATATCGGTGCACAGTTTTACATCAGAATCATATTCGGTGTACTTCATGCAATTCTATTACTAATTAAGTCTACGAGGGCGTGCCATTGTGGCGACAAAGCATGAACCCTGGCTTTTGCGATTAACTGTCCCACCTCCTTTTGTGCAAAATCGATTGACCCTGTACTTTCAAACAGACGAGACAACACTTTTCTGCCATGATCATCAACAGATTTACCAAACAGAGATCTCAAAACCTCAACGTCTCTTTCGCTTGCTCGTTCAAAAATATATTGCGACAAAATTGTGTGCTGTCCTTCCTGAACATCAAGGAATGTCTGCTTGCCTGTATCTTTTGAATTCCCAATAATGTCCAAAAGGTCATCTTGAATCTGAAAAGCCTGGCCCAAAAACAATCCAAATGCTCTGTAATTTTCATCATGACTAGTCGATTTTGCAAGACGTGATCCTATTAACATTGGATTCACAAATGAATACAGTGCTGTTTTAAGAACATTTTTGTGTTCAATCGTGCTGCTATCAACTTTATATGTAAGCATAAAAGAAACATCTAACATCTGCCCTGCAACCACTTCTTCAACCATTGTAAAAAATATTTTTTGCGCTTCTCTATTTTCTGCACTTGCCATAACCTCGTGGGCAAAACTAAAGACGAGGTCCCCTGCAAGTAATGCTATACCTTCAGCAATATGTTTTTTGTTCCCTCTTGGTTTCGGTGCAACAACCTCTTCTATATGCACATGAAGAGTGGGCGTGCCGTGCCGCTCTAAACCTTCATCGATAATATCGTCATGTATCAGTGCAAAGGCATGAAAAAGTTCTAATGCAACACTTGTGCGCAAAATTTTATCGTAATCCCCTCCACCCTCAGTCACATAAGCCAGAAAGCACATATATGGACGCACTCTTTTGCCACCATTCTTGATGATTGAAATTGCGTGTGAGAGGGCTTCTACTGCAAGGCTGTCCCCTTTGGCAATTTCCTTGTATTTTAAAAGCTTGTCATCGAGGTATGCATACAACACCCTATTAAAATCCTTTTGAAAGGTGGAAAGATCTACATTTTTTAATTCCGAGTTTGGTTTGATTTTCCCTAGAAATAAAGAGACCAGTGATTTTATAGTCATGCTGGGTAATTATAGCTTTTATTGAGGGATAGTGGAATGTTACTTTAATTCTAGACCAGTTTAGGAACTACAATACGGTGGTGGTACTGTGCATGTCGTACAGAGCCGTCCAAGAAGCGAGTAACACGAACATCGCGGTCGCCTCCTGCAAGAACACGAACGTCCGCAACGAAGAATTCGTTACTAACCTTAAAGAGAAAGCGGAAACATGTCCATTCTTCTTTTTCCAGAAAATAATCTTTTGCATTATTCATAATGAAACTCCTTATCTGTGGAGTTGTTAAAACTAAGCGATCGAAGTTTTGATCGATGCTACCGAAAATATTGGGGTAAGTTGCGTCTGTAATTTGTTCATATACTTCGACGGCCACTTCCGGAGTTGCTTCTTCATCTTTGTCGCATCCCCAATTTTTGAAGTCGGGGCTGATGTAGGTGAACATGTCGGTGGCGGAGGCAAGTGTTTCAGTGCCTTTGGTGGCACCGATAACTACATGTTTACCTTCAGAGATGGGTTTGACACTGCCAGATACTTTATCTGTACTTTCTTTATTCATTATATTTATTATCATTCCCCTCATTATCCTTTTTGATTAAATCTATAGTATTTTCCATTAACTCATTTAGCATAGATCTACTCATTCTCAAATTTATATAACTATACAAGCCGATAATTCCTACTAAGGTAACAGTAACCTTTAGAGAAATACCATTAAATAAAAAAGCGAACCCTGTGATCGCTAACCCAATGATTGTTCCGTAAAGAACATAATTCTTCATTGATAAAGCCCATGTTTTTCTAAGTTCAGCGATATCTACAGTATTCTGTCTTTTAAGATTTTTTCTCTGTAAAATAAAAATAATTGCAAAAACTGCAATAAATACAACAGGTAAGATTAGCTCTAGATTATTCATTTTATTGCTTTAATTATAAACTTTGTTCGCACCTGAAGCTAGCACGTGTTGGCTGGGGGACAGGGACTCGAACCCCGATTAACGGTTCCAGAAACCGCTGTCCTACCTTTAGACGATCCCCCAATGTGGAATTAGAGTATCATTTCCACACCCTAAAATCAAACAAATGGTATAATTAAAACCAGAGAAAGGAGGGCAATAACCATGTCCAAAAACGAACAAAGTGTAGGCCTAGTAGTCCTGACAGGTGATAAGTCCGAAGTACTTGGAACACGCGATGAGCTAATCCAAGAAATGCGACTCTACCACCATAGGGTGCACATGACAATAGAATTCCACAAACCTAAAGCTACGGTCCTAATTTTTCGTTCCATGTTTGAAGGTGAGGCTGGAACGAATTGTATGATCGAAGACCTAAGTTCAATCTGTGGAAGTAGGACATTGAAAAGTCCTAAGAACTACCGAAGTGAGTACGAAGGAAGTGTACCAGTTGAGATCTTCCTTGGTGGGCTTCCCCACATTTGGACTCCGGTAAATAAAGAGGAGCTTGCAATTGCACTCGACATCCTTGGCCTACGAAAACAAGCCTCTGCTGAGTAATGAACTTCATCCCCTAGAAAGGATAAGTTCGTGACCGGCAGCGGCTTTTCGTTTTACAAATTCAAATATTTTTTTAGTGAAGACTTTACCTCGGTCAATTTTAAATCTTTTAGAAATCCCAACTTTCCCAAAATCATTTTTTTATCCAAAATTGAAATTTTTCCTTGCCATTTATTTTTTATAATAATGAATTATATCTGCACGCGAATAATCATCCGGTTCGTCTTTTAGAAAATCAAAAGATGTCGAGTAAGCAGAAAGATTAGCGATATCTGAGAATTCAGGGCGGTAATCTTTAGGAAACCTTACGATCAAAGCGTCAATTTGATTGTGACGTTGTATAGCAATAACCTCCCCTGTTTCTACCACCTCATCAACAAGAGAGCTAAAATATTTTTGCGCATTTAAAACAGATATTTTCCTCATACTACTATTATAAAACTTTTGTGTAATTTTACAAAATCTGAAAATTACCTCCCACCCGCCACCTTAATAAACTCTGTAAACAAAGGATGCGGTGCAAGCGGTCTCGCTAAAAACTCTGGGTGGAACTGCGCACCTAAAAAGAATGGGTGGGCTGATTTTGATAACTCTGCGATTTCCATTAATTTGCCATTTGGTGAAGTACCCGAAAAAACCAACCCTGCATTTTCTAAATCATTTATATACGCATTATTAACCTCATATCTATGTCGATGACGTTCAGTTATCATATCAACTTTTCCGTAGGCATTTCCTGCCACAGTTCCCTTCTTTAATTTACAAGGATAACCACCCAACCTCATCGATGCTCCAAATTTATTTTCCTTCATCGCTTGTTTCTGATTTTCCATAATATCGATGATTGGATACTGGGTTTTAGGCGCCACCTCGGTTGTGTTCGCACCCTCCAACTTCAAAACATTTCTCGCATACTCAATAACCAAAAGCTGCATTCCATAACAAAGTCCAAAATATGGAATTTTATTTTCTCTACAATATTTAATCACATTCAATTTCCCCTCTACCCCATTTTTACCAAACCCACCTGGGACCAAAACTCCGTCATACTGTGACAAATTCTTTACGCTTTCTGGATTATCCTCAAAATCCTTTGAACTTAACCATGAAAGCACTGGCTTCAACCCCAATTTATAAGCTGAAAACTTTATCGCCTCTATTACAGAAACATATGCATCCGCGAACACAAAATCTCCTGAGTCAAAATATTTTCCAACGATCGCAATTTTTACCTGCTTTTTAGTATTTGTAGCACTTTTTACAAAGCTTGCCCATTTCTGCAATTTTATTTTTTTCTTTGGTAAACTTAATGCTTTTGATAACTGCATACCGAATTTGTCTCTTTCAAAGTTCAATGGCACATTATAAATGCTCGCAATGTCCGGTGCCGAGATAACATTTTCAATCGGCACACTGCAGAATTCTGAGATCTTTTCCTTTCGCTTTTGATCAATAGGAGTCGAACTGCGGGCGATAATAAAGTTTGCATGTACTCCGTAACTATCAAGTTGCTTCACCGCGTTTTGTGTTGGCTTTGATTTCATCTCTCCGATCGATCCCGGTGTTGGCAAATATGTCACCATTACGAAAATCACGTCTCCCGGATTTTTCAAATGTAAATATCGCGCCGCTTCGATAAACATCAAGCTTTCATAATCCCCAACCGTTCCTCCAATTTCAATAACTGATACTGCCGATTTACTTTGCTTTGCTGATTCTTGAAATCGATTAACAATTTCATCACGAATATGTGGAACCATCTGCACGCATTTACCTTTGTATCCGAGTGCTCGCTCTCTTTGAATTACTGAACTAAAAACCATTCCGCTTGTCATGTAATCTGCGTCGTGCGCATTTCGATTTAAAAATCTTTCGTAGTTTCCCATGTCCTGATCAGTTTCAAGTCCCGAGTCCATAACAAAAACCTCACCATGTTCGGTGGGGTTCATTGTTCCTGCGTCGACGTTCAAGTAAGGGTCAGCTTTTACGATGTTCGTTCTAAAGCCCTGAGACTCTAAAATAGTTCCGATTGAAGAGGTGGTGATTCCCTTGCCGACTCCGGACATCACGCCACCTAAAACGAAAATATATTTGTGTCTTTTCACCTCCTAATACTATCAAAAAGATTTAGATGCGCAAATACCTCTTTACCGCCAAGTAACTTGACGTAGCGCCTAAAATGAGGCCAGAAATTATCAACAAGAAAGCCAATTGGAACCAATTCTCCTGATAGTACTGATACAAATTAACAGTCACCCCTAATGTATCTGAAAGTAGTCCCAACCAATACGAGATCGGCCACAAAACAAGCATTGTGAGAAGTCCAGAACAAATTCCGTACATCACACCTGACGTTACAAACGGTCCTCTAATGTACATTGCACTCGCCCCCACCAACTGCATCACCGAAATTTCCTCTCTGAAAATGAAAATCGCCAATCTAATTGTATTAAAAGTAATCAAAACAGATACAAAAATAAAGAAAAGGACGGCAGCAAATCCAAGTTTTCTTGAAGCTACTATTATTTCTGCCAACTTGTCGATAGCTACTTTATTTTCGTCATAATTAATCCTATCCACAGTCCCATTGTCACCTCCGCTATTTTTAATAAACTTTACGATAGTTTCGTACTGAGAAGGATCCTTGGCACGCACGCTCATCTTTGCACCTAATGGGTTATCACCCAATTCATCAAGGGCTTGGAGAGTTAATTGATCATTCTGATGTCTTAGTCTAAATTCCTTCAAAGAATCTTCTTTGTTTGTATAAGTTATATCAGCAACCTGAGGTAAGGCCTTTACGGATTTTACAATCTGATCCACTCCATCTTGTACAGCATCTTTTGTAAAATAAACGTTAATATCAACTTTGGATTGAATATCCTTAAGTGTCGTATTTAAAACCACTCCGACAAACAGGACGCACGAAATTACAATAAGAGTAATAGTCATCACAAGAACCGATGCTAATGAAACGGAGCCATTTCGCCAAAAGCTGATGAATCCTGATCGTAATGTTCTTTTTAGTTTAGTAATTAACATATTTGTCTAATTATAATAAATATTTACCTGATTTGTCATCACGAATAATCTTACCGGCCTCGACAGAGATCACTCTCTTTCCCAAACTGTCGATCACACCCTTATTGTGAGTTGTTAAAATGATTGTAGTACCAAGATCATTAATTTTTTTCAAAATTTGGATAACCTCATATGTGTTTACAGGGTCCAAGTTTCCAGTCGGCTCATCGGCAATAATAATATCAGGCTGGTTCACGATGGCACGAGCGATAGCTACACGTTGTTTTTCTCCACCAGATAATTGGTTTGGAAAGTTGTGCATTTTCTTTTTCAAATCTACCAATTCCAAAACATGAGGCACATCCGCTGCAATTTCCTCATCAGTTCGCCCGGCTGCCTCCATTGCGAAAGCAATATTTTCATATGCCGTCATATTAGGAATCAATCTAAAGTCCTGAAATACCATACCGATTCGTCGGCGATAGTCGTTCATTTCAGAACGATTCAGGGTGTGAATATCTATGTCCTCGAAAAACACCTTGCCTTTAGTAGGCTTGTCCTCAGCCATAATCATCTTTAAAAGGGTTGATTTTCCAGCACCCGAGTGTCCCACGATAGAGACGAATTCCTTGGGCTTTATGGTTATATTAACCCCATCGAGGGCTAGAGAGCCGTCCTTGTAAATCTTTGAAACATTGTCTAAAAGCAACATTCCTCTATTCTAGCACAAATTGGTGAAAAAATTACAAACTTTTCTCCGCTTCGATAAACAAGTCAATTTCCCCATTCAAAACATCATCCACATTACTTGTCTCTGCATCGGTTCTATGATCCTTCACCATCTTGTAAGGATGCTGAACGTACGAACGAATTTGATTCCCCCATTCAATTTCAGTGGTCTTGCTTATATACATTCCTTTCTCTGTTGCCATGCGCTCTTTCTCTCTTTGTGCATAAATTTTTCCTCGTAAAATATCGAGGGCTTTTTCTCTGTTCTGACCTTGCGAACGTTCGGTGGTGATGTGAACTGACAATTTTGTCGGTAGGTGCACAATTCGAACTGCAGTTTCTCTTTTGTTAACATTTTGTCCTCCAGGACCACCTGCTCTTGCATAAGTTATCTCAAGTTCATCTTCTGGAATCTCTATATCCTGATTTTTTTCAAATTTTGGAATGACTTCTACCATTGAAAAGCTGGTATGACGAAGCTGCTTTGCATTAAATGGAGAAATTCGAACCAAACGATGCACGCCAGATTCATTTTTTAAAGTTCCATAAACATTTTTTCCTTCAATTTCAAAAGTAATGTTTCTATACCCTCCATGATCATTTTGATTTTCATGTAAAATAAAAGCTTTCCAATTTTTCTTTTGAATGTATTTTGAATACATATTAAAAAGCATAGATGAAAAGTCTTCGGAATCGTCTCCACCTGCACCTGAAAAGATTGTCACGACTGCACCTAACCCGTCATACTTTCCACCTCCTTCTTTTTCAACTTTTAAGTCCTGCATTTCCTTGATCATCTCTTGGGCCTTTTGGGGGTTCTGCCAAAAATCGACAGCGTTCATAGCCTCCTCAATCTGATTAATTCTTAAGCTTATTTTTAGTTTTTTTTCATCTTGGGGATTCATAATGTTGATTATTACAACTTTAACAAAAACCAATGAATAGCACCACTTTTGACAATCGTAATACTAAGTATATACTAGGTATTATGAAAACAACTACTAGTTTAAAGATAGACAAAGACGTCAAGGAAAAAGCCGCGAAATTAGCCGCTTCCCTTGGGTTGACTTTAAGCGCTGTAATTAATAACAGCTTGAGAAAGTTTATTGCGGACAAAAAGGTTAGTTTTGAAGAGGAACCTAGGTTTAACAAGGCGACTAGCCGAAGGCTCAATAAGGCACTAGAGGATATAAAAAATGGGAAGAATCTTTCCCCAGCATTTGATAATGCTAAGGATGCTATCGCCTGGCTTAATAGAAATTCTTAATGAAGACAATACTTCTCAAGACCTTCGTGAAAAGGCTTCGTAGAACTCCATTAAAGATACAAAGTAAGTTTCGAGCACGTTTGAAAATTTTTATAGAAAACCCGACTCAACCGATACTAAACAATCACTCCGTAGAAAAAGTATTCACAGGGTGTCGTAGCATAAACATAACAGGAGATTATCGTGCAATTTTCAAAATAGAAAATGAGCTTTTTGTGTTTGTGGATATTGGCACCCACTCGGAACTTTATTCTTGAGCCGTTGAACGGGATTGAACCGTCGACCTCCCCATTACCAATGGAGTGCTCTACCAACTGAGCTACAACGGCGAATCGTGTCACATGGTGTCGACTGAAATGCGACCTACTCAACAATAGTATCGCTATTTGATAACTTGTCCACAAAATGATGAATGATGTTACTACTCGCAGGGACGATGTTAAACAAAATTCCGAAGGCAAATAATGCTATAGAAAATGCAGTATTCAGGTTACTTAAAACAATAGCAAGAACGGCAGAAATTATAGGGACCATAATTCTGATATAAGCACTACTTAAATCTGATGGTAAGATATTTGCAATTTCAATTTTAGGACTTACTTCGATATGGCGACGCATAGCAAGTAAAGATAAGCCGATACAGATAACATTTAATCCATAGACAATAATTGCGATGTGGTTATAACTGTATTCCCCTAGTAGCCTTGCTGAAAAAGGAACAATTGCAATAAACAAAAAGAATAAGGCGTTATAGTTGGCAAGGCCGACTGTTAAGTTTTTTGCGTAAACAGAGACTAGAAAATGATGAGATCGCCAATATGTAAACAAAAGTGCGAATGTGAGGGCGTAACTTAGGAATACTGGAGTTAAGTTTCCCAAGATCTGAAGCAGATGAAGATCGGTCAAAGTTCCGTGAACTTCTGGAATGCGTAAATCAAATGCCAGTAGTGTCATAACGATAGCAAAAATTCCATCAGACAATTGGTCGATGCGTTGATTTTTTATACTGTAAGTAGAAATAACTTCTGGAAGTTTTTTCTTTATAGTGCGTTTTTTAAATATTGGCATTGTACTCCAATATTATAGTACGGATATTTTTAAAAATCCACACTAAGCTCGCTTTTTCTCTGCGTAAACTGAAACAGTTCTTCTCTTCCACGCCTTACCGTCTTTTACGTGCTTGTGTGACTTCATAAATTTATGAATTGTGAAATGCGGTTCTAAATATGCACGAAGTTCCTCTTCGCCCCACACATGTTCTGCCACTCCAATTTTTGGATGGATATAAGTCCCCGCCTCCTCGCCAGGATTTTCCTTTAACAATCTCTGGGCATGTTGATCTTCATCAATTATAAATGACTTAAAGAAAAACCAACCGAAGGGTTTAAGTACACGTACAACTTCGGCTAAATATTTTCCTCTTTCTTCTTGGTTTAGAAAGTGCGAAGTCATCATATCGAGAACTACATCTACCTTTTCATCTGCAACAGGTAAGGTATCTTTGGCAGATTGCACGAAGAAATCAATTCCTAATTTTTTACTACCTGCGGTTCTACTTGCTTGGTTAACTGCCACTTCTGAAATATCAAAACCGACTCCGCGCATTTTGTAAGTTTCTGACATATAAATCACATTTCGTCCGTTACCACATCCAACGTCAAGAACTAGTCCTTGTTTTGGGAATGGAAACCATTCTGAATTTCTTTCTGCCCAATTAGTAAATTTAACCATGTCAGATGAAGGCTCGTCCGATAAAATCAAATGCTCTGAAGTTTTGTATTCCTTATCCCAAAAAGATTTTGAGATTTTTCCTTTTACTGGAGGATTTTTTTTATTTTTCTTATACATATATTTAGTTCAAATTAAAAATTAGAGACGGTTGATACCAACCCAAGAGGATAACTCCGATGACACAAACAATGATTGCTATAATAATTTCTTTTTTCATGTGATTTAGCGAAATCATGTCGCGTCTACGTCAATTGAGACGCGACATGCTCGAGGCGAGCCAAAACCCTCTCTTTTCCAAGTACCTTAAGTACATAAAACAAGTTAGGCGTTCTGTCCCTTCCTGTTACCCCTACTCTGATTGTTTTCATGAATAGTGCAAAGTCTCCCTTAAACTTGTCTGGTGCCTCTTTATAGGCCTTTCTGTCAGTAGCGAAGCCTATCATAGTTGCCAGCTTTTTGATATTTTCGACCCATATCTCGAGAGAGTTTTCTGTATAGTAAGAATTCTCGGATAATGTTTGAATTAAGTCTTTTATAACAGTATTTAAGCGATTTTCATCCAAATGATCCGCAACCAAAATCTCTTTAGCGACTTTCGCATCAAAATATTCATCGAAAAAGTAATCTACTGTTGATTTTCCTTGTGACCAATTTAAAATATCTTTTCGTGGGTTACTTGCATCACGCTCGATTGAGAGAACTTGTTTAAAATAATCAAGATTATTATTTACAACTTTCGTGAATTCAATATCATTTATTTCTGCCCAAGCGATCATTTTTTCTGCAACCATATCTGCTGACATTTTCGCGATAATATCACCACTGATGTCATCCAATTTCTTCATGTCAACAAGAGGACCTCTTCCGCCACGTTTTAATCCTTCAATTGAAAATGGAAAGTCTCGGACCGAGACATCTTTCTTCGCAACAATTTCAGGAGATTGCCACCATTCATCAAACGATGGATTAGCCAATCGATATAAGTAACCGATTATTGCATCTTCTGGGTAGCCTGCCTTGCTGTACATTTCAACGTTAGCTTCTGGGTCTTTTCGTTTGCTCAATTTTCTGACTGAACCACCGTCCTGCTTATTAATAGGCATTATGTGCCCGTAGAGAGGAATCTCAAGATCAAAAGCTTTCCATAAAGCCAAATGTTTTGGAAGAGATGATAACCACTCCTCTCCTCTAATTACAAAAGTTGTTCCCATAAGCGAATCATCTACAACATGAGCCAAGTGATAAGTTGTTCCACCTCCTGTTTTCATAATAATAAAATCTTCGTCGTTTTCTGGAATTTGTAAGTCACCTAGAAATTCATCTTTAAAGGGTTGTTTTTTATTTTGATCACCATTTGCGCGAAAACGAACACAATAAGTCGCACCCTCTGCGAGACGCTCCTTGATTTGTTCAATTGATGCGTCTTTCCACTTTGCGTATTTGCCATAATATCCTGGACGAACTTTTGCTGTTTCTTGTTCTTTGCGCATCGCACTCAATTCATCTGGAGTCATAAAACATGGATACGCCAAACCACGCTTAATTAAATCTTTCACGTATGATGCATAAATATCCTTTCTAGCAGACTGAATATAAGGGGCGTAATTTCCTATGGAACCTCCTTCGTCCGGTGTTAATCCATACTGATCCAATCCCTTTACAATCAATTCCTTTGCACCAACCACCTCTCTTGCTTCATCTGTATCTTCAATTCTAAGATAGAAAACGCCATTACTATCAGCTGCAATTCTTTTGCAAATCAAACCCATGTAGAGCGCTCCAACATGAAGAAACCCTGTTGGGGACGGGCACAGTCGTGTAACCTCAACCCCCTTCGGCAAATTACGCGAAGGGTACTTTTTCCGCCAGTCTTGTGGCACAGTTTTAACATCGGGCAAAAGTAGCTCAGCAAGCTTTGAATAATCCATAATATTTAAATAGTAGCGCAGTAGAGGCTTTTTATCAATTTAAGCTCCTCTTGTATAATCATCCCAAGCTAACACTTTCCAAACCTTTTTCTTCTTTGGAAAAAGCCACCCGAGCAGAACATTTCTGTCTGGAACCTCTTCACATTCACAAACAGTAATCGAAGCGTTATTTGAACTGTTTAAAAAACTCATCAAATTGTATTTCTTAGCAGTTAATTTTGGACCTGAATTAATTACCGCGGCAATCATCTTTAAAAAGATACTGTGAGTCACGACCAGAACCTTCTCTTCAGGACGGTGTGCCAAGTAATCTAAAAGCGCAGTTGCTCGATCACGTAAATCCGTAAAATTTTCCTCATCCGAATATCTGAAGTCATCTGAATGATATGCGTTGTCAATTGTATCTATAATTTGTTTTATTTCAGGTCGAAGCGCACTTTGATTTATTATTTCTGTGGGATTTCGTCTTTCACTTAAAAGTTCAACGTACTCTGGAGGTTTGGGTAATTTTAAATGCTTTGCAATTATTTCCGACGTCTCAACTGTTCGTTGAAACGGACTTACTAACATCACGTCAAAATTAATACTAGAAAGTCTCTCGCCTGTCATGTCTGCTTGTTGTCTACCAAGCTCACTTAAAGCACCCGCTCTTCCTTGGCGAATATGCTCAGCGTTTAAAACGCTTTCACCGTGTCGAATCATGTAAAAAATTTTCTTGTTACTCATCTTACCTACATCTTTATAATTAGACCTCTAACAGTTTTTGCGGAGAAATATACTGATACTACAAAGATAATGGCCAATGCTTGTCTTATTAAGAAAATAAAATCAGAGAAAGTGTTTACCTGTAACTGTCTTGCAATGGCTAAATATTCGAAAACTACAAACGAAACAGCAGCGAAAGCCAAGTCCCCGATAATTGCCCATTTGTTTGCAGGACTAGTAAACCCAGCAAGCATGATGATAACTAAGGCAGAAATCACACCAACAACCAAATTGAACTGAATTAGGTCCCTATCAATTAAGATAATTATTAGTTGCAAAATTACTGCTAAAACAAAAAGCTTTCTAACTAGGCTGCCGTAGTAGTGGCTCGATGGGTCCTTTTTTGATTCGTCTTGGTAGGTCATTATTTTTTTAGATAAGTTTTTAATACTGTGTCTTTAAATTGCAGTTTCATCCTTCGTATACATCAACGATAGAGCAAAAGCCGAAACCACAAGCCCAATATCCCTAATCCCAGTCGCTGTAAAGCCAAAATCAAAGGCGATTAAAATAAGGTGAAGTCCTAATACACAAGAAGTAACCCTCACGAAAAATCCCATAGCAAGAATACCAGCAAGCACTACTTCAAATAATCCATTCGCCATAACAATCATTGCAGGAGGAAGGTGTAAAAGATTCACTGCCCATTCCGGAACGATTGATACCCAACGAAGACTATCTATGAGTTGTGAAAAACCAAACCACAAAAAAACTCCCGCAAGTCCCAACCTTAGCAATTGCATGCCAAATTTTTGTCTTGATATGTTCATATTATTTTGCAAGTGTTCCTATTTTAAACCCACCTAGTATTCTAGCTGTTTTTGAGCTACCACCATGTTGACCATTGTACCCATTAGATCCGTCAATACCACAAAGTGACATTATTGCCTGTTCCCCTCCTGGGTGATTCGGGATCCAACTTGTTAGGTCGTATACACCTCCATTTATTGCAGACCAACAACTTGAACGTGAACCATGTTGAGCAATTTGTGTAAGTGATATTCCACTTGGAGTAGGCGTTGGCGTAGGAGTTGGCGTTGTCACTGGCGCAGGAGTTGTCCCTCCATTGTCATCATCGTCGTCATCGTCGTTTAATTTAGTTACCTTTACTGGTGTGTTTTTGATAGTAGTAGTGCTAACGTTTTGTACTATATTTGTGACATTTTCGGGCGGCACAACTATTGGTTTCTTTGTAAAGTAAACCAGTGACCCTGTACCAACAAGCATCACCAAACCTATGACTATTGAAATTACTTGTTTTGACATTAAATTAATTATACCACAATTCTCACCAGTGGATCAAAAACGTCCTTACCACCCAAATGCTTCTCTGCCTCTAAAACAATTTTTTCCATAATTGCCACAGATTCGACAGGATACTTTCCACTTGCAGTTTCTTCTGACAACATGACACAATCTGCCCCTTCTAGAATTGCTTCCGCCACATCAGTTACCTCTGCGCGTGTTGGTTCAGTATTGTTCGTCATTGAAAGCATCATCTGAGTTGCCACAATCACCGTCTTCCCCGCTTTTTTACATCTTGAAATAATATCCGACTGAACGAATGGAACTTTCTCAATT
>JBAXRA010000011.1:0-17744 GCA_037131455.1 bacterium | reverse complement strand
GCATCATTTTTAGGTTCTAATTCAAAAGCCCTTTTAAGAACAACAACGGCCTGTGAGAACTGCTTTGTATTTAACAGAATCATTCCTTCCTGTAGTGAGAATTGTTGTTTTGCTGGAGAGAGGGCTACAGCTTTTTGAACTTGTTCTAACGCTCCTTTAATGTCCCCAATCTTTGAAAGATAAAGTGCAAAGAAATAATTGTAACGTGGGTCACCTGGGAATTTTTCAAGTTGTTGTGAATATTGATCTCGAGTGAGCGCGTCATATTCGGTTGCTAGTTCACGACTTGTAGAAGTTGATGTTATAACAGCTGAAGCAACTTCGACTAATCTTTCTCGTGTCTCGGCAAGTCCTAATGTTGTGTTCGAATCAAAAATCGATTTGAAATAATCTAAAGTTTCTGATGGATTTGGACCGACAACTGCTCCACTTGAATTGTAGTGATTACCTAACGCTTGCAATCCTCGAATTAAATCAGCAGAATTTTTATATGGTTTGTAATTAACAAAATAGACTGCGAAAATAAGAGCAACTGCAGAGACAGTTACAACAAACCACTGTGAACCTTCTTTTGATAATAATGGAACGTGAACGTATTCTGGGTTGTGATGATGGGCCGATTCGTTCGCAGAAACATTTCTCTCGTGAAAATATGCTAACAATAAGAAGAAGATTATGTAACTTGTTAAGTTGTCGAACACAAAGAAGTTGTGAACAAAGTACGCCAGTAACAACCCGCTGATAGTTGCGCGTTCGATTAATGGCCACTTGTGACCTTTCCCTGCATCTTTGTGCTTTGACCATAGAACTATGATAAGGGCGACGAATAATGATAGGTATCCAAGTAGTCCCAGAAATCCTCCCGCGATCATCCAATCAAAAAATACGTTGTGAGTACGATCAAACCACTGCTCTTGAGCGTATGCCGCTGGGTTGTAGTACTTGGCGAAAACATAACCGAAATTGTCCTGTCCCCATCCGAGAAGTGGCTTTTCCTGAACTCCGGCCCAAGCCATTGGCCACAAAAGACCCGCTCTGGCGTAACCTTGATTTTCGAGAACTCCTGAGATGTTCCATGTGACGAGGGCGCTGTAGCGGTCGAGAGATGAGTTGCTCTTTGCAAATTCAGTACCACGAATCGCTCCGAGGAATGCAATCACTGCGACTGCAACTGCAAGAATAGTGATCCCCAAGTTTCTGATTTTTTTACTTTGCTTTTCACGAGTAGCAAGGATTAACGATGTTAGCAAAACACCAAGCCCTAACCCTACAAGAGCCCCTCGTGTTCCGGTGTTGAATAAAATAACAATGTTGAAAATGATTATAAGTGCGTAGCCAAAAATTCTAGACAACATATCCTTCGCGTTTTTTCGAGCGAAATGCGAGAGAAGGAAAAATGCCGCCAAGAAAACATGAAGAAGTGCGTACACTCCAAGGTAGCTCGAGTTTCCAAGAGTTCCTTGGATACGGCCACCGCTGATCATCGAGGCATTTGCTGGTGATAAATCTTGAAGAGCAATTAGCCCCATTATAATAGAAATCGCCATTGATGCATGGAACAAATAGACCCACATTTTTCTTGCCTTCATAACTGATGAAGTAACAAGGAACAAAAGTCCAAGGTGAATGAGCATTACATACCCTTCCATTCTTTCAAAGTTACTCCAGAAACTTTTGGCTGGTGCAACGCTGAAAATTGTTGCGAGACCCATGATTATGAGGAAGGCACCGAGTGCGTATGCAATTGGAGACTTTTTAGGAAGGAATGATTTATCGAAGCAGACTAATATAACGTAAAGGGCCGTCATGATTTCAATTATCGTTCTAAAATAAAATGCTTTTCCTGTGATGTACGGGAAGAACATGTTTCCTGTGAATACCAAGGGTGACGCAAGGAGCAGGAAGATTAAGGTGATAATAGAGTACTGTAAAAATCGTGAAGTTTTGTTCATTTTAGTAAAATCGAAAGGTTGGTTAATTTATAAGGGGTATGGGGGAAATTATACTATATTAATTTACTAGGGGCTACGAAAGAAAGAATCTGGTCTCTTCCTCAATTCCTGATAATGAACTATAGGTAGGCTCGTATCCTATTGATTTAGCCTTATAATTCTTTGAAAAATAGCCCTTTTTGATACCAGTCGGGGCAAGGTGCGAGTTCGGATTTGTATTTATTGTATACTTTAGACCATATTTTTTCCCAAGAGATTCTAGAATTTCAAATTTAGAAGTGGGTTTCAATGTGTATAAATCAAAAAAATCATTTATATTATTCTTCTGAATAACCAATTCGATCATATTCATCAAATCTGAAGGACCTACGTAATCCCTCATCATGTCATCAGGGGAAGTCTCCAAAACCTTTTTATTTTTAATACAATTGGCAATGTCCCCCATCAGAAGATGAGAATCTAAATCGATGAATCTACTAAAAAAGGAAAAAACTCTTAGGTCGACAATGTTTAAATGTGACAAAGATCTATGCTTGGCTTCAGCATTCATTTTGGCTATAGCATAATAATCCCCAGGCAACAAATTGTTAAAATCTAAGACCGATTTTGTTTTATCAGTTGCACATTCTCCTATCTCGTTTCCATACACCACACCAGTGCTTAAATTTATATACAAAACTTCAGGATTTTTTATTGCATATTCTATGCTTAAATTATCAAACTCTTCAGTCACTTTAAATATATCAGCTGGGTACTTTTTCAAGACAGCTGGGTTACCCATACCTGTACAGTTCAGAACAGCATCATACTGATGTTCTGTAAATTCGACATACTTATGTACTGAAAAATTTGAATTGCCACCAATGCTTTTTAGAAAATCTTCTGCTATATTTTTCGATCTAGAGAATAAAAAAACTTTAAATTTGTTCCTTTTACAAAATTCATAGGTGAGTGATTTTCCAATAAAACCCGTTGCTCCAAAAAGTGCGATTTTTTTCATTCTTTTTAAATTTTATTATTCTACATTAGTATAAATAGTTAGATAATCTCTTCAATCTTTCCAATTATCCTTTGAGGGCTTTTTTTAGATTCTCAAGAATTTCTTTTTGTTTTTCATCTAAATATGGAACCTGGTCGTCCAAAGCATGTCCGTAAACTATTTTTGGTTCCAGGGTAGCCATCATATCAACAGCGACCTCCACAAGAACAGGTCTCTTACTTTCTAGAATGTCACTCAGGGCTTTATCCCCTTTTTGACATGATTCTAAGCGGACATAGTCAAAATCATAGGCATTCGCAATTTTCTTTAAATCAGGGCATCCGTAACCAATAACCGTTGATTGATAGTTGTGTTTAAAGTACAAATCTTGAAACTCTCTCACCATTCCTAGAGATCTATTATTAATAATAAATAATTTCAAAGGAATATTGTTTCGACTAACAGTCTCCATTTCCTGAATGTTTATTTGTAAACCACCATCTCCACAAATTACTATAATGTCGGAATTAGGACTTGCACACCATGCACCAATTGCAGCTGGTAGAGAAAATCCCATAGCCCCCATCCCTCCAGAAAAGAGCAACCTCTGTCCGTCCTTTATTTTCCAAGACTGGGCACACCACATTTGATTTTGACCAACATCGGCCACAATAATAGAATCTTTCTTTGTAGCTGCAGAAAGCTCGTGCATAAATGTATTAGGGTCGACTGTTTTGTCACTGTATCTTAACGGGCGGCCAAATTGTTCTTGAATTGAACGAGTAAAAGAGAACCATCCCTTTTTCAGAGGTGTTGACATTTTTTTTACAATGGAAAAGAAATCTTTAAGGTCCATCTCAAATGATAGGTGTGATTTTATAGAATAGTTTATCGAATATTTATCTATATCTACATGAACAACCTTTGCATTTGGATTAAAGAATTTCACATCACCTGTCTGTCGAATGTCCAATCTGGTACCCAGTGCAATAATTAAATCCGCATTTGCAAAAGTGATATTTGCGTCACGGTTACCATTAGATCCGATGTACCCAATAAGGTTCTCACTCTCCGGATATGAATCAATACCAAGAAGGGACGAGATGACCGGGAGGTTATTTCTCTTAGTAAAATCGACTAGATCTTTGGTTGTTTCTGAAAGCCTTATTCCATTCCCGATAATAACCAGTGGTGCTTTAGATTTACTCAACAAATCTTGCAATTGTTTAACCTTCTTAGAAATTACTGTTTTAGAAGACACTTTTTTATGAAAAGAATTTAAGGCTTTTTTGTGTTCAGCAGATCCAATAAAGTGTTTAAGTTTTTTCACTTCAACCTCTGTACGCTGGATATTTATCGGAATATTTAACAAAACAGAACCTGGGCGCCCACTCTTCATTATAAAATAAGCTTTTTCAAGTTCATAAACCAACATCAATGGATCAAGAACCATCTTGGAATACTTTGTTAGTGGTTTAACAACATCAACAATTTCGGTTTCCTGAAACCCTTCCTGTCTTATATTTTCATTCTTTCTAATATTATCAGTATGGACATGTCCAACAATAAACATAGTTGGAATCGAATCGAAATAACTATTACCAATAGCTGTTATAAGGTTTGTGGCCCCAGGACCGCTGGTTGCGATAGCCACCCCGAAGTTTTTATTGATTCTAGAATACCCTTCGGCTGCAAATCCAGCTGCCTGTTCATGGTGCATAGGAAAACAGTCAATTCCATCCCTTGTACTGATTGAATCCTCTAGATATGCAATCATCCCTCCGCTCAAATCAAATATGTGGTCAATTCTGTTTTCGACAAAAAAATCAGTGACGAGCTCTGCACATAATCTTTTTGTAATATTTTTATTCATATCAATCTATTTTTTAATCCCACAATTTCCAAGGGGCGTTACCTTTTTCCCACATTGATTCAAGTTTTGCCTTATCACTAAGTGTGTCCATAGGCTTCCAAAAACCATCATGAGGAAAAGCCCTAAGTCCTCTGTCCGATACCAGCTTTATCAAGGCGTCTGTTTCAAAAACAGTTGCATCCCCTTCTGTTAAGTAATCAAATATTTTTGGCTCCAACACGAAGAATCCTGCGCTAATCTTGTTTTTATTATCATGTTTTTCCTGGAAAGAGGTAACTTTATCATTCTTTTGGTCAGTATGTACCACTCCGAATCTTCCCTCTGGTGTTACGGTAGTAACTGTAGCGATGTCACCGTGGCTTTTATGAAACTCTACCAACTCATTTATATTCATATCGGTAACGCCATCACCATATGTCATCATGAAGGTTTCATTTCCTACATAATCCTTCACCCTATTCAAACGCCCCCCTGTCATGCTTGCGTCCCCAGTATCCACCAAGGTTACCTTCCATTTTTCAGAATGGCCCTTGTGGAATATTGCAGTATTTTTTTCCAAGTCTAAAGTCACGTCATTATAGCGCAAATAGTGATTATTAAACCATTCCTTGATTTGATATCCTTTATAACCTAGACAAATTATAAAATCATTGAAACCATAATGGGAATAAATCTTCATGATATGCCAAAGTATTGGCATACCTCCGATCTCTACCATTGGTTTTGGCTTAATATTTGTTTCTTCGCTTATTCTAGTTCCAAGCCCTCCGGCTAAAATGACTACTTTCATAGGATTATTTTTATTTTAAATTAAAAAAGTCTTTAATTTGATTATTAGTGAATTCTACCGCATTCTGTTTTTTTTCATAATAGTTCTTATACCATGAAAAAGTAATCTCCAGATTTTGCTTGAAGTTTAAGCGCGGCTTCCAACCCAAAAGTGCATCTGCCTTATTAATGTTCAATCTCAGAAGGTGTGCTTCGTGTTTTGACTTATCTGGAATAATTTTGTGAGATCCACGACCTAGAATGTTGATGGCATCCTCAATTAATCTTTTAACTGTTACGGAACTTTTATTATTTGGACCAAAGTTCCAAGCTCCTGAAAGTTTTGTTTTCCCTTCGTACAAACCTTTTGCAAGCATTAAATACCCCAATAGTGGCTCCATAACATGTTGCCAAGGACGGACGGCGTTAGGGTTACGGCTTTGAATTTTTCCATCCCCTTCATATATAGACCGAACAATATCCGGAATCAATCTGTATTCAGCCCAATCTCCTCCACCTATAACATTTCCTGCGCGGGCAACGGCAACAAGGGTATTATGTTTTATATAATCTTTTGGATTTAAAAAAGACTGTATGTATGAATTTGTGACAATATCTGCCGCTGCCTTACTTGCACTATATGGATCATATCCACCCAAAGGATCCGTTTCTCGGTAAGAGTGCTGTGTTTCTTTATTTTCGTAAACTTTGTCAGTAGTAATAATGACAGCGGACTTCACACTGGAATTTTCCCTTATAGCTTCAAGTATGTTTGCAGTTCCTAAGACATTACTTGAGATTGTTTCAAGTGGTTTGTCGTAACTATTTCTAACAATTGCTTGTGCTGCCAGATGAAAAACAATTTCCGGTTTTTCCTTGTTAAAAATCTTCTTCATTTCTTTGAAGTCTCTGATATCGGCAAAATAATTATTAACTTTATTTTTTATTCCGAGAATCTCAAAAAGATTAGGAGAAGTCTCTGGTGGCAATGAAACGCCGACAACTTTTGCTCCCATGTTAAGTAGAATTTGAGTGAGCCAAGAACCTTTAAAACCGGTATGTCCAGTTACTATGACTTTTTTATTTTTGTAGAAATTCTGCATTTTTATCGGATTTTTTATATAAAAATAGTATTACTTTTTTAAGGTTTCGTCAATAACAGCATTGTTAAACTCCCTTAAGAATGCTACTATTCCTTTCATAATAATTTAAAGATATGCTAACCAAAAACACACAAAAAATGCGAGTTCCTTACGGCTTTTCGGTTCACGGACAAGAAGAGATTGATGCGGTAGTGAAAGTGCTCAAAGGCAACACAGCCCTTGGTGATAAGACCAAGGAATTTGAAAACAAAATTGCAAAGTTGTTCGGTAAAAAATACGGAGTGATGGTAAACTCTGGATCTTCTGCCAACCTTCTTGCGTTTGAAATATTAAATTTACCCAAAGGCACAGAAGTCATCACTCCAATTTTAACCTTTGCAACCGTAGTTGCCCCAATTGTACAGAAAGGTCTGGTTCCTGTATTTGTGGATGTTGATCCAGATACTTATGTTGTTAATTTAGAACAGGTAGAAAAATCTATCACTCCAAAGACTAAAGTTCTTATGATTCCATCTCTTATGGGAAATATTCCCAACATGAAAGGTTTGGCTGCTATCGCAAAAAAACACAAATTATGGTTTATCGAAGACTCTTGTGACACTCTGGGAGGAAAATATGATGGAAATCCAACAGGAAAATACTCTCACATATCTACAACTAGTTTTTACGGTTCACATATTATAAATGGTGCAGGTGGTGGTGGTATGGTTTGTGTGAATGATCAAAAATGGGTAGATAAGCTGGTGGTAATGCGTGGTTGGGGTCGTCAATCTTCCCTATTTGGAGAAAAGGCCAACTCTGAATTATTAAAAAATCGTTTTAAAGGAAAACTTGATGGAATACCTTACGATAACAAATTTATATTTAGCGAGATTGGTTACAACTTCCTTCCACTCGAACTTTCGTCGGCTTTTGCACTTGAACAGTATAAAAAACTTCCAAAATTTCTAGCAAAAAGGAAAAAGAACTTTGCTAATCTTTACAACTTTTTCACAAAATTTGAAAAATACTTTATTTTACCAAAGCAAACCCCTAAAACGGAAACTGCATGGCTCGCCTTTCCTCTTATTATTAGACCTAATGCGGGCTTTACACGCTTACAAATAGTTACATTTCTAGAGGAAAACAACATTCAAACAAGACCAATATTTACAGGAAACATCTTGAAACAGCCTGGGTACAAAAATATTGCTAATAAAAAAACATTGAGTGATTTCAAGAACACAGAAAACATTATGCGAGGTGGTTTCGTGGTTGCATGTCACCATGGTTTGAATGACCTACAAATCTCTTATTTGAAAGAAAAATTTGTTGAGTTCCTATCGAAAATCTAGTATAGAAAATTTGTGGTAAAATACCATCGTATATGAAAACTTTATCAGTAGCCTATTTAAAAGAAAAATGGGCTCATACCGGCTTTCAAAGATACTTCCAAAATCTTGGATGGATGTTTTTTGGAAGATTGGCCAGCATGGTCGTCTCCTTAATAGCAACAATATATATAGCTAGAAACCTAGGTCCTTCGAACTATGGAGAACTAAGCTACGCAGTAAGTTTTGTGTCTATTTTTTCATTTATTGCCGTACTGGGTATAGACCAAGTGCTCTACAGGGATTTGATTAATTTCCCCGACAAACGAAACCAGTACATGGGATCCGCTTTTACCCTTAGGATTGGCGCATCCGTTATTGCAGTCTTACTTTGTGGTGGATTTGCATTATGGTTTTCACCAAAGGATATATCTTTGTTTTTAATTTTCCTACTTAGTCTCGGATTTATATTTAACTCATTTCAAATTATTAATTACGAGTTTCAAGCAAACGTGCAATCGAAACTTCCATCCTTACTATCACTTTATCTAGCAATTATTTTAAATATTTTAAAAATATTAGTGGTGGTTTTTGGCAAAGGTGTAATCTACTTAGCTATAGTTCTTTTATTAGAATCAATTTTCTATGCAATAGGATATTTATACTATCGAACAAAACTATACGGAATGATTTCTGAGTGGAAGTTTGATAAAGAGATTGCTATTAAAATACTTAAGGATTCCTGGCCTTTAATTTTCGCTTCAGCGTTTGCCCTGATATATGCGCGCATCGACCAAGTTATGATAAAAAACATGATGGACGCAGAATCAGTAGGATTTTATGATGCAGCAGTTAGACTGTGTGAGGTTTGGTATTTTATTCCAAGCATAATTTTATCCTCGCTTTTTCCAGCTATCATTAATGCTAAAAATACTTCTGAACATATATACTATGCAAGAATTCGAAAGTTAGCAATATTATTAATTGGATTATCTGTAATTATTGCTTTACCTGTAAGTCTATTGGCAGGATTTATAATAAAGGTAGTATTCGGAAAAGCATTTATGGGGGCAGTACTTGTACTTCAGATATACATATGGAGTAATGTCGCCACATCTATAAATTCAGTTGTAAACCTTTATTTGGTTGCCGAAAATTTCAAAAAAATGTTGTTATTCTCAACTTTTGCAGGAATGGCTACAAATGTGGCCTTAAACATTTATCTAATACCAAAATACGGCACGGCAGGGGCCGCCTTCGCCACGTTGATTTCATACGCAATCCCCTGTCTGTCTATTTTTATTATCCCAAAGGCAAGAAAACTTTTAACTAATTAGAAATGAAACTTTTTAAATTAAAAACTACAATTCGAAGATATTTTGCTAGGATATTTCAATTACATCGACCTGCAAGCTACCCCTATTTGTCTGGTGATGGCTTTAGAGCAATTGCTAATTTTATCTACGATCAATTTTTAGACTTTGATCCAACCCTGGTAATGCGTGGTGACATAATTTTTGTTCGCAATAATTGCCTCCACGAATTTTTTATTAAGATTCACCCACTAATAAAAGAGTCCTATGTTCTGGTTTCAAACAACGAAGACGCGACAATTGGATCAGATTTTACAAAGCACATTGATGAAAAGATAATACATTGGTATTCACAAAATTTACTTTTCAGACACCCTAAAGTCACAGTTCTACCAATCGGTATTCAAAACTTTACAGTAGGTCATGATGAAAATTTTATACACGCATTTTCTAAAATAAACATTGATCCTAAAAAGCAAAATAGGATTCTGTACGGATTTACACACAACGACACTGTTCCTGAACGAGTCTTGGTGCACTCTGTTTTAAGTAAGTTAAAAAATTCTGATTATGTGAACCTTCCGCGTAGTGAATACTACAAAAAGCTAAATACTTACAAATTCATCGCTTCCCCAAGAGGCGGAGGTTTGGACTGCCACCGCACTTGGGAAGCCTTATATTTCAAGGTTATTCCGATAATAGTCCGAAATACTTTTAGTGAGCAACTTCTAGAATTAGGATTCCCTATCTTACTAATAGACAACTGGACTGAGGTAGAAACGTTCAGTGAAGAGTTTTTGACCGATTATTACGAGAAAAATAAAGATAAATTTGGCACACCAAAACTGTACTTGCCGTATTGGTATGAAAAATTTATTAATCACAAATCATGAACTACTCTATCGGCATAGTCACTTACCACGCCCGCTTTGAAAAATATTTCAAACCATTGGTTAAAAAACTTGTAACTGTTTTCCCTGACAAAGAAATAATTTGCATAGCGAATGGACATCCAGATAAAGAACTGCAGTTTGCGTACCTGCAGAAATTCATAGAATTCGTGAAAAGTTTTAAAAATGTGAAATATTTCACACACGAAGACAATCAGGGTCTAACAAAATGCTGGAACCAACTAATCATCAATTGCGATACGAAAGGTTGTTTAATTTTAAACGATGACATTCAGGTAACAGAATTATTCCGCGATGAATTTGAACAAAAAATTATTGCGAAAAATTTAAAGTTTTCCGCAATCAACGGGTCATGGAGTCATTTTTTCATCACAAAGGACATCATCAAAGAAATTGGATGGTTTGATGAAAACTTTACTGGCATAGGCCAGGAAGATGCCGACTACATGTTTCGAATGACAATCAAAAATGTACCGATCACAGATACCGCCTGTTTGGGAATTAAAAATTATGTGGCGCCAGCTGAGAATCCCACTTGGAAGAATGTTTCTGCGGTGACTGATAGTAAATATTCTTCGGCCAACAAAGAATATATAAAAAGTAAATATTACACAGCGGAATTCAACCCAGAAATAACATCTTTTGACTATACTTTAAGATGGAGAGGAGGATTAGCTGGATTCGGACCAAAACAAACAGACATAAAAAACACAGAATATCCTGAAAGTTTTTTGAATTACAAAACTACTGAGAACAAATACCAAAAGAAGTGGGCTATTAAAAATACCTTACAGAAGATACAATATAAGGCACTTTCCATACTCAAAAAGCTGTATTATATATTAAATTCAATAAACAAATGAACAATATCACCTTCGCACTATTTACATACAATGAGGAAAAACGTATAGGATACGCCATTAAAAACTTCATTAAATACGGTGAGGTGGTGCTCTTAGACGGCGGTAGCACTGACAAAACCAAAGAAATCGCCGAAAGTATGGGAGCAAAATTTTATCCTCGCCCACCCTCAACCGGACCATACGTAGAAACTCAAGAAAATTTTGAATTCTTAAAAAGCAAAATAAACACTGATTGGATCTACTGGGGTTACGTAGACAATACTGCGCCTAAAAGCTTAGTTGAAAAAATGATTGAAGTAGTAAAGGAGAACAAATATAAGATAGTTTATTCACCTCTGTATGCTTATCTTTGGGGGAACACGAAAGAATTCGCTTTAAAATCGCACATATCTTCACTCTTTCACAAGGACTTCATGGACTTCACTAATAATCACATACATGGTTTTGGAAAATTTACTGGTACTGATGACCAGAAATTAACACTTCCAAACAAAAAGGATTGCGCCTTGATTCATTTTAGTACCTACAATACTAGCAAATTCGTTGGTGGCTTTATGAAATATGCCGAAACAGAAGCCTTGCAAAAGTACCAGGCGGGCCAAAGATTTAGTGTCATTAGGCTTGTTGCAGCTATGATTAGGTATTTTTGGATTTATATTCGCTATTGCTACAAATTGGGAGCCCTCGGTTTAATCATTACTTTAAATAACGTTTTTTACCGATTGATGTGTTATGGAAGATTGTATGAATTAGAGCATGGAATCACCCTAGAAAGCATAGAGAACAACTACAGTAAGGAGAAGGAAAAAATACTAGCTGATTTTTAATAAAAAAATGAAAACTATAGTTTTAATTCCTGTTAAAAATGAAGCTTGGATTTTAGATCGAACTTTAAAAAACATCACTCCGCATGTCGATATTGTTATTGTGGCAGATCAAAAATCGACGGATGGGAGTTTGGAAATCTGCACAAGATTTAAAAATGTAATCACTGTCACCAATCCATACGATGGTCACAGCAATAAAGTCCGTTGGCTACTTTTAGATGAGGCTAGAAAATTTGGTCAAAATAATTTAATTATTTGTATTGATGCTGATGAAATAATTTCACCTAATGCCATACTACAGATGAAAGGAAGTCATGCTCAAAAAGGCGACGTATTTAGATTTAAATGGATTCAATTATGGAAGAACATAAATGAATATAGGGACGATGGCGTGTGGAAAAATAATTTTAAAAATATAGCTTTTATTGATAATCCTGGAGTAAACGAGTACAGAAAGGATCTTGTACTAAACGATCACACATCGAGAATACCAGATTCAAAAATTGAAAATGAAATTTTTATTCATCACCCACTACTTCACTTTCATTTTATTCCATGGAAGAGAAACCAGCTCAAACAAGCATGGTATCGCTGTTTTGAATTAATTAACGGCAAGAGAAGTGCCCGAATGATCAACAACACATACAGGATCACACTACCTTATGGAAAAGTTAAAATCCTTACTGTCCCTAAAGAATGGGCTGAGGATATTGAATTGCCACAAAATCTAGAAAATATTTCCAGCCCCACCCACCTCTCCGAGATAATGGGATTTTTTGACAAATACGGAATTGAATTTTTTGAGAATTTACAGATTTGGCATGTACCTGAATTAAAAGAAGAGTTTGTTAAAAGAGTCGGCCGAGAACCTGTAAGTAAAACATACCCCGCGTGGCTTTCTGCAATAAACGAAATTAAAAATTGGATTAAAAATTTCAAAATTAAATAATATGCAAAAAATTATTCAAAAAATAAGAAATATTTTACCTTTGAGTCTCCGACAAAAAATCGGTCCCTACGTCGCATATGTAGTTTATTTTTTCAAAGTTTACGTTCTTGTAAATAGAAAAAGACCTCATGTTTTATCTTTAGATGAAACCTTAAATGTAATAAAAAAAGAAAACTTATCAGTAATCCGTTTCGGAGATGGTGAAATGTCATCAATTGCCAGTCACGACCTCCCTTTTCAGAAAAAAGATTCGCAGATGGCTGAAAAACTTTTGAGTGTTCTTAAATCAGATCATAAAGGACTTTTGATTTGTATTCCTGGAATATTTGAAAAGCTAAGTCATTTTACAAAGACCTCTTTCTGGTTCACCCTGCATCACTTGTTTAAATATGGCCACCTTTGGAATGAATATCTTCATCACAAAAAAACATACGGCGACGCCTTTATAACGAGACCTTACTTAACCTACAAAGATAAATCTCATAGCGTTCAAATTTTTAACAAGATGATCTCATTGTGGAATGATAAAGATGTTATCCTTGTAGAAGGCTCAAAAAGTCGACTCGGCGTCGGAAACGATCTGTTTAATAAGGCAAGCTCACTCGGTCGAATACTCTGCCCCCCTGAAAATGCCTACTCTAAATACAATGAAATAAGAAATGAAATTTTAAAGGTTAGCAAAGACAAATTAATTCTTCTTTCAGTTGGACCAACAGCTAAAATCCTCGCCTATGATTTATTCCTGCTTGGGTATAGAGTATTGGATATAGGACACATTGATATGGAATATGAGATGTTTTTACGAAAAGAAAATGGCTTGGTAAAGGTAAAATATAAATATTTTAATGAAATTGAGGAGCGTGAACCAGAAGAGTGCACCGATCCAGCCTATCTTAGTCAAATCCTTGCTAAAATTATTTAACCAATGAAAAAAATAAAAATAAAATTTTGCGGCTACAATCATAATGATAAATATTCATACGGATATTACATAATTAATATTTTAAAAAAATATTATAAAGTAGAGCTTTCTGAAGACCCCGACTATGTTTTTTATAATGAGTCGGCTTACGAGCACCTAAAATATGATTGTATAAAAATATTTTACACAGGTGAAAACCTTCATCCAAATTTTAATTTATGCGATTATGCAATAAGTTTTGATTATATGGAATTTGGTGACAGGCACTATCGTTTACCAATCTATCTGGTGGCCAATTTTTACAGAGATCAAGAAATAGAGCAGGTCGGGAATGAAGACTTTACAAAGCAATTATCAATTACGGATGAAGATTTAAACAAAAAAACTGGTTTTTGTAGTTTTGTTTATTCAAATTATCTTGGTGACAACACACGAAAAATTTTCTTTGAAAAGTTAGGCGAATATAAAAAAGTGGATTCAGGGGGTGCTTACTTAAATAACATTGGAGGAAAGGTTTCAAACAAACTAGAATTTGAAATGAGTCACAAGTTTTCAATTGCATTTGAAAACTCATCTCGAAGTGGCTATACTACAGAAAAGTTAACCACTGCCCTATTGGCAAGAACCATTCCTATATACTGGGGTAATCCAGACATTGGTAAGGAGTTTAACGACGAGCGCTTCATTAACTGTCATAAATACAAAAATTTTGATGAAGTCATTGCGAGGGTTAAGGAAATAGACAACAATAATGAACTTTACCTACAAATTATAAACAAGCCTGTTACTGTAGGCTACGATTTTGCCTTGGTACGTAAAGATTTTGAGGACTTCTTGAGAAAGATTTTTGATCAACCACTAGAACAGGCAAGACGTATATGTATCAATCCTGTCAGGGCCCTGGAATTAAAAAATAATGAAATATTAATCGCGAAATCTATTTCGAAAAGATCCATAATAAGAAAGTTTTTTGCAATTATTTATAAACCTTTTAAAAAAATACAGACATTTGAAAAAATGAAACAAAGGTACTTTTCTAGTAAAATATTAAATAAATAAAATGTCAGTCATAATTATAACCAAATCACCCAAAATAAACCTTTTCTCGATTCAAACTTATAAGTGCTTCCTTAAAAAGGACCGTGGCCCGCAAGGGGTTACATCAAGCATCATTCGTGGTTTTAAGAAATTAAATGTTGAGTATCTTTTGAACCCAAAAGAGAAAAAGATTACTGCCGGTGATACAATTTGGGTTAATGAAAGTATAGAAGCATTAAAGTGGGCTCTTGAATTTAAAAATAAAAGTGAAAAAAATAAAAATATCAAACTGGTAGTTGGACCGAACCTGGTCGTTATACCTGACGAACATAACGGCATTATCTACAACGATGCAATTGATGTTATTTTCCAACCCTCAGAATGGACTCGTGATTTTTATTTAAAATACAATCCAAAACTCGAATCGAAAATTAAAATTTGGCCAGCCGGAGTAATGGATCCCTACGAGAAAGCAAAAATGCCTGTAAAACAAGGCTACCTCATCCTCTACCAGAAAAATGCACCCGAGACGCTATTTAAAGAAATTGCAAAAAAACTGGATTTTGAAAATATTAATTATTATTTAATTAGATATGGTTCATTCAACCAAAAAAACTACTTTTCACTTTTGGAAAAAGCCAAAGGCATGATTTGTTTATCAACTTCAGAAAGCCAAGGTCTTGCAATTCAGGAAGCTTGGATTCGTAATGTGCCTACATTAGTCTGGGATAGGGGTTACTGGGAAAAAGGAGCTGTTCGATTTGAGGCAAGTAAAATTAGCTGTCCATACCTTACAGATGAAGCCGGAATGATCTTTCACGGAGAATATGACTTTGCCGAAAAATTAAGCTATTTTATGGCTCAAATAAAGCATTTTAATGCTCGAGATTACTCATTAAGAAACCTGACCGACAAGGTTACAACTAGAAAATTCCTTGCTATCATAAGACATATCTAATTTATGATTTCTCGATCAATAATTAATTTGATAAAAAAGGCACGCAGATATGCATTATCCCCTTTTATCCTGAAGGACTTATCTACCTACAAAAAGACAAAAGGTTCAGAAAGATTTTCGACAGACTTTACTGATTTTTACCCCTGCGTTCGGGACAAAACTATTACAACTGGTTTTGATCGACATTATGTTTATCACACTTCTTGGGCTGCAAGAGTAGTTAAAGAAATCAACCCACAATTTCACGTGGATATTTCTTCTAGTTTATATTTTTCAGGAATTGTCTCAGCATTCATACCAGTTCACTTTTACGACTACCGTCCGGCAAATCTAGCTCTTTCTGACTTAAGATCCGAGAAGGGTGACTTGCTTAAACTTCCCTTCAATGACAGAAGTGTCACTTCTATTTCCTGCATGCATACCATCGAACACATCGGACTTGGTCGATATGGTGACACAATTGACGCCGAGGGTGATATAAAGGCAATAGCTGAATTAAAACGTGTGGTGTCACCGAACGGGAGCCTTCTAATTGTAGTGCCTGTTGGCAAGCCAAAAATTGAATTTAATGCCCATAGAATATACTCTTATGAGCAAATATTAGAAGAGATTGGTGATGAATTCACATTAAAAGAATTCGCGTTCATTCCAGAAACAGAAAAAGAGGGGTCAATGGTAAGAAATGCTGACCCTAAAATTGTCTCTGGATCCCACTATGCCTGCGGATGTTTCTGGTTTGTAAGAAAATAAAGTGGAAGCTAACACTCAAAAACAGTATTTCAGCTATCTGGACGCTCTCAGATGTTTAGCATTTTTGGCAGTTTTTTATGCACACACAGGAACTATTTTTCTAGGAGCAACTATTACCGATTCTTTTCCTTTAAATATATGGAAAAAATTCACAATTTACGGATCATATGGAGTGAATTTTTTCTTTGTTCTCAGTGGGTTTTTAATCACTTATCTATTACTAAAGGAAAAGTCTGCTAGTGGTAAGATTTCTATAAAAAATTTCTATTTAAAAAGAGTCCTCCGAATTTGGCCGGTTTATTTTTTAACCTTGTTTTTCTCAATATTTTTACTTCCATTTTTTATTCCCGCATCGACTTATGCAGTGCTCGGAATGACTAATCCTGTAATGAGTTTCCAAACATTTTTTGCTTTTTTCTTTTTTGTTGGAAACTTTTATCAAGGACTGGGTTTTGGAATGGGGGCCCTATCGATTGGAATTTTGTGGTCAGTTTGTGTTGAAGAACAGTTCTATTTAGTCTGGCCATGGATTGTGAAGTGGTTCAATACAAGAAAACTTTTAATCATAACAGTTCTACTTATCTCTCTATCTCTTTTATATAAATACATATGGGCAGATGATCGTATCGCTAATTATTATCTTCCATGGTCTGTCGGAATGGATCTAGCTTTTGGGGCACTATTGGGAATTGGATACTTTCTAAATAAAAATAAGCAGGTAATTACTTGGGCACTTACAATTTTTGGAATATGCATACTAATGGTGATTGGAACATCTCTTTCCGGATATCCGCAAATAAAACCAGCTCTGATTGAAAGTCTTCGCTTATTTAAGACCCCAATGGTTGACTGTATTTTTGCACTTATCATTTTATTTTTTATCCAAAGAACAAGTAAATTGAGCTTAACCAACAAACACCCACTTCTTACCTTTCTTCACCTAAGTAAACAAAAAGTAAAAAATGCACTTATTTATCTTGGAAAAATTTCATACGGCTTATACGCATACCACACAATTTGCTTAATGATTGTTGTGAGTGTTCTTTATCGAACTGGTTTAATCACTATAAACGTGGGTCGTGTAGCCTTTTTCACTACAGCTATTTTATCAATACTACTGACAATTTTGGTCGCCCACCTATCATCAAAGCTCATGGAGGGGCCGATTCTTAGGCTAAAAAATCGTCTCAAATAGCTAAAAGTTTGCTATAATTTACATACGTTATAC
>JBAXRA010000010.1:0-17983 GCA_037131455.1 bacterium | reverse complement strand
ATTCTACCTCTTATGGAACTTCTTGTGAACATCTCTAAGGTGCCTATCGGTTAAATGGGTGTAAATCTGTGTAGTAGAGATATCCGCGTGTCCTAGAAGCATCTGTACTGATCTAAGGTCAGCTCCGTTCTGTAGTAATCCAGTAGCAAAACTGTGTCTTATAACGTGAGGAGTCACTTTTTTGGATATTCCAGCAATGACAGCATAGTGTCTAATGCTTCGTTCAACAGTCCTTGGTGTCACATGAAACAATTTAGCACTGTCTATAGTCTTGTTGGCCTTCTTATAAGCCACAACAGCCTCTCTAGCAGTGTCTGATATAAAGACAACCCGAACCTTTTCCCCTTTCCCTCTTACTGAAAACTCGTCCTTTGAAACATCCAAATCCACTGGTAAACCACATAATTCTGAAACTCGGAGCCCTGTTGAGAACAATAATTCTAAAATAGCCTTATCTCGTAAGCCCTTTATGTTGTCCTTCTCCTGTGAAGGTGCGTCTAGTAGCCTATTCAGCTCGTCTGTAGAGATAAGCTCTATAGATCTCTCTGGAACCTTAGCCAATTCTATGGAATCAGCTGGAATAGTCTTTATATCCCTCTTATTCAAGAACTTCAAAAAAGACCGTAAGGCTATAAGGTAATAGTTCTGCGTTCTCTTCTTTAATGTTTCATGTGAAACATTACCTATCTTCGTTTCACCTGAAACATCTCCTAAGGCCCTTCGGTTAAGCCATAATCTGTACTGTCTGATGGATTCCGATGTTACATGGGAAACCTTTGGCTCGTTTACCTCTTTTTTTAGATACCCTATATAGCTCGAAACATATCGGTCATAGTTCTCAATAGTCTTTAAACTTCGACCTTTTTCTATTTCTACGTATTCCAGGAACTGGTTTTTGTACATCTCTAATTCACCAATTTTTCCTTTATTTTCCACATTGTGCGACATTAAGTTGATTATATCCCATTATTTTCTTACGAGCGAATCCGAGTTAGAAAATAAGAGATCCTCTGGTGGGGTCAGTAAAGAAATATGGATGATAGCCCATATCTCGCTTGCCTTTTTAAGCTATTCATGATAAATTAGCTAGACCATGTTGACCAAAACAAAAAAGGCAAAAATCATAAAAGAAGTTGCACTACACGCAACTGATACAGGATCTGCTGAAGCTCAGGTAGCAATTCTTAGTACAAGAATTACTGAACTTACAAAGCATTTGAAAAAACACAAAGGAGATAAGGGTTCTCGAAGAGGATTGTTACAACTTGTAGCAGATCGTCAGAACCACTTACAATATTTACAGAAAAATCACTCTGATAGACACGCCAAGGTAGTGAAGGCTCTTGATCTCAAGAAGAAGGCTGCCTAAATCTATTTTTTCAATCTAGTTTTCTCATTTTTTAAATTTTCACCTTGAACACGGTCAACCTGGGTTTTACAATTTTATTTTTTAAATTATATGTCAGTCATTAAACACAAAGAACAACGAGTTGGTATTTTTATTGATACTCAAAACTTATATCACAGTGCAAAAAACCTTTACCACGCAAGGGTAAACTTCGGAGCAATCATGAAGGAAGCCGTAGCGGGGAGGTCATTAATCCGTGCAATCGCGTATGTAATTACCACCGAATCAGGTGAAGAAAAGAATTTCTTCGAAGCATTAGGCAAATTAGGTATAGAAACAAAGACAAAAAACCTCCAGGTATTCATGGGAGGAGCTAAAAAAGCCGATTGGGACGTAGGACTTGCAGTAGATGCAATTTCACTTGCGCCAAAGCTAGACACAATCATCATCGCGTCAGGGGACGGAGATTTTTGTCCATTGGTAGAGTACTTGAAAATCAATCAGGGTTGTCAGGTAGAGGTTATTTCATTTGGTAAGTCATCTTCTGCAAAACTTAAAGAAGTAGCAGATGAATTCATCGATATGTGTGAAAACCCAAAGAAATATGTCATTAATCCATCTATGTACGCATTTCAAAACAGGTCTACAGATAACCGAACATCAAGTGAAGCTCCTCAAGTAATGGGGGAGAACGCAACTGAAGACATGCAACCCGACGAATCAACAAGGCTTTCAAAAGCTAGAAACCCAAAATTGCGACCTATAACGAGAGGGGTTCAGAAACCATCGTCTCGTGACCTAGCTAAATCAATATTGGAAGAGTTTTCAGGAGGAAGTGAAGCTTCAAAAAAGTAAAACTTGCTTTTTGCGAGTTTACTCGTAATAATAAGGGTATATGGACGAGAACAATAAATCAAAAACATCATTTTCTTTTCCAAATTCTGATAGACCTATAGACTCAGTGGAAGAAACTAAGGGACCAGTTAACCCAAACCCTGAACACGAAACCGTAAAATTCAAAGATGTGATGGAAAGCAAAGAGTCACAGTTTGTTAACAATAGCTCTGGAATCCCTCAAATCGAGACTTATAATTCTGATGTGGCGATGGCAATTAAAAAAAATAGCGTTTCCGCTATGCAGATTGCTTTGGCAGAACAAAGAAAACAACAAGACAGAGAATTCGCAGGGGCAATTGTTACAGATGAAAAATCTCATTCACTATTGACTAAGGTCATTTTTGGAGCACTATTTCTTATCGTTGTAATGCTTGGTTATTTATGGTGGGCAGGGTATTTAACACCAAAGGGAACTACAGTAGAGAATCAGGCAAATAACCAACCGACCCAACAAACAGCGGCTCCGATTAAAATCGAGCAAAGACAGCTTATTCCAATTGATGGGAAAGACTCGATTTCAATTAGGAACATCATCGATATAGCAAAAAACGGCAATATTGATACCGCCACTGTAAAGGAAATTGTCTTAGGTACACTGTCAACGAATGGTAACGTAAATTTAATAAGCACTAGTGACTGGTTTAAAAAATTAGACACTCACGCACCTGATCAGCTTGTAAGGGCTCTTGGTGATAATTATATAATGGGAGTTTATGGAAGCACACCAAGAGAAACCTTCTTGATTTTTACAGTTAAATCATACGACAATGCTTTTGCTGGAATGTTGAACTGGGAGTCATACTTAAACGAAGATATGGGGGATATCTTTGATAGAGGAATTGCACAAACTGCCACGTCCAGTATTGTTAATCAGAGAGTGTTCACTGATAAAATACTTTTTAACAAGGACACTAGAATTTTGAACGGAACAGATGGTCAGACAAAGATGCTATACAGCTTTATTGACCCAAAGACGCTTATTATCGTATCAAGCGAGGCCGGCCTTCGAGAGCTGATTTCTAGACTTACAACAGGGAAGATTACACGATAATGTGGTAAACTTCATAAGAAATTTATTAAAAATTAATCTTAATTATGCAACAATATGACCATAGATATACAAGCACAGAAGGAAAAATTAATAGACGAAAAAAATAAAATAGAGGAAGAACTTTCTAACATTGCCGTCAAAGACGAGCATGGTGTTTGGCAGGCTAAAAATAACGATTCTGACGATTCTAAGGCAGACGATGAGGAAATGGCTGAGGCGGCGACCGAATTTCAGGCAAACGAATCTTTTGCGGAAGACTTGAAGAATCAAATAGCAGACATTAATGAAGCACTGGGAAATATTGAATTGGGTTCATATGGTATATGTGTTCAGTGTCAAAAACCAATTGAAGAGGATCGATTGATGGCCAATCCACCAGCGAAAACTTGTAAGGCGCACATGTAGGGGGTTCTTTCTCTTTTAGAATTTGATAAAAATAAAAACATTTTGCATCGACAATCTCGCTGCAATAGAAATTTCGGTTGAGACTGATATATCGAGAGGGTTGTATCATTTTTCAATCATAGGAATGGGGGATAAAGCCATAGACGAGTCTAGGGGCAGAATTCAGTCTGCAATAAGAAATTCAAACCTTGGGATCAAGGGGGTTAACCAGAAAATAACAGTATTATTAGCACCTGCCTCCATAAAAAAAGAGGGGAGCGGATTTGATTTGCCAATCGCTGTTTCGTATTTGTCTGCGATAGGGAAAATTAATTTTGATACAAGTAAATATATTTTCATTGGAGAGCTGTCACTCAATGGGGAATTAAGGGCACCTAAAAACTTTTTATATTTATTTAGAGAGATATTAAAGAGAGAGAAGGGAAGTGTGATAGTGACATCAGAAGAATGCAGGGGATTGTGTAAGTACTTTATAGACGAGGGGATAATATACTGCAAAAACCTGAGGGAGGTGGTAGAGCTAAGTGTGGGGGAAAGTATTAGCGAGAGTGAGCTGGTATATGAAAAATACACAGAGGGGAAGGCAAGAAAGCTCGAGACATTCGATCGCATAACAGGGTGCGAGTCAGCAAAGAGGGCAGTCGCGATTGCGGTAGCGGGCCGACACAACCTTTTAATGGTCGGCCCGCCGGGGACAGGGAAGACATTGCTTGCAAAGAGTATCCTCGAGATCACACCGACACTTTCAAAAGAAGAGTCCTTTGAATGTACAGCAATTTCACACTCATCAGAACCAATTATATTTCCACCATTCAGAGAACCTCACCACACTTCATCATACAGCGCGATTATAGGCGGTGCAGAACTTAATGCAGGGGAAATAACCAAAGCACACAATGGTTTTTTGTTCCTTGATGAAATACCAGAATTTGAATCCCGTGTAATAGATTCGCTTAGAGAACCGCTTGAGTCTGGAAAACTTACCCTCTCGAAAAGAAAAGGAACTGTAAACTTACCTGCAAATTTTACCCTTATAGCAACGATGAACCCGTGCAAATGCGGATTTAGAGGAAGTAGTTATAAAAAATGTATCTGCAGAAATGTAGATGCGATTAAATATGCAAATAAAATATCCGGACCGATTTTAGATCGGTTTGATATGGTGGTGCATGTGGATGTAGTTAACGAAGTTGACAGTAGAGAAGAAAATTTACACACAAAAATTAAAGATGCGATAAACTTCTCACATAAAAGATACCCGTTGTTTAATGGGAAGTTGAAGATTACACATACGATAAAACTTACTGAATTAGTAAAAAATACATTAGACGAAGTTACAAAGGGATTAAACCTATCAAAAAGAGCAGTAGCAAAAATTACAAAAGTGGCACGGACAATTGCGGACTTGGAACAAAGTGCGGAAATTCTGCCAGAGCATTTATACGAAGCAGTGGGGTATAGGCAACAGATTGTATCCTAATAAAACTTATTCACCGGATTCGATCCTCCCTTCTTGTGAATCTCAATGTGTAGATGCGCACCGTGTGAATCACCAGTATTTCCAACTGCACCAATTACATTACCCTGAGAAACATTATCCCCCACAGAAACATCAACCCTGCTCATGTGTCCATACAAAGTCTGCATACCATTTGGATGCTGAATGATCACGTAACTTCCGTAACCTCCACCCCATCCACCAGCTCTCGCAAGAACAACCTTTCCATCAGCCGCTGCTCGAATTGGAGTTCCGATCGGTGCTCCGATATCGATACCATTGTGTCCGTGAACATTTTGAGTCTTGATTCCACTTACTACAGGTCGAATAAAATATCCCAAGATCAGACCATTGGAAGGATACGTAGTAACCGCAATAGAAGTTGAATTTGAAGTGCTCATCTCCCCATCAGGAATAATAATTTCAGTCCCAACAGCCAACTTTCCTTCTAAGTTGTTATACCGGGTGATGTTTTCAGTATGCGATTTGAACTTTTTAGCAATGGATTCAACTGTATCTCCGCTCTTAACGGTATATTTAACTCCGTTAATCGGTAAGATAACTAGCACTTGATCGGCTTTTAAAGAAGACTTGGGAGCAAGGTCGTTTGCCCATAATATAGTATTGGCAGACACACCGTACATTTTAGACACATCACTGATAGTATCCCCATCTCTAACGGTATACAGATAAATTTGATCATCTTCGATAGTTTCGGGTGCCAAGTCCACAGTACTAGTAGCATCATATAAAGGGCTGTGCATAAGAAGGATCACTGAATCATCTAATACTAGTGATCGTGAAATCACCGTTGAAAGGATGCGATTCCTGGGATTACTGTTTTTTACTGCTTCGAAGGCCTCCATAGGCTTTGACGAAGATGATACAGCTAATACCTCGGTATGGAAACCAACCACTCCCAAAATAAGGGTAGAAATAAGGATAGAATGCCAAAAAGGCGTATTTAGCTTGCTAAATAACACTTTTTTGTATGTAGGGCGAGAATTAAGAGAGGCAGTCTCGCTATTTTGTTGGTTCTGTAAAATATTTTTGAGGTTAATTTGTAATCAGAATTGAAGGATTTTCTGTAAAAAGCCTTATTATAGGCCGTATTTGGTATATTGCGGTATTCTATTAGGTACAGGTATTAATGATAGGGTAAGGGGGTTTTTAAGTCAATAAGGCTATCAACCACACGTCATTCAGGGAATAACGCAAGTTATGATATAGTTTGTGCCAAATGTCTGACGCAACTTATTTGAAAAGCCTCAATGAAAGACAAAAAGAGGCGGTTTTGACAACTGAGGGGCCACTTTTAATTTTAGCAGGGGCGGGTGCAGGAAAGACAAAGACTGTGACACAGAGAATTCTTCATCTAATACATAAGGGTGTGACACCAGAGCAAATTTTGGCAATTACCTTTACAAATAAGGCTGCCAAGGAAATGCGAGAGAGGGTTTATCATGCAATTTCTACATCAACTGAACTAAATTTACCTGCTCAAGAAGGCGGAAGACCGTTTGTTTCTACTTTTCACTCTTTAGGAGTTCACATTTTAAAAGAACACGCTGCAGTCTTTGGATATAATCGAAATTTTAGTATTTATGATCGAGGAGATTCAAAATCGGCGGTAAAAGAGGCCATCGTCTCATCCGGGTACGATCCAAAACAGTACGAACCAGGCAAAATTTTAGGAATAATTTCACGTGAAAAGGGGAATTTCGTTTCACAAGAGGAATATGAAGCTAAAAACGGTGATGAATACTTTGGGGGAATTGTATCAAGCGTTTGGAGATTTTATGATGGAATTTTAAGAAAAGATAAGGCCTTTGACTTTGATGATTTACTTTTCAAAGCAGCAGAACTATTGGCAAAGCATCCGGAGATCCGCGCAAAATACCAAGAACGTTGGAAATATGTTCACATCGACGAATATCAAGACACCAACAAAGTTCAATACGTCATGGCAAAATATTTGGTTGGACCTGAACAAAATTTGGCAGTTGTAGGCGATATCGATCAAAATATTTACACATGGAGAGGTGCAGACATAAAAAATATTTTAAATTTTGAACAAGATTATCCTGGTGCAAAGGTTGTTTTGTTAGAGCAAAATTATCGTTCAACACAAAACATTTTATCTGTTGCTAATTCTATTATTTCTAAAAACATTCATCGCCGAGAAAAAAACTTGTTTACAGAAAATGGGGAAGGGGAGAAAATTACTACCTACACTGCCTTTGATGAAAGCGATGAAGCAAGTTTTGTAGCAAACACAGTTCGCGATTTAATTCGTGGTGGAACAAAGGCATCCGAGATTGCAATTTTATACCGTGCCAACTTCCAATCACGTGCACTTGAAGAAGCATTTTTAACGCGCGAACTTCCGTATCAATTATTAGGAACAAAATTCTACGAACGAAAGGAAATCAAAGATGTACTTTCATATTTAAAACTCGCATTAAATCCAGATCAGAATGCAGATATTAAGCGTGTGATAAATATTCCAGCCCGCGGAATTGGAAAAGTAACCATGCTAAAAATTATGGAAGGGAAGTCTAGTGAATTAGGAGATGCAGTAAAAATAAAATTCAACGAATTTAGATTAATTTTGAAGGACATTGCCGAAGAAATAGGAAAAAGAAAGCCATCTGAAATTATTAAATTCGCACTAACACGAAGCGGAATTGAAGCAATGTATAAATATGGAAAAGAAGAAGACGAAGAGAGATTGGAAAACGTTCGCGAATTAGTTTCTATCGCGACAAAATTTGATCACTTAACCGGACCGGAGGGACTTGAAAAATTAATTGAAGAAGCGTCTCTGTCATCCGACCAAGACGAGATCAAAGAAAACGAGGCGGTTCGCCTTATGACAGTGCACGCATCAAAGGGGCTTGAATTCGATACAGTCATGATTTCTGGCCTAGAACAAGACCTTTTTCCTCACAAAAAAATGAATGAGGGCACAATGTCAGGAGAGGAATCAGAGGAGGAACGACGTCTGTTTTATGTTGCACTTACAAGAGCAAGAAAAAAACTTTACCTCACATATTCACAAACGAGAACCATCTACGGAAACAAACAGGTGAACTTACCATCAGAATTCTTGAATGAAATTGAAACAGATTTAATTGAAGAAAATGAACCCGTGTCTGGAATCAAATCAATTTTTATAGATTTTTAAATTTATGATATTTGCAAAGAAATCTTTAGGACAAAATTTTTTACATTCAGATAAAGCATTGCGACAAATTGTCGAAGCGGCTGATGTGACACCTTCTGATCTTATCGTCGAGATCGGACCTGGAGAGGGAACTCTTACAGAAAAATTACTAGCAAGTGGCGCGAAAGTTTTCGCAGTTGAAAAAGATGATCGCTTGATTCCAATTCTCCAAGAAAAGTTTAAAGAAGAAATTGAAAAAGAACAACTCACATTGCTTCACGCAGATGTTTTGGAATCCGAAGAAGTCAAAATTGCAATCACAAAAAAATACAAACTAGTCGCAAATATTCCCTATTACATTACAGGAATGATTTTAAAAATGTTTCTAAGCGGCGAAAACAAACCGGAAAAAATAGTGCTGCTTGTTCAAAAAGAAGTTGCAGAGAGAATCGTATCTCGCGATGGGAAGGAGAGCATTCTTTCTATGAGTGTAAAATTGTACGGCACCCCAAAAATCATTGACACGGTTCCTCGTGGGGCGTTTCGTCCGGTACCAAACGTCGACTCTGCAATAATTCTGATTGATGTAAATAAAAATAAAATAGAAAAAGAAGTCGAAGATAAATTTTTCCAAACTATAAAAAAAGCCTTCAACCAAAAAAGAAAACAAATTGGCGGAACAATCGGTGTAACAGATGAAGAGATGCAAAAAATAAATAAGAATTTGTCCGCAAAAAGTCGCCCCGAAGAACTTTCAGTGGATAACTGGCTTTCGATTTGTGATCCTACCAGAGGATAAGGGGCACTCGCATTCGCTCGTAAGAAAATAATGGGGTATAATTCAAGAATGGATTTAAAAAATTCTCCTTCAACTGGTGGGCCTAGTAAATTAATACTAGTAACAGGGGCGATTTGTCTTTCAATTATACTTGCGTCCCTTGCCTACAAATTGACCTTGTCCCAAAAAGCTTCAGCTATAAAAAATAACAACATCGTCGGGCTAGGAGGAACCACCACGGATCCGGCTGATCTTGTGAATAATGCAATTTATGACTCACAAACGGCTTCATTGGCCGAAAATGCTTCAAATACTAGCCCTTTTGCCATAAAATCTGACGATTCAGTGTCTGACAGGGTTTCAAAAAAGCTTTTTAGCGGTTACCTGTACGCCCAGCAAACAGATGGTGTGACCGATGACTCTGCGGGTCAGGTTTCTGATGCTGTTTTGTCACAAATCACTCAAAAAGACCTCCCTGAAGCTACTTTTTCTGCATCCCAAGCTAAAATTTTTTCTCCCACTTCAAAGGACCAGATTAAACAATACGGAAATGATGTTGCAAGTGTCATAAAGGCTTATTACCAACAGATTGCCAATGACCCAAAGTATGAAAAAGACCTCCCTAGTCTTGCAAAAATTTTCAAACTCATCGGTTATTCTATAATGGACCAAAAAGTTCCCGTAAGCTTGGTCCGGGAGCACACCTCACTGGCAAATTCATACGTATTAACTGGACAGGGGATGGAAATGGTAGGTGATCAATCAAAAGATCCTGTTAGAGCACTGCTCGGTGTAAAAACTTTGAAAGAAATCAGTCAATCACAAACAGAAGTGTTAATAAGCATAGGCGCATATTTCAATAAGAATGATATAATATTTGGAAATGATGAGGCAGGCGCCTTGTGGAACCAGTATTTAAATACATCAACCAATGCAACCAGTAATTAAAAATAAAAATGTATCAAAGGTTTGTGCTTGTATTATATCTTTAGCAATTTTATTTACGTCTTTTCCGGTAGTAGCTTTTGCACAATATTCTGGTACTGATGCACAATATTCTGGTGCAGGTGCTGATATTGGATCAGCAAACCAAGCCAAAGCCTACAATGAAGGTTCAACCTCTGGTGGTAACAGTGCCGGAAAAAGTATAGCTGGAGGTGCAGGAACTTGCCTCGCCTCTAGTATTCTTTCTGGGGCTGTTAGTGGGGTAATAAAAAGTGCGATCGGTGCCCTGTCTAATGTAGCAACAACTATTACAGATAAGATTACAAAAGTTAGTACTAGTGACTCAACCCACCAAGACAAAAGCGAGGTTTTGAAAGAAGCCCAGGCTGGTTTCACTATTCCTTACGTAAACGTACTTATTGGTGTGAGCTGGGACGGTATAGCTTGGTGCATAGCCAATAGCCTAATCGAATATGTGGCAGACAGCACCATCAAATGGGCAAATAGTGGCTTTAACGGAAGTCCTTCTTTCATCAGTAATACTGATAACTTCTTTGAAAATCTTGCTGACCAAGAGGCGGGAAATTTCATTAACTCCATCGCTGGAAACGTTACCAACGGAGGTGTAAATCTTTGTTCAAATTTCAAAGTAAGCATATCCATTGGACTTTCTAATTACTATAGTAGAAGCAATTACAACAGGACCTCCTCCTGTTCTCTGAGCAAAGTCGTTAAAAACATAGATAATTTCATGAATGGAAATTTTAATGAGGGAGGATGGGAAGGGTGGTTTTCGATGACACAGAATGCGAGCAATAACCGTATAGGAGCAACAATACTGGCAACCGATGAGCTGTATGCAAGAATATCTGCTAAAAACAATACAGCAAAATTAGAACTTGGATTGAACAATGGTTTCTTGAACTATAAAAAATGTGCTGACCCCAAGGATCCCAAGTCTTGTAAAACAGTAACTCCAGGAACAGTCATCCAATCTTCACTAGAGAAGAGTTTGAACTTACCAAAAGACCGCTTGGTTTTGGCACAAAAATTTGATCAAGTGATTGAGGCGGTTGTGAATAATTTAATAAAGGTCGCGTTGAATGAGGTGTTAAATAGTAAATAAAATGTCACGATTTAAAAAAATCTTAGCTTTAATACTACTTTCTGGGTTTTTACTTGCGCCAGTTTTGACGTTTGCAAACGGAGCTGCCCGATTTGGCTACAGCAACACGGGTACAACAACCCCCCCAAGCACCGAATCCGCTAGTAAATTCAATGACTCTGGTGGTTGTGATCTTATTATGTATACTGGCAACAATGTATTTGTATCTTGTACAGCAGCAAAAATATCAGCTTTTTTACTTTCTTTAGCTGCCGATCTCGTGTACAGAGCAGGCACAATGTTTGATTTTTCTATAGATTACAGCCTTAATATGGCTACAAGATTAGGTGAATTTAAATTCGTGTCAAATGGTTGGGGAGTGTTAAGAGATGTAACGAACCTAGCATACATATTTATCCTTTTATACATATCCATAAATATCATCTTGGGAAATTCTGGCTATGGAGATAAATCATTAATTGCCAAAGTACTGATAACTGCAGTATTCGTAAACTTTAGCTTATTTGGAGCAAAGGTTATTATCGATGCAACCAATATAGGTGCTCTACAATTCTATAATTTAATTACACCTGCATCATCGAGTGATAGCAGGACAAAAAATAGTAACGTTAAAGGTCTGACTGGTCAATTTATGAACCTTTTTAATTTACAAAGTATATACGGAAATGACGATAAGACATCTACAGACGGCGTACTGAATAGTGTAGCAAAATCAGCTGGCGGAGAATACGACCAATCTGGAACTTGGTGGAGAATAGTCAAATTGTGTGTCTTTGGAATAATTTTTATAATTGCCGTTACTGTAGTTTTTGCTGCAGGATCTATTCTTTTTCTTTCAAGAACGATTACTTTGTTTTTCTTGATGTTGTTCGCATCCTTGGCTGTCGCGTCACGTGCTCTACCAGCAACAAAAGGACAGTTCGATAGTTGGTTAAAGAAGCTGATAAACAATGCAATCTTTGCACCTATATTTTTAGGTTTAATATATATATTTGTATCTGCAACAAGCAACGTTGAGAAAGGTGGGAATCTTGCAGATATTATCTTAACTGGTGGCAATATAAGTGCAATTGTAACCTTCCTCATGTACCTAGCATTCCTTGTTGGACTTTTACTTGTCGCAAAACAACTTGGAATCAAAGGAGGGGACGCGGCTCATGGATTTGCGGATAAATGGCTTAGTCCAAAGTCGATTGGGAATAGGGCGCTTGGTGGAGCAAAGATGGTTGGAAGGGGGGCGTTGACTGTTGGGAAAGGGTCCCTCAACGCCACCCTCGGCGCTGGAAAATATCTTAAAAATATGGCTGCCGATAGTAACCTTGTCAAAAAAGCAGCTGGTTATGTACCTAGAATCTTTGGGGGTGGGGCACTCAGAGAGAACCTTGCAACTAGCGCAAAAGCTAACCAAGATCGTATAAAGAAAAATGCGACAACAAGACAAAAGGAATACGAATATGTAGCAAAGTTTAATCCAGATCCAAAAAAATCAGATGCTGAAAATGAGCTAGCAGAAAATGCGTTCAAATTGAACGCTCGAAGAAAAGTGCTTGGGGTGGATGCAGATGGAAAAAATATCAATGCGGCTTGGTACAATCCACTAAGATGGTCGCGCTTAGAACGATTTGTTGGTGGTCAAGGGGCAAAAGATGCGATAAAAGCCGTCACCAAGAAAGACAAGGCTGAGGCAAAGAGTGCGGCGAGAAAACATGCAAACACTATTGATGCGATTCTTGGAGTAGAAAACCTTACAGGAAATGGTACGTTTGTAAAAAAGCCAAACGTAAATGACCCTAAAACTTACACCATTGAAGGTGATGAAGATTTGTATAAGCTTTCAGGCGCACTACAGCGGAAGGAAGATTTTACAAATGTTGGTGGTGAACTCAAACTAGGAGGGGTTGTTATAGATGTAACATCTCCACTTGGTATGGCATATAGTGACTATATAATGCATGGCAAAAACAAGGATGATGAAAACCACCTAAACCAAGTAAGGAAAGACCTAGCATCCAGAATAAAGACATGGTCGGATATCATGGACAAAGAAGATAAAGATGCTCAACGGGACGAAAAAGCAAAAAAGGATGACTCTAAAACTAACCCTAAACCATAATAAAAACACATGAAAAAAGGATTTGACTACTTATTCGAAAACACAGATGAACTGCCTCCGGAAATAGCAGAGGTGGTTTTAGGATTCAATTTTACTCAAGGCTTCAGGAGCCTAATAAACAAATACAAACTCCACCTAGACCAAGCAGAAGTACTCGAAGACATGACATTTCGCGTAATGTTTGCTGATATGACAGGGACTGAATTCACCGCAAAACTTGTATCAGAACTTGGTTTAGCACCCGTCACAGCAAAAGAACTTACTGACGACACAAACACAAACATCATCGAACCAGTAAAGAAGGCGATCCAAGACAAAATAAACGGTATGTTAGAAGAGTATAAAGATATAGAATTAGACGAAGAACCCACCCCATCCCCCGAAGTATTCCACCCAAAATCCGCCTACAACGAACCAATCACCAATGACACCCCAACCGTCCACCACCTCGCCCCAATCAAAGAAAACAAACTAACCCACGCCGATGTCCTTCACGGTATCGAAAACCCACACCCTTCAATTGGAGGAAACAGCCCTATCCGAACCGCCTCAGGATCAAAGAGCTACGCAGATATCATGGGAGGAGGGGAAACTGCCACTGTTAAACAACAGCCTATTATTGAGGTAAAACCAGAACCCAAACCTGCCCCCGCCCCATCTCTCCAACAAAAAGTAGACCTTATCGCCATGAAAAGCTCTGCGGTTGTTGTCTCAGCCCCTAATAAAATAGAAACTCTTCCTGCAAAAGCACCTGAAAACCTCCCAACCATCACATCTGTTGATCCATACAAGGAAACTATTTAGAGAGATCGTATACAATCATATATAACCTAAAAATACACTGATTCTTGCATTTACCCTATATTCCAACATAATCCACTATACGTAAAATATGTTGCTAAATAAGGATTCTTTACATGTCGTATATAATCGTATATAATCGTATGTATCTAAAACATATGGAAAATCGCTATAACAAAAGAATTCCTGTAAATTCAGAAGTACTCTCAAAGATAGCCCAAATTGATGAACTCAAAGGTCTTTGGAGAGGTAGTCTTGATATTAATCCCCAAATCCTAACCAGACTGAAAAAGTCTGTAATTATAACAAGTACCGGAGCCTCTACCCGTATTGAAGGGTCTCAAATGAATGATAGAGCAATTGAAAAATTCCTGAAATCTCTCAAATCAAACCCTCCATTAAACCGTGACGAGGAAGAGGTGGCTGGGTACGCCGACCTACTAGGTAAAGTTTTTGACAATTGGCAACAAATGAAATTATCAGAGTCTCTCATTCTTTCATTCCATGGGGTCTTATTACATTATTCAAAGAAGGACCACCTTCATAAGGGAAAATACAAGACGAAGGAAAATTTGGTTGTTGCCCAAAATGATCTAGGTGAACAAATAGTAATATTCAAACCAACAGAAGCGTGGTTAACGAAAAAAGAGATGGACGACGGGCTCTATTGGACACATCAGTCTCAGGATGAGAAGATGCTTCACCCACTATTGATTATCGCAAATTTTATTTTTGAATTTTTAGCTATCCACCCATTTACTGATGGAAATGGGAGACTTTCTCGCGTACTTACAAACTTACTTCTACTTCAGTCAGGATATGAATACACACCATATGTTTCGCTTGAAGAAATCATTGAGGAGAGAAAGGATGACTATTACGATGCGCTTCGTCAAACACAAAAGTACCACAAAACAGAAGAAGAGAATATTAATCAGTGGCTTTCTTTCTTTTTAGACACACTTCTCGCCCAAGCAAAAAAAGCAAAAGAACTTGTAGAAAATGATGACCCTACCAAATTACTTTCGGGTAGACAATCGGAAATTTACACGATCTTCCAGACAGAATCACTTTCTGTTATGGATATAAAATCAAACTTGCAACATATTCCTGAAATAACCATTAAACAAAGCCTCGCGCGACTTGTATCTTTAAAATTAATTGAACGAATCGGACTAGGCAGCGCAACCCGGTATATTAAGTTGAAATAATATCGTATAATATGACCGCACATCGCTAGCGCGATACGATTCTACAGAATCGGACATATATCGTGCGACTTAATTTTGCAAAATCACATGAAGTACCAAGTACCTCAATTCATCGAAGTAGAAGATAAAATTTTCGGTCCTTTTACATTTAAACAATTTGCCTACATGGCAGGTGGAGCAGGTGCGGCATTTTTATCATACAGATTCCTTCCTGCTATAATTGGAATCTTGGTCGCTATACCATTTGCATCTTTTGGCGCAGCGTTGGCATTTTACAAAGTAAACGGCCGACCATTCGTAGAGGTTCTACAGTCCGCTTTTGAATATATAACTAAAAATCGCCTTTATATTTGGAAAAAAGAAGAGAAACCCCCTCAAACTGAAAAAGAAGCCGAGGAAAAAGCAATCGAAAGCTTTATGCCCGGCAGTATGGTACCAAAATTATCTGACAGTAAATTAAAGGAACTAAGTTGGAGCTTGGACATTAATGAAACTATTTATTCGAAAGACCAAGGAATGCATAGGGGTGGTTCTGTGCCAAATACTAAACCGTTTTAATTTGATACAATATAGTCGCACTCCAGTCGATACATATCGTGCGACATGATTTTGCAAAATCACATGGCAATAAAAGCATCACCAACACAACAATTCGTACCTATCAAAGAAGTCCGTGACGGCGTGATAATCCTAAAAGACGGCTCTATGCGAGCAATTCTCCTTGCATCATCTTTGAACTTTGCTCTTAAATCTGCAGACGAACAACAATCAATCACTTTCCAATTTCAAAACTTTTTAAACTCGTTAAACTTTTCAATTCAAATTAGCATTCAGTCGCGCCGCCTTGATATTAGGCCGTATATTGCACTTCTTGAAAGTCGCTACAAAGAACAAGCCACTGACCTTATGAGATTACAGACACGTGAATACATAGAATTCATCAAAAGTTTTACTGAGACAACAAACATCATGACCAAAACTTTCTTCGTGGTGGTGCCATACACTCCACCAATTCTTGGTGGAGGTGGGGGAGGGGGAAGTATTGCATCAAGTATTTTTTCAAAGAAAAATAGTGCAGAAGCATCTGCTGAAAAAACTGCAAATTTTGAAGAGCACCGCAGCCAATTAATCCAGCGTCTCGAAGTCGTTCAGCAAGGATTAGTTCGATGTGGTATTCGCGTAGTACAATTGGGAACAGAAGAAATGGTTGAGGTCTTCTATAAAATTTTCAACCCAGGGGACATCGAAAAACCAATTCATGTACCTGAAAAATAAAAATTATGGGAATATTTGACTTCTTAAAATCAAAAAAAGACGCGGAAAGTAAGACAGCGATTACTTCTATCCTACCTCAGGAAATATACCAGGCAGGGGTTTTAGAGTTGCAGGACATTATTGCTCCATCTGCTTTAAAAATCACACCAAGATCATTAAACCTAGGTGACAAGATTGTTCGAACATTTTTCGTAATTTCATATCCTCGATTTCTAAATGAAGGTTGGTTTTCTCCAATCATTAACCTCGATAAGATTTTTGATATTTCAATTTTCATTCATCCGATCGACACTGCGACCGTTTTACGTCAATTTCAAAAGAAAGTAGCCGAAGTACAAAGTCAGATCCACATCCGAGAAGAGAAGGGGCTTGTTAGAGATCCAATGCTTGATACTGCATACCAAGACCTTGAAGCGCTTCGAGATAACCTTCAACAGGCACAGGAGAAATTGTTCGATGTAGGGCTTTATATCTCTATATATGGAGAAACTGAATCAGAACTTGATAAAATCGAATCTGAGATCAAATCTATCCTTGAATCTGCTCTTATATACGTAAAACCAGCCCTTTTCCAGCAAGAACAGGGTTACCGTAGTATCCTTCCAATTGCGAAAGATGAACTTTTGGTGCATTCAAAATTGAATTCATCTCCACTTTCAAGCCTCTTCCCATTCATTTCATTTGACCTTACATCCGACAAGGGAATTTTATATGGTATTAACCGACACAACTCGAGCTTGATCTTGTTCGACAGATTTTCACTTGAAAACTACAACTCGGTAACCTTCGCCAAGGCCGGTTCTGGAAAATCATTCGCTACAAAATTGGAAATTCTACGAAGCCTGATGTTCGATACAGATGTAATCGTTCTCGATCCTGAAAAAGAATACGAATACCTAGCAGAGGCCACAGGTGGACGATATTTTAATATTTCCCTTACTTCAGAACACCATATCAATCCGTTTGACCTACCAGTTCCTAGAGAAGACGAATCAGGTGCGGACGTTTTGCGATCTAACATCGTAAACCTTGTGGGGTTGTTCCGAATTATGATGGGAGGAATCACCCCAGAAGAAGATGCAATTATTGACCGTGCAATTACAGAAACTTATGCCTTAAAGGATATTACTGCAGATTCAAATTTTGCCGCAGTTGAACCACCTCTAATGTCGGACTTTGAATTGGTACTTGCCGGAATGGAAGGGGGAGAGTCGCTTGCACAACGACTGACGAAATACACAAAAGGAACTTGGTCTGGATTTATTAACCGACCATCGAACGTTGATATTAATAAAAAATTCGTTGTGTTCTCTTTGCGAGACATGGAAGACGAATTGAAACCAATTGCGATGTACATTGTAATGCACTT
>JBAXRA010000009.1:0-18229 GCA_037131455.1 bacterium | reverse complement strand
TCCCCAAACTGAAACCATAATGAACAAAGATACGATACCCCAAACCATGTAACCACGAGCTTCCTTTCGTCCTTCTGCATCGTTTGAAATAACGAACTTGAATACTCCCCAAAGGAAGACCAAGACCGTGAGTGCAATAATGAAAGGAATAAGTCGGCCGATAAGGTTGTTAGCTGCATCCAATAGACCGATGAATCCGTTTGTACCGAAGTTCTGTGCGAATGCCAGTGCAGGGGCGAATGCCACTACAACAACCCATCCGCGAGCCAATAATTTTCTCATAATAAACGTTTACTATTTAATTAATATTAATGCGACTTTTGATCAAAAAGTCGACCCCTACATTATACATTTTCTTTGTCCAACATTGTAGTCCTCAGCTGTGGAATAACTACATTGTCATTAAAGAAGGTTTTGGTCAAAATTGCCACCAATCCCCATACGGACACCATCACAAACAAGGATACAATGCCCCATGTCATGAATTTTATACCTTCAGTGTGATCTTTATCATTTCCAGCCGAAAGAACAAATTTGAAAATCCCCCAAATAAATACAAGTACTGCTAATCCAATAATGAGCGGAACTATAAGCCTTACATAATTTGTAAACTGAGTGACAAGTGCACTGAAATTTGTAGCCGCTGCAAAAACCGTAAACGGTACTGCTGTTAATGCAAGGACTGATGTGATTTTTGCTATTTGCTTTTTCATAATTGTTTTATAAACCAGTACCCAATTGATTAATTGTTCCGCTAATAAGTTTTTGAATAACCTCGGCACCGAGAAGGATTGCCCCTCCAACAGCGGTCCAAGTAAGCATATTGTGTGCTTCCTTTATTTTGCCTTCATCCCCACGCGCTGTGACGTATTTAAATCCAGCAAGGATAAAATAGATGACGAGAACGATACCAGCTACGAACTTAACAATTGAAAGAAGGCTGGCTAGCAGATTGTCAACAGAACCTGCCTTGATCGGGTTACAGATTTTTCCTGTATCAGTATTACAATTTACACCGCCCCCGGCTCTGACATTATTAGGGGCTGCAGCTTGAACATTATTAGGAGGTGCACTTTGCGTCATACCACCACCACCGCCTGAAGGAGATGAACCGACGCCACCTGAAGGAGATGAACCACCGCCACCTGAAGGAGATGAACCACCTGCTGAACTTGTTCTGTTAGCTGCACTTCCAGAACCAGTGCTCCTTGTGCCGCCAGTTGCAGGGTTACTATCCCAATAATAACCACCACCATTTCCAGCTGAACCACCTTGGACTGAAGAATCTACACTCGCATCGAAATCCCGTGTTGGGTTTGAATCACTTTGGACTGATAAATCAACACTATCATCGAAAGACACTGCATACACCACCCCACCAGAAAGGCTAATTATACCTATGAAGACTGCAAGTATAGCTAAGTACTTTTTCATATTATTATGAGTTATAAGACTTAGTATAGTTAAATTTAAAATAGATTTCATAAAAATATTATATCATGATGCCAACATCTGGTAATCTTCACTTACTCCAAGCACAGTTAGGATCTTCTTTACCAACAACCATCCCGCCAACATAAAGAAATACCCGATTAAAATTTTAGTCAGGCTCTTTTTTGCTTTGGACAACTCGTCTGAACTTCCTGAAGTCACCATGGTAAACCCTGTTTTAACAAGCACAATCACAACAACAACCGATGCTAGGTAGATTCCGAAAAGAATACCGCTCTGGAAAAGATTTACAAGGTCTACCCAATTGCATCCTATAATATTTCCACCGGCATCCTTGTTATTTGCACAACTCGTGAGTACATTCGAGATCGCATTTGAATTTGCTGAAGCTGTTGCCATTGTTTTTTATTTAGTATTATAAATATTAGTTAATCGGTTAGCAAAAGGGGTAATAACCTCATCCGGATTTTGCTTGCCTGTTGCTATAGATTCTATCATATCTTGAAACGCCAAACTTGACTGGTCAGGGTTTGGATCGAGCCAAGTTTCTGATTGAATTGCGGACTTATAAAAAACAGCCTGGAAAGGATTACTTGGTGATGTGCCTAATAAATCTCTTCTTGCAGGCGGAATACCTGTCAATTCAGACCAGAATTTTTGCGAATCACTATTTGTTAAATAAGTAAGCGCAGAAAATCCACCAGCTAGGTTTTTTGTATTCTTAACAAGGGCCATCAAATAAACTGTTGCCTTTCCTCTACTTCCGCTCACAGGATCATCAGATGAGAGGATTGGAGCTACATCAAAATATAGGTTTGGATTACTTGCTCTGATATTGTTGAGCTCGCTCGCTTTTCCAAAATATAGTGCCAAATCCCCTGCTGAAAACGCATCGTTAGCATTCGGGAATGAACGGTTCCAACTGTATAGAGGGCTTGATGGATTAGAAAATGAAGTATAAAAATCAACAGCTGAAATTGAATCCTTCACACCTTTCTGATCTAAAACATATTTAATTTCATCACGGTCAACCTCTGAAGTAATGGAGATCGGGTTTCGCAATTGAAATATCAAACTTGTAAGAATGTCCTTGGCATTATTGATGTTTCTATATTCTCCCATTGCAACAAGCGCCTTACTGATTCCCCCCACTGGATTTTTCTTTACGATTTTATCAGTAAGGTTAGCAAGCTCAGACCATTTTTTTGGAGGAATTGTCAAACTTTCCGCATTAAACGTGGCCTTATTCCAGTACATCACCAACGGGTCAACCATAAATGGGATTGCCCACACTCCGTCCTTTCCTAGGAATACACTTGCCGAATCGAGGTAGGTGTCCAAATATTGTCTTTCAGGAAAATTTGCATAAGGGATATTGTAAAGCTTGTTTCTGTATTGGAGGAATTTATTATCTGGAAAAATAATAATGTCTGGACCACGACCTTCTGCAAGTGCATTAACAAAATCTTGATCAATTTTTTTTGAATCGTGTTGCTCGTAACTAATATCCGCAACTGAACCGTCTATATTGATATGCGAAATTAATTGTGCAAAGTCACCTTGTGATATCGGCCCCCAAACTACTGCTTTAGGTGTGACCTGTTTATCAGCTGCACCGGTAAGCGCAAAAGTGATCACACCTGCAATGGCGACTAGGATAAAAACTGTTGTAAGGATGACTTGAAAGGACTTCATATTGTTACGTCTTGATTATAGCATTAAGATTTTAAAAGTTTAAACACCAGCCCATAGTGGTGATCCCCTGCATTAAATTCCTTGAACAAAACAAATCCCGCTTTTTCAGCCCTTTCTATTGCCTTCTCCTTTGAAAAGACAGAATCTTTATGTGGGCCAATCAAGTTAAATGAATCCATCCAATCAATTACAATAAGCATTCCTGTCTTTTTAAGCACTCGTCGAGCTTCTATAATAACTGCATCCTTGTCTTCTACTTTATGAAAAAGGTTTGAAATAATTACGCGATCACAATATCTATCTTTCAAATGAGAGCCGGCTGTCGATTCGAGGTCGCTGTGGATAACGCTTAGATTTTTGTGACCATAACGCTTTGCTTCATTCAAAATACGCGATAATTTAACAGCTTGAACATCCACTGCAAAGACTTCTCCAAACGTTCCAACACGTTCAAGAAGTGGCAATATATACGCCCCTCCTCCCGTACCAAAATCGGCAACCACCATACCTTCACCGATATGCATTTCTAAAATATTTTTTTCCGGTTTGGTGAACATGATTTTGCTGATTTAATGAAATCACTTCGTCCGATACATCCTTTGGAGGACGATCAAGTCGCACGATATGTGTCGACTGGAGTGCGACCTTATTATAATGTAATCACGGACGCAAGGCTATCTCCTTCACGCAGTTTCATCACACGCACTCCTTGTGTATCTCGTCCAAGAGATGGAATTTCATTAAGATCACATCGGATAACTTGGCTTTTCTTTGAGATCGCAACGGCTTCTTCGTTTTCTGCAGTAACAATTCGTGCGCTAATTAGGTCCCCCGTTTTGTCAGTCACCTTAACACATTTAATACCAGAACCACCTCGTCCTTGGATTTTAAATTCACCAATTTCAGTTTTCTTTCCATATCCGTTTGCAGAAACTACGAATACTTGGGCCTCTTTTTCATCTTTTCCAATTGTGTCGGCTCCGACAACGTGGACATTTTTATCCAGCTTGATAACACGCACACCTCCTGCACCTCTTCCCATTTCTCGAACATCTTCATTATCAAATCGGATCGATTGACCGTCAGATGAGACAACCATAATACTGTCGCCTTTCTGTACGAATGAGGCTGAAACCAATTCGTCGCCTGCATCTAATCTGATTGCGATAATTCCGCTTCGGCGTACGTCATGGAAGTTTTCTGCAGAAACTTTTTTACCAGTTCCTGCTTTTGTTACCAAGAATAGTGAGAGCTCGCTGCCCTTTTTAATCTCCTTTGGCATCGAAAGAATAGATGTAATTTTTTCCTCATCAGCAATTGATAGGAAGTTCTTGATAGACTTTCCACGGGTCGCGCGCTTTCCTTCTGGGATATCATAAGCCTTGATTTGGTAAGCCTTACCCTTATCAGTGAAGAATAGTAGGTCGTTATGAGTAGAAGTATTCAAGAAGTGTGTAATAAAGTCTTCTTCTTTTGTGTTCAAGTCCATCACGCCCACACCTCCGCGTTTTTGCTTTCGGTATTCCTCTGGATCTGTTCGTTTAATATAACCGCCTGATGTAAGGACCAAAACAGTTTCTTCATTTGGAATAACATCCTCAATTGAAAAATCTTTCGTACCGTGTTTTACAACCTTTGTACGTCGATCATCACCATATTTTTCTCGAATAAATGCAAGTTCGTCTTTGATAATTGAAATTACCTTTTTTGCGCTCTTTAATATTTCTTCACATTCCTTGATGAATTCCTGAATCTTCTTTAAATCCTCTTCAATTTTCTTTCGGTCAAGTGCAGACAACTTGTGAAGTTTCATTTCCAAAATCGCGAATGATTGTCGGTCAGAGAACTTGAATTCTTTCATCAAACCAAGATGCGCAGTCTGTCGGTCTTTTGATTTTTTAATCAATTTAATAATTTCATCAATATGATCCAGCGCCTTCTTTAAACCTAACAAAATATGCTCTTCTTCCTGTGCTTTCTTTAGATCGAATTCTGTTCGGCGTCTAATAACAACTTTTCGGTGTCCGATAAATTCTTCGAGGAAAGTGTGCAGAGAGAGTGTTTGAGGTACACCGTTTACAAGTGCAACCATGTTGAAGTGGAAAGTGGATTCCAATTGTGTGTGTTTATACAAAAAATTCAATACGTTCTGTGGGTATGCACCGTTTTTTAAATCGATAACGATTCGAATGTCTCTTGTTGATTCGTCACGAATGTCTTTGATACCTTCAATTTTTTTATCGCGAACTAAATCAGCTACTGCAATAATCAAATCTGATTTATTCACACGGAAAGGAATTGAAGTGATAATGATTCGGGAAAGTCCGGCTTTTTCTTCGACAATTTCAGCCTCCCCTCGAACAACAACGCCACCGCGACCGTGTGCATAAGCAGTTTTGATATCTACCTCGCTAAACATAATTCCTCCTGTAGGAAAGTCAGGTCCTTTAATAAACTGTGTCAGGTCATCATTTGAAGCTTCTGGATTGTCCAGTAGGTGCACTGTTGCATCAACCACCTCTCGCAAGTTATGTGGAGGAATGTTTGTCGCCATACCTACCGCAATACCAAGTGTTCCATTCAATAAAAGGTTTGGAACTGCTGTTGGCAACACTGTCGGTTCCTTTTTAGTCCCATCGTAGTTTGGCCTTGTATCAACAGTATTCTTTTCAATATCACGCAATAATTCTGCCGAGATTTTAGCCATTCGTGATTCTGTATATCGCATCGCCGCTGGTGAGTCTCCGTCAATGTTACCAAAGTTTCCTTGTCCCCAGATCAAAGGATAGCGAGTCGAGAAATCCTGCGCCAAGTTCACAAGCGAGTTATAAATCGCCATATCTCCGTGCGGGTGGTAATTTCCCATCACTTCTCCGACTACCTTTGCGGACTTTGAAAATTTTGCAGAAGCCGTCAAACCCAGTTGGTGCATTGAAAAAAGAATTCGTCGGTGCACTGGCTTTAAACCATCACGAACATCTGGAAGGGCTCGATCAGTGATTACTGACATCGCATAGTCGATGTATGAATCCTTCATTTCAGTTACCAGACTACGGGCAACGACTTTATTATATTGCTCTACAACAACAGGAACATCTTCATTTGATTTTTCAGGTTTTTTTGCCATACGGATTGTTTATTGTTCTTCGGTTAATGAATTTACACTATTATTATCAACATTATTATCTGTTGTGCTAACACCGATCGATCCATCTGTACTTGTAGCGACAATCTCATCATTATTTTGCAGTGAACTAAAGGAATCACTGACTGAGGCAAAATCCTCTCCAGTAGACTTAAAAAAACTTTTTATTTCATCGAACATAAGAGCAATCGGAGACGGAGTTTTTGCTACTTCGACTGTATCATTTTCGGAACTTACGCCAACCGCAACCAAACTTGATATCCAAACAATTCCAATTATTGCAGTAACAGCAACACTCGTTACAAAAGCAACCATGCGTCGAACATGTGGAGGTTTTTGTCTTAGGTTGTGGATAAGTTTTTTCATAATTGTATTTTACACCTGCGGAGCAAGAACTACCACATCCTGATCTTTTCCTTCAAGATCCTTCTTTTTAATTGTAAGTTTATCCACCGTTTCACCCTTTGAACCAGTTTCTTTTAGAAAAGCTGCAAGGTTTGCGTCTTTTGCCGAAGAATACCCCATAGGAACCACAATTTTCGGCTCTAGATTTAAAACAATTTTAGCGGCCTCTTTTGCATCATAAGTTCCATTTCCTCCGATTGGAATAAATAACATATCGACTGAATCAACAATATCAGAAAGTCCGGCAGGCATAGGAGCTGACTGTGCACCCAAATATAAAATGTTAATTCCATCAACAGTAGTTGAATATATTGTATTGATGCATTTTTCTACACCTTTTGGTAAATCATATTTTGATTCGCCAGCCACGCCTTTTATAAACAAGCCATTTGATTCGTATTCACCGGGACCAGAGATCACGAAAGGCTCTTTTTCTCCATAAGAAAATTCTTTTCCACCACCCATATCAGGATGTTTAATAGTTTGAAGTACAACGTTTGCGCCGAACTTGTTCATCTTGAAATCAGAAGATTTTGCAGGAGGATTACAGGCTAAAACAAGGTCGCCGACTTGGATACGGAAAGTTTCATTTCCTAAATACGTAACAATCATGGGGGTATTATAGCTTATGTAAGGTTTATTTGAAAGTGCCTTACCCCCCTTGAAAATCCCCCCATTTATGCTACAATCCCCCCACGTTTAAATTTTATCAACCCATTCGGGGATGTAACCCTACGGTGCCACGACTGACCACTCTCGTAGAATCACCTCGTTTATATTTAAATGACAGATACAAAAACAACAAAGTCTGACGCAACAACAGACTCTAAACCAAGACACCGATCTAGCAGAAATGCGACTATGGGTGACAACGTTGAAATAAAAGAAAGAGCAGACTCTCCTAAAAAGCCAGTCGATTTTATGCATGAAGCGCATAAGGACACTGTCATGGGAAAGAAATTCGCTGACATTATTAGCCCACCATCACCTGGCGACATCGTCGAAGGACCAGTGGTTTCTATCGACAAGCGAGGAGTATTCGTTGATCTTAAGCCTTTCGGAACAGGTATTATTTTCGGACGTGAATACATTGCCGCTCGAGACATTCTACGAAAAGTAAACATCGGCGACAGCATTGCTGCAAAGGTGGTAGACCTTAGAAACGAAGAAGGTTATATCGAACTTTCTCTGAAGGAAGCTAAGCAAGCTCTTATTTGGGGCGAAGCAGAGGCTGCTATCAAGTCAAAGGTTGCCTTCGATGTTCCAGTATTAGAGGCAAACAAGGGAGGTTTATTAATGAACTGGCAAGGTATCCAAGGTTTCCTTCCAGCTTCACAATTAAAGGCTGACCACTACCCTCGCGTTGAGGACGGTAATAAGGACAGAATCTTAGAAGAGTTGAAGAAATTAGTTGGACAGAAATTGTCAGTAGTTGTTATTGCTGCAATTCCTAAGGAAGGAAAACTTATCTTCTCTGAAAAATCTCCAGAATCTGGTGAAAAAGAAAAGATGATTGGTCAGTACGCAGTTTCTGAAGAAGTTGAAGGAACAGTAACAGGTGCAGTTGATTTCGGAGTATTCGTGAAATTAGAAGAAGGATTGGAAGGATTGGTTCACATTTCTGAATTGGACTGGGCACTTGTTGAAGACCCTCGAACTCTTTATAAGGTTGGAGACAAAGTAAAAGCTAAAATCATCGAAATCAAGGATGGTAAGGTTTCACTTTCTATCAAGGCGCTTAAAACTAACCCTTGGAAAGAAGCTGAGAAAAAATACAAGAAGGATGACATCGTTACAGGTGTTGTTATCAAGTTTAACAAGCACGGCGCTCTTGCTTCAATCGAAGAAGGTGTTGCTGGTTTGGTTCACGTTTCAGAATTCGGTTCTGACGCGAAATTGAGAGAATCATTGGAACTTGGAAAGAGCTACAAGTTCAAGATCAACATATTTGATGCCAAGGATCAGAAAATGGCGTTGGGATTTGTGGATAAGAAATAAGAAAGGAAAAATAAAAGTTAAGTCAGGAACCGCCCATTGTTTATTAATAAACAATGGGCGTGTTTCGTATTGGGACAAATAAAATTTTTTGACTTAAGATGTGTTCCATTGTATAAATCTATTGGACATAAGTCACGATTATTGTAATCGTGCTGTACCTCAAAACACCCAGAACCACTGAAACCCATGAAAACACCGGCAGCGCACCGCGGATTCACCCTAATCGAGGTGATCATCATCCTCGTCATCATAGCGATGTTATCAGCGATCGTAATTCCAAACTACATCAATTCAAAAAGGAAATTTAACGCGAACGAAGCCATCAAAAAGCAAGTCCTCGGAGAAAATTCAGAGCTCATCATGCTCTCTATCGGGAAGCACGGGGAAGAAACTTTCTACTATCTCGTACCTGACGAAAAAAGTGAAAAGGTTATCCAACCTATTAGCGAACTCGATGCGCGACCCGCGATCATCGCCCAAAAACACCACACTATTGTTGTGGTTCGTGGCGAAAAGGTCATCGGCAAGGGGCTATCAGTCCCAATCGAACCTAGATAATGTCCGTCTAACCACGGGGCAAAAATTTGCTCTCGTGGAGACGGATTTTTGTTTTTTACTGATTAAACAAACTCATCGCCTTCTCCTTACTTTCCAAAATAATTGTCTCAATGGCCTCTGCAGCTAATTTCGAAGCTTTCTTAATCAAATCCAATTCCGGCTTTTTAAACTTACCAACAATAAAATCCATAATTTTATCAGAGCTTGGTCTTCGCGCCTTCCCTTTTGCACTAACCGGAGAAACCCCCATTTTAATTCTGATGAAGGCATCGGTCTTCACCACCTTTCTCACAGACTCAACACCTTTGTGTCCCCCAGCTCCGCGATTAAATAAAATTTTAATTTTTCCTAAAGGCAAATCCAAATCATCGTGAACCACAATCAAGCTCTCTGCTTTTTTAACACTTGTAATAAATGATTTCAAAGAAGCACCTGACTTGTTCATAAAAGTATCTGGCAAAATACACATAATTTTTTCCTTCTTCAAAGACCCTTCCGAAATCATCCCAACCGCTTTTTTATTTTCCACAAATTCTGGAAAGTCATTTTTCTTTGCAAAAGTCGAAACCGCAATGCGACCTGCATTGTGCCTTGTGTCCGCATATTCTTCTCCGGGATTTCCTAATCCGACTATGTAATACATGCTGGATATTCTAGCACATTTGTAATATGATGTGATAAATGGAACAAAAACCTCCTGCTCGAAATATTTCCTCATTAATCGGGCGGTTTTTCAAGACCATCTTTAATTTTCTCTTCGCCGGACCGATATTCACTATTTTTTTAGTACTCATTATCCTCATTCGTATATTCGTTGCAGAACCATTCTTGGTTTATGGAAGTTCAATGGAGCCAAATTTTGAAACTGGTGATTACTTGATTGTAGACGAGCTGACTTACAAATTTGAAAGTCCAAAACGAGGAGACGTTGTTGTGTTAAAACCACCGATGGACGAAAGCAAGCACTACATAAAGCGTATTATCGGACTTCCTGGTGAAACTATTTCCGTTAATGGAAGTGCTGTGGTGATTAAGAACAAAGAAAACCCTGAAGGATTCACACTGAACGAACCATATATCACTTTCCAAAGTGATCGTGTAGCGAATTATGCATTAAATAATCACGAATATTTCGTCATGGGTGATAATCGAGCAGTTAGTTCTGATTCTAGGATTTGGGGACCCTTGCCTTCCAACCTAATTACAGGACGAGCTTTGCTAAGAATTCTACCGTTGAAGGATTTTGGAATTATGCCTGGGGAGGTTAGCTTGCCGAGATGATTATATATTAAATATTTTTCAAAGCCCAAAGGAGACAAAAGGGGAAAAGAAGTCAAAAGAAATACAGATACAAAAGAAAAGATTAAAGGGGGCAAAAGATCAAAGGTCAAAGAAACAAACTACTTCTCGAGGAGGAGAACCCGATAGTCCCCACCCCACTGAAGGCCCAAATGATCGGCGTCCCGATCGAACCTCGATCCAAGCCAATACGAATACGGCACACAGGCATTGCCACCCGAGTAGCGGAGAACAGAACCTGGGAAGAAGTAGTATTTACCATCTTTGATGGCGGGGTCGGCTTTGGATGGGTTTTCGATGATGTATTTCCAGTATTCAAGACCAGGGATGTGATATTTGTCTCCATAGGTGTCTACTACGTGTTTAAAGACTTCATCAAGTTCCTTGCCATTCATGGCAGACAGGTCTGGTATGAATATTTTAGCATTTTCATAGTCTACACCTCCCATTTCAGGGTTTAGGGTGTATTCACCGTATTTAGATGCGTCAGGGGTGTTTTTAAGGGTTGTGTAGTCAATTTCTGTGGGTGGTGTGATGGTGGCTTCGTTGAATTTACCTTTGCCAAATTCATCAGAGGTGAATGCGGATATTTCGGCGATGGATTCGGGGGTGAATTCTGGTGAATTTGACAATTCTTCCCCACCATCAAGCCTTGCCCGCATCACCTCACCTCTCTCGAGAATCTTTAGGATTTTGTTCTGAATATCTTGTTTTCTCTTTTCACCCGATCCTTCATCTTCATCATCTGCATCTTCAAAGGTATTGTTCTCTAGAGCTTGTTCGTACATTGAAACAGCTTCGTTAAATGTAGATTCAAGATTTACCAGTTTTTTTTCCAAGGTAGATCGCAGTTCTTCTTGGGTTTTTGTGGGTTTTTCTTGGGTTTTAGTATTGGCAGAGGCCATTTGGACTAGGTTTTCCATGGTGGGTAGTTTAGCATTTTTGAAATGACTTATAAATCCTTCAAGTGATTTTTCAACAACTCTCCCAACTCTATGGGTAATTTTGAGACATCTGTAACCACCCTTGCGTTCGGTGCATACGTGGTCAAAACCTGTTGACCGCTTTCTGTAATACCCACACCAATTGCCACGACGCCGTCTTCTCGCAAACTTTCAAGCTGAGACATGACTTCGTTTGAATTGTCACTACCTCCATCAGTAAAAATAATTACAATTTTTTTAAGTGAACCTTCCTTTATTTTAGACTTAGTTTTATCATCAAGATTATTGGCAATCGTCTCAAGGCAGACATAGTCTGTTGTTGATCCAGGTAAATCATATAGCTTTTTTAAAATATTAACCCTTTCGGCCTCTCCAAGTTCTGGAGACATATTTTTTAGTGGAATTTTATCTTCATCAGTACTTGAAAAAGTATAGATTTCAGAGCTTATCATAAGGGGTTCTGTGGTATTAGATTTTTCATCTTCACAAATTTCTGCAAACTCTCTAAGAACTTCCATAACAAGCACTGCCGATTTTCTTTGCTCTACTGCCTTTTTCCCACCATCCTCATTCATAGAAGACGAGCGGTCACAGACCAAGGTTATTTCTACTTCGCCAAATTTGTCACCTTTTTTATCCTTAATTTCTGTATCCTCCCACACTCTGGGCTGGAGATTCCCCGCTTTAACGTCAGCAATTAATTTAGCAGGGTCAACCAATTCATCACCTTCGGTCATTGGATATTTTGGAGCCATTTGCGGTTTTGATCTTTTTGAAACAATTCGATAAAACAAACTTCGCAATTCTTCTCGAACACTAATGTCTGTTTCGGGGTTGACTATTCTTTCTAATTCACCTGCAATTTTTCTGTAATTTTGCAAATCCTGTTTCTCTACACCGATTTTGTCGGCATAGTCTTGATCTGCTTTTTCTTGAAGACTTTTCTTACTTTTACCTTGACTACTGTTTCCCTCTTTGTATTCCTTTAAGGCTTTTTCAACATCTTCCATTGGTACTGCTTCGCCAAATTTTTTGTCCATTTCTTCGTAATCTTTTGCAAAAATTTTATTTGGATCATTTTCAGAATTGCCTTGGCCTTCTTGGTCCTCCTGATTATTTTCACCGTTTTCACCGTTTTTACTCTCTCCTTCACCCTCCCCTTTCTTACCCTCTTTATTTTTTTCCTTCTGTTCTTTTAAATCTTGCTCTAGCAAAGCTTCGACTTTTGGCCAAATGTATTTTTCTTGCAATCTTAACCTGAGAGACATGGGTGTACCTGGGTTTGTCATAATATTCAAAAGTTTTGGAATCTTTGTCACTTCATCGAGAGCAGTTCTAACTTCTGGAGCAACAATGCAAATTTCTTCTGGCAAACGGGCTTCGCGTAAAATCGCCTGGCAAAATTGAAGGTGTTTTGGTGTAGTGGTAAAATCATTACTTGGAAACAGATCTTTTTTATAAATTTCTTGTTCCAAATCTCCCATTCCAGTGTTTTTTGACAATACGGTTCGGTTTTCTCTGATATCAGCAACACAATTATCCATCACTCCAAAGGCTTTGGAGGCTTTAATATTTTTAAGATATTTCTCAAATTTTCTGACTCCGCCATCCTCAGATAGAATGTTCATTTTCTCCATAAAATGCTCAATTTCATGCAAAATAGCAAAGACTGTTTTTTCTTCTGATAATCCTTGTTTCTTATAGAACATCGAATTCACATAAATGGTGTTTTTCTCTAGATTAAAAGCAAAGGTTTCGAGACCTTTTGGAGCAGGCTCAATTTTTATTTTTCCTTTAGCATAGTGCTCGAAAAAATCTTGGTATTTTTCAAATAGGGCCACAGCTTCAGCATGTTCCTGCTCATCATGTTTGTCCTGATTTTCAACAGCAGTTTTTTGTTCTTTTTTTGCTTCAATGGTGGTTAATTCTTCCATATGTTTATTGAGTGTATTGTATCAAAATAGTGGGATTTTGGCTTTTTTGTTCACAGATGTACTGGAGGTAAGATTTGGATTAACTTCTGGTGCACTTACTTGTTGAACTCAGTTTTAAATATCTTGACTATTTTGCATTAAATATTTTTCAAAGCCCAAAGGAGACAAAAGGAAAAAAGAAGTCAAAAGAAATACAAATACAAAAGAAAAGATTAAAGGGGGGCAGGGGCAAAAGATCAAAGGTCAAAGAAACAAACTACTTCTCGAGGAGGAGAACCCGATAGTCCCCACCCCACTGAAGGCCCAAATGATCGGCGTCCCGATCGAACCTCGATCCAAGCCAATACGAATACGGCACACAGGCATTGCCACCCGAGTAGCGGAGAACAGAACCTGGGAAGAAGTAGTATTTACCATCTTTGATGGCGGGGTCGGCTTTGGATGGGTTTTCGATGATGTATTTCCAGTATTCAAGACCAGGGATGTGATATTTGTCTCCATAGGTGTCTACTACGTGTTTAAAGACTTCATCAAGTTCCTTGCCATTCATGGCAGACAGGTCTGGTATGAATATTTTAGCATTTTCATAGTCTACACCTCCCATTTCAGGGTTTAGGGTGTATTCACCGTATTTAGATGCGTCAGGGGTGTTTTTAAGGGTTGTGTAGTCAATTTCTGTGGGTGGTGTGATGGTGGCTTCGTTGAATTTACCTTTGCCAAATGCATCAGAGGTGAAAGCAGAGATTTCGGTGATGGATTCGGGGGTGAATTCTGACTCCTCCTTTGATTTTTTTCCAAAGATTTTTTTAGAACGCTTTTGAATACCAGACAAAAATTTGTCTTTTGCTTTTTCAGTATCGCCTAGTAGTGCCTCCCCTTCTGCTACCACTTCTTTGGCACGTCTTTCAAATGGATCTAGATTAGCAACCTCTCTTAGGGACAAGTGTTTAACATCTCCAGACTTTTTAATAATTTCTTCTTTTGCCTCTTCACCACGCATTGCCTTGATGGCATTTAATTTGAAAATATCTTCTGGGTTAGAAATATTTAATTCTTTCGGGTCTAACGTAATCAGAAATCCCCATGAAGCAAAAATTTGAGCAGCCAAAATGCGGTCTCTTTCTGGGAATTCTTTAAAATTTAAAGCCGTCTTTAATCGATCATCTAGAAATTCAGAAAAAGTGGTAGTATTTTTACCTTTTTGTTTTTCAATATTCCACAAAGACAAAATAGCCTCGATTGAACGCTGAGTAGTCACGAATTTTTCAAAAGAATAAGCTTTGCCATTTGCTCCAAGTGCCCCAACACGTCCTGCCATTTCTTTGCTGGTTCCCCTAACATATGATTCTTGAATATCGGCCATGGCCAAGCATAAATTTGGCAATACGGTATTTAGATCATGATTCGACATATCGATTGACCCATCCCGATTCATAAGCCTTGCCAATATAATGTCATAGGCGTCTTCTTTTGGTGAATAATTTATTTCCAAATTGTTCTGAGTGAATTCGTCTGCCATTTCTGCAGGTAGGGCTTTTTTATTTGGATTTTTTTCAGATTTCAGGTTTGCAGTAAAAATCATTTGGAAGCCTTCGGCCAAACTGATTTCTCCGTTTCCTTGTACAGAGACTGTGTCTCCTGTTTTTTTACTAAATACACCCTTGATAAAAGAAATCTGTTCATCAGGAAGGTTAGTAAATTCATCAAAGATAATTACACGCCCCTCTTGCATAGCTCGTGCAAGGGGTCCGTAGATAAATTTAGTAACAGGCACGTCGTCTTCTTTTGTGATACCTGTTCGTCCCCACACATCAGTCTCTTTTGTTTGCGGACTACAATAAACCATCTCGGCATCCTTACCTGTATAATGTTTAGCTGCATATTGAGCCAATGTGGTTTTACCCGTACCTGTAAGCCCGAACAAAAACATTGGTTTTCCAGAAAGCATTTTGTCACCGATTGCATCAAGGTTTTCCTTGGTACTTAGGACCATGGCTATATGGCCACTTTCTGCGAGGTCTTGTTTGTAATTGACCAATTCTGCAGCGTGAAGATCAATGGCGGGTACTTTTTCCAAATCTTTTTCAGTTTCTTCTATCATATTAAGGGTATCATCGAGATGCATTTCGGCAGATTTTTTCTCGCCTTCGGTTTTAGCGCGGGTGCTGGCAAAAATCTGTTTCATTCTTTTATCCTTGAGTTGATCCAAATATTGTTGGTCTTCTTCTATTTTTTGGTACTCGGGAAATTCTGCATAGATTACTTCAAGATCTACAGGTAGAAATTCCTGTTCTGCTTTATCCTTAGATTTTGTAAGGTGTTCGATGGCACCATTTAAACCCCCGTAATTTTCGACTTTAAAATTGGCGGCCCTTTTGTCGAAAGATTTTAACCTAGAATTCAATTCTCGTTTTTCATTCTTATTAGACGACTCGGCTGTTTGCTTGTCCATTAATTCTTTCAAAGCTCTGCGTAGCTCTTTTCTTTGTGAAGAGACTTCATGGAAATTTATTGATTCATTTTGTGAATTTATTTCAGGAGTTTTTTCCATAAAATTTATACCTGTATTCTACCACTAATTTTTAATTTAAAAAACCAATATATTTAACCGCATTATTCCCCAGTCAAAAGTGGACAAACCCTCTGTTTGCCAGTATTATCTCTGCACACATATGGCATCAAAACCTAAATCTACTCCTAAAAAAGCCCATAAAAGCCCAAAACAAGGCTCTAAACAGTCCCCTTGCGTCACTCATGCCTCTCGCACAGCTACTCATTTTGGCTTCGTAGAATACAAGAATCTGGAGGTTGAGAAACAGGATATTGCCAAGGCAAAAAACTTCAAAGACAGCCTCTTGGCTAAAAAATCTGTACTTGAAACAAGCGCTCTTGATTTCGAGGGTTACCTTGAGGAAAAAATTGCTATCATTCGTCACTATATTGAAAAGAAAATGCTCGAGCTTAACCAGCCACCGATGATTTTTTACGAAGGACCAATTGCTGGAAATCCTCACATCAAAAAGCGCGAGAAAACTTTTAATATCGATATCATTGGAAATGGAAAAAGTATTTCTGACGCTATTATTATTGAAACAACTTGTGCGATTTTGAAGGATTTGAATCCGGACGCTAGCCTTTTGGTTGAAATTAATTCAATTGGTGACAAGGATTCATTTAATCGATTTAGTCGAGAGTTTGTGAATTTCTACAAGAAACATCTGAATGATTTACCAGCGGAGGAACGTCAGACTTTTAAAAAGAATCCTCTTGATCTTTTAGCAAGTACACATGAGGCTTGCATGCAGTTAAACGCTGAAGCACCGCATCCAATGAATTATCTTTCAGAAGAGAGCCGCGAACAATTCCGTGAAGTTTTGGAATATATCGAATCTCTTAATATTGCCTACTCGATCAACCACTGTTTGATTGGTAATGGATCTTTCTGCAGTGGAACAATTTTCCGAGTAATGAATATTATTGACACAGAAGAGAACGAGGAACGAGTAGTTTGTGCAATTGGAGAGCGATATAACATTGTAGCTCGTAAAGCTTGGGGCAAGAAAGAAATCCCTGCTATCGGTGCATCTATTATTTTGGAAGACAGGACTGAAAAAGGAATTTTGAAGGAATCAAAGCCGGTCAAAGCCGCAAAGCCAAACGATACACGATTTTTCTTTATACAATTGGGGTATGATGCAAGACTGAAAAGCTTGGCGATTATTGATATGCTACGTGGTGAAAATATTCATGTTCACCAGTCATTGTCACGTGACAAAATATCAGCACAATTGGCAGCTGCAGAAAAAATTGCTGCGCATTACCTATTAATCGTGGGGCAAAAGGAGGCCATTGATAACAGCGTAACTATTCGACATATGGACACATTGGTGCAGGAAACTGTTGAGATTGCTAGTTTAATCAGCTACTTGAAGAAGTTGATGTAAAGCCCTTCATTTTTGAGGATTTTTATTTTATTTGAAGCACCACGATTATACCCACCTGTTTTTCCGTCTGAACGGATTACCCGGTGACAAGGGATTTTAGGATCATAGTTTTTATTGAGGACATTGCCGACAGCGCGGACTGCTTTTGGGTTTCCGGCGAGGGTTGCGACTTGTAAATAGGTCATAACACTTCCCTTTTTTATTTTACGGACGACGTTGTAGACTTTTTGGGTGAAGGTGACTTCTTGTAACTTCATATTTTAATGATAACATTAATGGGCAATGGAAAAAAAGATGTTCCAAACCAACCCACATAAATCCGCTAACAAAGTAGTCATCAACAGTTTTATGATGGGTGCTTTGTTTTTTATCCTGACAATTATACTTACTCTAAGCCCTGAAAAATTTCCGAATCTTGTAACTTATCAAATCGTATTAGCAATTCCCCTCTTGTATGTATCAAGTTTGGCTTATGCAAAAATTAGCTATTCAAAAGATACCGAACTTTGGGATGCATTGGGTTGGTATACAAGCAACCTTGGAAATATTTTTGTATTCAATGCCATTGGCCTTCTTGCTAATCAGTTTAGTCGATCGCTGGCTTTGGATTATTTTCTCTTATTCATTGCTCTTATGACGATCTATACTGGAATTAATATTAAGTTGAATCCTGCAACGTGGTTTGAGAGAGCTTACAAGTTTTTATTCCTTATATTGATAATGATTTTAGGCGGGTTGATGTATGTGTTGTAGGGAAACTCATAACTTATTTAAGTTTTGTTAATGTGCATATTTTAATATTGTGCACATGGAAAAAGTAGAGTTACCCATTATCCCTTTTGAAGCAGAAGAGAT
>JBAXRA010000008.1:0-18336 GCA_037131455.1 bacterium | reverse complement strand
ATCAAAGTTTTTTATGTTTGGATATCGACTATCAGGGGTAATATACAATTGATCAATCTTACTTCTCATTAAATCATTATATTTTGAATACGAATCCTTGATCTGGTCGATTATTGACTGGAGGGATTGGTCCGCAGTAACCTTAGCATTTTGAACATCAGACTCTGCCAACGAAGTGTCCCCATTTGTAACATCAGACAATTTTGCGTTTTCTACATCAACCTGTGCCTGCTTTTGCTGAACTGATGCGTACAAGTCACCATTTGAAAGAGAAGCTAGTGTTACGCCTTTTTGCACGACATCACCGACTTTTACATTTACAGCTGAAACTCGTCCAGCACTTTCAAATCCCATAGAGACCTTGCTTTGAGCGACAACCTTACCAGTTAGACGAACTTCTTGGGTGAAGTCAGTGGGTTTGATTGTTATGGCTTTTATTGTGTTGTTACTGTTAGAGCGTAAAGTAAAATATAGGATAAGAATAACAATAATAGCTAGTGGAATAGAGTATTTTTTGTTGTTTTTAATCCATTGAGAAGTGTTGCGTAGGTGGTTTTTCATGAGAGGTATTTTAGCATACTTGTTTATTAAGATAAATTGAACCCTGATCATCCTTGTCTATTACCCCTTTTTCTGATATAGTTTTGCGACTTATTTAGTCTTTTTTGATTAGGTATTTATTAACAAGTTTAAATTTTTATTACCCGAATGGATATTCGAAATATAGCAATCATCGCTCACGTGGACCACGGCAAGACAACTCTTGTTGATGCCATGATGCGTTACACAGGAATGGTTAAGGATGGCGCAAGTATGGACTCTAACGACTTGGAACAAGAGCGTGGTATTACTATTTATGCCAAGAACTGTTCCCTTACCTACAAAGGCCACAAGATCAACATCATCGACACACCAGGTCACGCCGACTTCGGATCAGAGGTAGAACGAGTTCTTCGATCAATCGACTCGGTATTGCTATTGGTTGACGCTCAGGAAGGTCCTATGCCACAGACACGTTTCGTATTGAAGAAATCCATTGAACTTGGTATTAAACCTATCGTTGTTTTGAACAAGTTAGACAAGCCAGCTGCAAACGCAGAAAGAGTGCATGAAGAATTGTTAGAATTGTTTTTGGAATTGGGAGCAAATGATGATCAGTTGGATTTTACAATGATCTATGCAATCGGAGTAAAAAGTCTTGCAAAGAAAAACTTGTCAGATGAATTCGTAAACTTTGATCCCCTATTTGAAACTATTTTAGAGCACGTTGCAGTTGCCTCAGGCGATGAAGAAAAGGCAAAGGTAGAAACTTTGAAGGCACAACCATTCAACCTTGCGTACGATAACTTCCTTGGACGACTTGCTATTGCTCGTATTAGAACTGGAATGATCAAGACTGGTCAGACTGTTTACATTAAAAAGCCAGACGGACAGGTTACTTCAGGCAAGGTCACAAAACTATTTACATTCGAAGGAACAGGACGAAAAGAAGCCGAATACGCTATCGAAGGTGACGTAGTTATGATCGCCGGCTTCCCTGAAATTTACATCGGTGACACAGTGACGAATGATCCAAACGCTGAAATGCTTCCGACAATTACAATTGATGAACCAACAATTTGTTTGTCATTCCTAGTTAACGACTCACCTTTCGCAGGTAAAGAAGGAAAATTCGTAACAACACGACAGATTCGCGACAGACTTGAAAAAGAATTGCAGGTTAACGTTGGATTAAAGGTAGATTTTGACAGTGGAGAAAATTTCAAAGTTTACGGCCGAGGAGAACTTCACATCGCTATTCTTTTGGAACAAATGAGACGAGAGGGTTATGAAATTCAGGTGTCACAACCCGAAGTAATCATCAAGGAAATTGACGGTCAGAAAATGGAACCATTCGAAGAAGTGGTAATCGATACACCGGATGAATTTACAGGAGTGATTATTGATAAACTTGGAAAGCGAAAGGGTGTAATGTCATTTATGAAGTCAAACGACCACGGTGCATCACGTCTTACATTTGATATTCCAACACGAGGACTTTTGGGTTACCGAAACCAATTCGTAGTTGATACTAAAGGACAAGGAATCATGTCTAGTCGATTTACTGAATTCAAACCCTACGCTGGTGAAATCGAACGAAAGGCCGTTGGATCAATGGTTTCTATGGAAAATGGAAAGGCTGTTGCTTTTGCACTTGATAACTTACAGACACGAGGAACTCTTTACGTAGGTCACGGAACCGAAGTTTACGTTGGTATGGTTCTTGGTAACACTTCAAAGGGAGAAGAAATGGATGTAAACCCAACTAAGGGAAAACAGCTTACAAACATGCGTGCGTCAGGTACTGATGAAGCGACGATCCTTATTCCACCAATTCCTGTAACAATTGAACGAGGTTTGGAAATCATGAACGCGGATGAATATTTGGAAATCACACCTTCAAGCGTTCGCCTAAGAAAGAAGTACCTTTCAAAGACAGATCGAGACAAAGCTGGTAAGAAGAAATAATTCAGAAAAAATTCATTTTTATTAGTCTCTGCTGTTCTATATTATAAAAGGACACAGTCGATGTGTCCTGGTTGACTTCTCCGCTGGTATATCAAAGAAAAAGCACCTATAAGGTGCTTTTTCTTACTGAAACACCCCCTTGACCGAATCCCACACCTTCCTCATAAAGCCTTTTTTAACTTCTGGTACCTCGACAGTCTTATCAACAATCACAATCACCCCCTCACCTTTTTTAGCAACATCAAATTTTTGCCTAATGGCAGATTCAATTCCATCATTGGTATTCAAGGTCTCATTTTCCTTTGAAATATTGTTATATCGCCTTTCGATATCAACTTTCTCTGCAGCGAGTCTATTCAATTCTCCCTTGGTACTTTTTTCTTTTTCGTATGCACTAACAACACCTTTACCAAATAAAACTATAACCACAAGAAGTGCCAAAAGTGACCAGATTGAATACAACCTTTTTCGATTTTTCTTCTTGTCTTGAAATTCTCGCATATAAGTACTATTATATACCTCATGTTATTCGATCCAAAATTTCAGAAGAAGATGCGAGTGATCTGGACCATTATTTGTGTCTTGATTGCTCTTTCGATGATACTGCTTTACGCTCCGGGACTTATTGGTAATTAAAGTATTAAAAAAGCCCCTTACGGGGCTTTTTTTGGTGCGTAGGGAAGGATTCGAACCTTCGAAGGCCAATGGCCGACAGATTTACAGTCTGTTGTATTTGACCGCTCTACCACCTACGCATGCGGGTAATACTAGCACAAAGAATTATTTTTTCCAGTTTAAGCAAGGATATCACCTATAGTAGAAGCGGCCTTTGCTAAATTGCGTATCATTGATAACTTAACCTGTTCATCCACTATATCATTTCCACTTTCTTTTACCTCCTTCATATTCTTAACTATTTATTGAAAATCATCACTATCAAGAATATCGTCAAACCTCTGGTGGATATCTTCAGGAATTGTTTCAGTAGCAACAAGAATGGCTCCGACTACTTTTTTCAACTGCTCGTCAAACGCAACTGTCCATTTTACATCCGGATTAGACTCTAGGTATTTTTGGACAAGAATTGTGATTTCATCTGGATTAGAAATTTTTTTCATTTCTTCTCTTATGTGTACAATTTGAGGGTTTTCATATCTTCGAGACCCAGAATTATCCGGAATTGATTCGTTTATTCGTATCATAATATATTTATCCTACCACGAACCACTCGACTCGCAACCCCCAGATGACCCTCCGCCGAAACCTCCAAATCCCCTACCGGACGAGCCACCACCACTTGAAATGTTAAAAAATCCTGGACCACCCGATGAACTCTTTCCACTTTTCATAAATTCTGAAAAAGTTTTACCAGAAGTCCCTTTTTTGGATAATTTGTAATCAATAACTAATCCGATACTTGTACTGATGATACTAACCAAGGCTACAGTGCCAAGTTTAAAATATGAAGTAGCGCTTGCAGTAGAGAACATCGCAAAAAACAATTCCGTCAAAGTTAAACCAACCCCACCAAAAATCGCACCTCCTAACCAATATGATTTTGATATCGCTAGGGAATACACAAGGAACTGAAAGAAGAAGATTCCTAGAGGGAAAATAAAATATATAAAGAATGGGAAGTAATCATTGGTAAACCTTGACCAAAAACTGACCGGCGCAGTGTTTGGGTTTTGATATCCACCAGTGACTGACTGAAAATCTTCGACAGATACGTCACCTCGAAGAATTCCAGAGACTTGTGCAACTACATCCGTAACACCACCAGAATAGTCTCCTGCCTTGAACTTTGGAGTTAAATAACGCCTTTGTATTCTAGAAGTAAGTAGATCAGTCAGTGTTCCTTCTACTCCATAGCCGACTTCAAACCTGGTTTTTCGTTCGTTCATTGCGATCAATAACAGGAGCCCTTTGTTAGTATCCTTTTTACCAATTCCCCATTCTGTAAAAAGCTCATGAGCATAATTTTCAACAGTGTCCCCTCCTAATGACTTTATGGTTACTACTGAAAACTGCGTTTCTGTTTGCTGTTCAAGATCATTCAGAACATCTTCTAATTGTTGTTTCGAAGTATCATCCAATACCCCGGCAAAATCATTAACAAAACCACTTGGATTTCCAGGACTTGTATAAGCATAGACAGGAGAAAAACCACATATTCCTACAACCAAAAAAAGTGCGGCTATTAGCCTCTTCATATATCTAGAATTTTACCTGTGGATTTGCCTTTGCCCCCTCAGCAACTTTGAAATATTCTGCCGGTGTGAAGCCAAACATTTTACCAATCATTCCACCAGGAAAACGCTGTAGAGAAGTGACATAAGCCTGAACTGTATCATTGTAATTCTTTCTCTCTATTGCGATTCTGTTTTCAGTTCCTTCAAGCTGAACCATAAGATCAGCGAACAACTGCGATGATTGCAATGCTGGATAGTTTTCTGTAATGACCAACAATCTACCCAAAGATGATTCGAATTGATTAGCAGCACTTACCTTATCAGTCTGATTCTGTGCACCTGCATAACGAGTTCTAGCATCAGCGATTTCACCAAAAACCGCCTGTTCTTGTTTTGTAATACCCTTAACTGACTCAACAAGATTTGGAACTAGATCAAACCGTCTCTGTAATTGATTTTCTACCTGTGCCCATTTACTGTCTACATTCTGCTTCATTCCGACAAAACTATTATAAGTTCCGATAAAATATATAGCGATAATAACAATTATTGCCAAGATAATAACAATTGATTTTTTCATGTGATTTTGCAAAATCATGTCGCACGATATGTGTCGACTGGAGTGCGACCTTATTATATAGCAAATTTATACTTCTTGGTAGCAATCTCAGAGGGAGCGTATATCTCTAGATGATCAACCTGGTCTCCCAGATTAAAACTGAGGATACTCTGCTTATCAAACCCTTGTTCGGGATCTATGCTTGTAATCATTGAAGCGGCAATAACTTCTCCGTTTTGATTAAAACATTTCACATATAGGACTGTTTTTGAGGCACTTTTAATATGTAAGTACAATGCTCCGTCTTTCACATCTGTAACAGAAACCTGCGTGTTCCCGGCTTTAACTGTTGATTTCGTAACAATTTGATCTAAGGATAAAGTATATTTACTGACTGAAATTGGTAAGCTTAGAACAATAGATCCTGAAACTTGCTTTACATCATCAACAATCGAAAGTTGATCCCCCTTAAGGTGCAGAGCTCTTTCTGTTTTATAATATTTTTCAGCCTTTTCAGTAAGAATTTCCTCAAAATTTAATTTATTAAAGAAATTATTTTTTTCAAATGGGCTTTCGCTATCTAAAATGTTTTTTCCAGACTTGTTGATAATTGAATCTACATACACACGAACAAGTGGTTGTGTTTCATTGTCAAAAACTACTTGTAGGTACGGGAGATATACTTTTAACCCTGCTCCTCCTCTCATCAAAAACCCAGGACCTGCAGGAAAAATGTCTTGTGAGTTGTCTCCTGAATAGCTTGCTATTTGTTCTTTGCTTAAAGTAGTGCTTGCAATCAAATTTTCATATTGAGATAAGGTTATAGATTCTGGAATTGAAATGCTCGTATTATGCATAGCAATAAGACCTGCAGCTAGTTGGTCTCTTGAGATGGGGGTGCTTGTAGATTCTTCGGTGCTTGTATTTAAAGTTTGAGTGACTTCTTGTGTTGATTCTTGTTTGTCTAAAGTTGTTGATTGTTTGAATAGGAATGAGGTTAGGGTGAAATAGATAAGCATAGCAGCGCCAAGAGTGACGAGGGTTTTTACGAGAAGGTTGAGGCTGTGGGTTTTGAGTTGTTCGGGCATGGGTGGGTTTTAATGATAATCCTCCTTTTGTGTCAAAATTACCTGTGCCGCCGACAAAGCGACCTGAGGATCTATTCCTCCACTCTTAACCTTCTGCATTAGCGACATTAATTCCGGAATTTCTTTATCATTACCTCCCATAACATTAACTTGGTCTAATATTGCACCTATCTGTAGGGTAACTTTTTCTTTTTCTGATGATTCTTGTACTGGGGGTTGGTTTTCATTATGCATAAGCTAATTATACATAATTTAACCTAATTAAAAACCCATATTTACAACCCCCACCAAATATGCTAACATTCTCTCCATGTCATCCCTCAGTTCAGTGCTTCCCTATTTGCAGATCGGCTTGTCCGTACTGCTTATTATTGCTATCTTAATTCAATATTCCGAAGCAGGCGCTGGAGGTGCATTTGGCAGCTCTGACTCAGTTTCATCATGGAGAACTCGACGTGGACCTGAAAAGTTCATGTTCACAGCTACCATCGTGATCGCTATCCTATTTGTGTTATCCACAATCTTGCCAGTAATCTATCATTAGAGTAAAATTGAGGTATTGATAGTTTTATCTCTTCGGTTTCGGTATTGTTAAATTAAATAAAATCTTAAAAACGTGAACGACGAACAGTTATCCGTCCCTGTATCAGAGGTTCCTAAAAAGAACTTCAAGGAAAAAATTATAAAAGCTATCAAAGCACTCAGTGTATTTGAAAAGGTGGCTTTTGGTATTGCCGTTTTTGTGATGCTTATTACTGGTTATAAATTAATAAATTACGGGATTGGAACAATATCAGTAGAGGTTCCTGCAACTGGTGGAATAATTATCGAGGCTTCAACGGATTTTTCACGATTTGTTAACCCAGTTCTTGCACGAAGTGATGTGGACAAGGATTTAGTAACACTTATATATTCTGGATTATTAAAACCCTCAACTGGAAACGTTCTTGTGAACAATTTGGCAGATTCAATTACTAAATCAGACAATGGCTTAACTTACACTGTAAAAATTAAAGATGGTGTAACATTTCATGATAATTCTCCATTAACCGCTGATGATGTGATTTTCACAGTTCAGAAAATAAAGGATCCTTCTATAAAAAGTCCAATTGCTGGAAACTGGGTAGGTGTTGAAGTTAAAAAAGTTGATGATAAAACCGTTCAGTTTGTACTTCCTCAACCTTATGAACCTTTTGTGCAAAATTTAACTTTAGGAATTTTACCTGCACATTTGTGGGCAAGCACAACGCCTGAAACTTTTGATATCAATCCATTAAACCGAAAGCCTATTGGATCTGGACCATACAAAGTGTCCTCTTTTAAAGAGTCAGAGCCTGGTGTAGTTTCTCAGTACTCTTTAACGGCTTTCAACAAATATATCCTTGAAAAGCCTTACGTTACCACTCACATCTTTGACATGTACAAAGATGAAGAATCTGCAATCAAGGCTGTAATTGGAGGACGGGCGGACATTGTCGCTGGTGTATCTATTGATTCGTATCGAGCTGAAAAAAATGCTTTAAATAAAAATAACATGGTTATCCCCCTTCTACCTCGAACTTTTTCATTATTCTTTAATCAAAGTAACGCACCTGTTTTATTAAATTCTGAAGTCAGAAGTGCGCTAGAACAATCAATTGATCGTGTTGATTTATTATCAGTTGTGCGAGACGGCCTTGGAAAAACAACCAACACTCCGATTCCTGGAATGATGACTACGACTTCTACAACTACTTTGTCAAAAGATGAACGAATCACACTTGCCCAAAAAACTTTGACTGATAAGGGTTGGAAAAAAGGTGATGATGGGATTTTCCAAAAGCAAACCACCTTAAACAAGAAAACCACAAACGCTCGATTGTCTTTTTCAATCTCAACTTCTAATTCTTCTGAATTAAAAGCCATCGCACAGTATGTTGTCGATGTATGGAAAAATGTGGGGGCAGACGTTACCATCCAAATTTATGAATCCTCAGATCTTTCTGACAAAGTAATCCACCCTCGAAAATACGATGTTCTATTGTTTGGACAAGTTGTGGGACGAGACCTTGACCTATACCCTTTCTGGCATTCTTCACAGCAGAAAGACATGGGTTTAAACCTTGCACTTTACGCAAACAAAAAAGTAGATGCTGCCCTCGAAAAACTTCGCGTTGTCTCTTCGAGCACAGACCAGCAATCTCTTATCACCACTATTAACAGAGAAATCCAAAAAGATGTGCCTGCCATCTTCCTTTATTCGCCAGACTATTTATTATTCGCATCACATTCGATTAGAGGAATTAGCATAGATGCAATTGATTCCGGAAGCGAACGTTTGTATTACGCGAATTTATGGCATACCGATACAAGGAGAACCTTAAAGGCATTTAAATAAACAACAAAAAATTAAAATTAAAAAAACAAAATGAATACACCAAACAACAACAGCAACCCAAGAAACAACAATGACCGCAGCCCATTCAAGCGCGTGCCTTACATGCCTTTTGGAAATCGAAATAACAAGAACGGTCCGATCCTTCGACCACCTGCTCCTGTCCTTCAACCACCCGCACCCATAATCGCCCCACAGCAGGCACCTTCCCCAATGGGTATGGCCGCACCAAAGCCATATTTTCTAAGCAGTATGAAGATCAAGAACGGCAGACGACCTATGCGATCACCTAATCGCTCTTACACTGTCGCTCCCCGCCAATTTAAGGACGCAGACGGTCAAATGCAGCAACCAAAGGCGACCGTCATCCCGCCTCTTGCGCCTGGTAACATCCGTATTATTCCACTTGGAGGAGTAGAGGAAATCGGTATGAACATGACCATGGTTGAAATGGGCAATGACATTATCGTTATTGACGCAGGATTTAAATTCAAGCAAGAAGACACTCCTGGAATCGACTATATTATTCCAAACACTAAATATTTGGAGGAAAGAAAAGACCGAGTGCGCGCTATTATTATTACTCACGGTCACCTTGACCACGTTGGAGGTATTCCTTACATCATGGAAAGAATCGGTAATCCGCCAATGTACACAAGAAACCTAACTGCCTTGATGATTAAAAAGCGACAAGCAGAATTTCCTCATGCATCCCCTATCAACTACAAAGTTGTCGAATCAACTGACAAAATAATTATCGGTGCTATCAACGTCGAGTTCTTCAACGTAACTCACAGTATTCCAGATTCACTTGGTATTATTATCAAGACTCCTTATGGAAATATTATTACTCCGGGAGACTTCAAACTTACTCACGTTGGTGGAGTAGTAGATCCTGCTGAAGAAAAAGCATATTCAGTTTTCAAAGATCAGAAGAACCTTCTTCTTTTGGGTGAATCAACAAACATTGAAAACCCAGGATTTTCAACTCCTGAACATATCGTTCACGAAAGTCTTGAAGAAATTATCAAGTCTTCTCAGGGACGACTTATCATGGGAATGTTCGCCTCTCACGTTCACCGAATCGCAAAGGTAGTTGAATGTTGTGAAAAATACGGCAAGAAATTGGTCATCGAAGGACGAAGTATGAAAACTAACATCGATATTTGTATCGAAGCAGGTGTTATTAAACTTCAAAAAGGTACTGTGATTTCATCTCAGGACATGCCTCAGTATCCACCAGATAAGATTGTAATTTTGGCCACTGGTGCGCAAGGAGACGAATTCGCTGCCCTTATGCGCATGTCTCTTAAAAATCACAAATACGTAATTATTAACAATCGAGACACGGTTCTATTGTCTTCATCTATTATTCCTGGAAACGAAAAGGCCGTAGAAAAATTGAAAGATAACTTTGCAAGATTAGGTGCGAAAATTGTTGAATACAGAACTTCTGATTTATACATTCACTCTACAGGACATGCGAACCGCGGAGAAATCGAATGGTTGCACCGAAAGATCCAGCCTAAATTCTTTATTCCAATTCACGGTAACCACTATCGTTTGAAATTGCACGCAGAATTGGCGGTTCAATTGGGTATGCCACCAGAAAACGTCATCGTGTCTGACGACTGTAACATTATCGAAATTCAGGATAATGGCTCAAAGATTGTTAAACTAGCCGTTAAAGCCCCTGACAACACGGTTATGGTGGACGGATTCACGATTGGTGACGTTCAGGACGTAGTAATCCGTGACCGACAGGTATTGGCGCAGGAAGGGTTCTATGTGGTTGTAGGGCTTATTAACGCCGCTACAGGCAAATTAAAGAAGTCTCCGGACATTATCTCTAGAGGATCGGTGTACCTACGGGAATCACAAGAGCTATTAAGAGAAAGTAGGAACTTGATCAAACGCACTGTTGAAAGAGCAACTGAAGGTATGTATCCCATTAATATCGATTACGTTAAAGACGTAGTTTCAGAAACACTTACAAAGTTCATCTTCCAGCAAACTGCCAAGAAACCTATTGTCATCCCTGTGATGCTGTGCATTTAGTAATATGCTAAAATAGTTGGTAACATATGGACAAAGTTACCGGCGAATTGAAGCACGCTAAAAACTTCATAATAGTATTTATCTCTGCCCTTCTACTGGCATTCAATTTTTTCTTTGTTTACTTTATAAACTCTTCGTATCTAAATACTATTGTTGGAGAAAAGTACGTCGCGCTATTTTTTGCTTTAGGAGCAATCTTTAACATCTTTATCTTTATGAATGCGGCAAGAATATTGTCGCGTTTTGGTAATTTTAAATTTACTTTATATTTAAGTTTTCTTGAAATAGCAGTACTGACAGGCTTGGCTACACTTTCAAACCCAATTGTTTTAACAATTCTGTTTGTAGCACATCAAGCTTTGTCACCAGTGCTGCTGTATACCCTTGATATATTCCTGGAAAAAATTTCATCTACTGCGAATATTGGAAGTATTCGCGGGACATACTTAACAATAATGAACATACCGCCAGCGATTGCTCCGGTCATTGTTGGTTTGATATTGGCAAAACCCGAATACTGGAAAATTTATTTTATCTCTGCCATTTTCCTTGTACCGTTCATTATCATAATGATAATGAACTTTAAGGATTTCAAGGATCCGGCTTACACCACCCTGCCATTTAAAGCCTCATTAAAGGCATTCTTCTCAGATGTGAACTTATCAAATATTTTTAAAGATAACCTGATTCTGCATTTCTTTTACGCCAGCATGGTTATTTACATGCCAATACACTTGAGCGCCAACTTGGGATTTAGCTGGCCTGAGATAGGAACAATGTTCAGTATTATGCTTTTGCCGTTTATTTTATTCCAGATTCCTTTAGGAAGTATCGAGGACAGAGAGCATGATGAAAAGCAGGTTTTAATAACAGGATTTTTAATTATGTCTATCGCGACAATCCTCATGTCTTTCATTGTTGAACGCAATTTCATTCTTTGGACCTCCCTGCTTTTCATCTCGCGTGTTGGAGCCAGTTTCGTCGAGGTGTCTACCGAAAGTTACTTCTTTAAACATATCAGCACCGAAAACGCATCTTATGTCAGCATCTATAGAATGACACGAGCAATTCCATATTTAATTATTCCTTTTATTTCGTATGTGGCTATTGCTTACCTTGGTTTTCAATACATTTTCCTTGTGATGGGAATCTTGGTCTTTTTGGGAGGTTTAAGGTATACGTTTGAACTAAGGTAACTAGCTATGCTTTATTGGGATTAGTACCGATACATGCGTTAAATTCTTCAGCGGTTTTGTTGTACCTTGCAACATCATTCTGCAAGCTAATCAAGCGAACATTGTAGTCTTTCACTGCTTCATTATACTGTTCTGCTTTTTCTCGATATGCCGACCCAGTCAGGGGGTCAATTTGATTTTTTAAATCTGTTATATTTTTTTCTAAGGCAATTAGGGCATTTTTATTTGCCTCAATACTTAATTTAAGATTTGGATCAAGATGCACACAAGCTGCAAGTGGTTTCCCAAAATGCTGAACTGCAACCCATTGCATTGAACCCTGGAACATTCCCCTACTTACGGCTACGCCAATATTCTGGTAACGAGAATCTATAATGTTTGCTCGGTGTCCTGGGCTTGCCATCCAAGCCGAGAGAAGAGCTTGATTTGAACCGAAACTGCCTAGTGCAAGATTTTCCCCTACGATTACATAGTCATAGCCTGATTGCTTTGCAAGATCAGAAACTCCAACTCCGGACGGTGAGATGTGCTCAAAATATTGCTGTTTAAAAATGTCTTGAAGTTTATTGCCTGCGGATGCGTTCAATTCTGCATTTATTTTAAGTGAACCCAATCCCGCTTTTAATCTTTCCACGTTTGTATACTGAACAATTCCATCAGGTGATAGTTCTGTATCAGTCGAACCAACAGGTGTGAGAGGGACTTTTGGAGTTACTTTCGGTGGAACAACAATTGGTTTGTTATTACTCTGTACTGGTTCTTTAATGGTCGGTACTTTCTTTGTGTTAGTTGACGAGCTCTTGTATTGATCTACAATTGTGGGATTTTCTGAGACAGGAGAAGTAGTAGCTGTTGGCAAATCAACACTCCCAACCCCTGCATACCCAAACATATTAAATAATTGCGGGTTGTCGTTTTTCAAAAACCCAGGGAGATTTGTAGTAGAAGACTTAATATCATTATAAAATTGTACGAAAGGGCTAACATAAGCGGATTTCACAGTCGAACCCGTCGGATCAGAGTGGTCTCTTAGAATATAGAGTCCTAGGAAGAAGACTATTAGGATGAGAATACCTCGTAGAATGCTCATAGTTTTATATGCACTATTGTACCAAGAGACGGGCTTCTATGCACATAAATAAAGGTGTCTCTTTTCGTGCCTTATCTTCGGCCTCTTTGCGAGGGCCATTTGCGCTTTCTTTGTGAGAAATCCATTCCTCGAGGCGAGTTATGGCGAGGTTGTTTTTGGCAAGCCATTTTACAAACACCTGTAGTGGACGGTGGAAGGAATATGTAAAAGTCTTTTGATTACTCCCTGGATGCATATCAATTTTAACTGTGGCTTCGGACATATATCGGGTAACCACTCTACCTTGTTTTTTATTTTCTGGATTGTAATACCAATCAGAATCCTGTGGTACGCGAAAGGCCGGATGGTTCAATATTAAAATTAACCGACCATCCGGCTTTAAAATTCTTTTGACTTCGGCGATAACCCTATCAAGTTCACGCATGTTTTGAGTAGCGAGAACCGACACAACGATGTCTTGTGATTGATTCGCAAAGGAAAACAAATCTTCTGCAGGAGAGACAACATAACGAATTTTCAAATCCTTCGAACGTTCTGTGGCTTTTTCAATCAACTCTGGACTAACGTCTACACCTGACACAATTGCACCTTTTTGTGCAAATAAACGACAAAAATATCCTTGCCCACATCCAAGGTCAAGAATATTCTTTCCGGAAATATCACCGAGTATCCGAACCAGATTCGGTTCTACAACCTTTTGATGATATGACTCTGGATCTTCGACATAGTCGTCATACCATGCGTCGACCTTACCCCACGAGGTCGTTTTTGACGTTTTTGCTAATTTTGGTAATTTCTTTTTTTGCATTATTCCAGTGTTTTTTAAGTTCCGCTCCGACTAGGGCCACCTCTTTTGGAGCAAGCTTTTTGACTGTTTTATACTTTTTTACAACTGCATCTACTACTGCGTGGTAATCCTTTTGGCTAACAGTCTTAAGCTTCTTGACGTGACTCAAAATATCACGTTTTGCTTGATTTGCCCATAGGCTAGCTTTTGTCTTTATTTCGGTTACTTTTTTCTTACCATTTGGTGTTTTTGCGTAAAAATACGCACCAAGAGCTGCCGCGGCAACTCCTCCAATAATACCTGCCACTTTTGTTGTTGTTTTCATATTGTTTATATTAAATTAATTTGTAAATTCAGAATCCTCTGATTTTTTTTGAGACTTTTTCTTAGCTTTTTTTTCTGAACCGAAACTAACCAAAGATTTAAAGAATGCCACATAAGAAGCCATCTTCATTCCCTGTTCCTTAATCTTTTGACGTGCATGTGCAATGTCTCCTGAAATATTATCACTTTCTTCTTTAATCCTTTTTACTACATAATGGACATTTTTTGCTATAAAGATTCCGTAAACAAATGCCACTGCTAAAATAATTGTTAAAAGAACAATGGCGCATGTTGTTATAAAAAAGAAAATGTCAGCGTGTACTAATTTATCCATATATCTATTATAGCCTATAACGGTGAGTCGGCAACAACATCGCTATCATAAAGACGCTCAGGATGGGAATACACGACAAGGCAAGGACAAGTTTTTGGTCGCTGAAAGAAAGGTCAGTTACAGTCGCAAGGAAAGGAGTGAACAGTAAAAAGGTCAACCATGGGCTCATTCCAGCGTTTTTAAGCCTGTGAGCGAATAGTTGCAGAACATAAATCGCAAATACAAGCCCTAATATAATAATCAGGAGATCTCCTTGCAAACTGTATTCTAGTGTTCTAGTTTTTATAAAAATATAACCAAGCACAATACCTAAAACGGCCATCGATAATGCGTATAATAATTTGAAGACGAACACGTGGCGGGTCATTTCAATATTTTTACTGCGCTTCATTAAATCTACGACAACCGGAGCTGGGGCTGGGTATGGAAATAAGGTTTTTGGAATTTTAAATTCTGTAGTTGGAGTATTAACTTCTATAATTATTTTTTGAAATATTTTTATATTCCCCACTTTAAAATAATCTTCTAGGTTTTCATTTAAAGTCGGAAGAAAATCATTTCCAGCAAGCACTTCTTGATGAAGCCTATCTGTTGTTTTTCCAACTTCGATAAAAGCTTCGGAAATTTGTTCGTGACTATACCCCATACGTGCCAAAAATTCCGCAATAGTTACAGGATGATTTTTTGCTTTGATTTTATGAAGGATAAAATTTGCTGCGCCGTTTTTCATATAGCAATTCTAGCATATATTTTTTCTTCAAAACAAAAACCTCCACAAAATGTGGAGGTTTTTGTTTGTTGGAATAACAACGTTCGATTGTATTAGAATCGTCCGCCACCACCCATTCCACCGTTATCTCGTCGAGGACCATTGAATGATCGTCTTTCTGGTGGCATGTCTGTCTTTGGTCGAGCTTCGTTTACAACGAGGTCTCGTCCATCAACATTCTTACCATTCATAGCTGCAATAGCTGCATCAGCAGCCGCGTCTTCCATTTCAATGAAACCGAATCCTCGTGATCGGCCAGTCATCTTATCAACCATAACGATTGGATTAGATACTTCTCCGAATTCTGAGAACGCAGCTTTCAATGACTCAGTTGTCATGCCCCATGAAAGGTTACCAACGTAAATTTTCTTAATTGCCATTTATTTGTCTATTTGTGTGTAATTTTTAATCCCTAACGACCGTCTCGTGACCCTTGTGCAATTACCACAACCTAGGCTGGAGAGATTCAGGAACGGTGAAAGTATACCTTGGAAGTGATTGGAAGGCAATAGGTCTGGTTTTAAGCCATTCCAAGCTTGAATTTGAGAAAAATTCGAATCCACGCTACTTTTCAAAGTGTACATTTCATCTTTAAATCTGTACATCTCATCTCTAAACCCGTACATTTCGTCCTTAAAGCCATATATCTATGTGGAATATAATATCACCAGTATTATTCCAGACAACTTCCAAAAAGTTTTAAATATGCTTAAAAGTAGTCAATTTTTATAGCTTTTTTAATCTCCTTCATGTGCTTTTGAGCAATTTTTTGCACCTTTTCAGTGCCCTCTTTTAGGATATTTAATACTTCCTTCGGATCTAATTTTTCTCTTTTCTCTCGGATTGGACCTATGACACTTTCTAAAACTTCAATTAATCGCTTCTTTACAGCAACATCACCTAATCCCCCTTTTCTGTAATGTGCTTTTAATTTTTCAACCTCTTCTTTATTTTCATCAAAAATATCTAAGTACGTAAAGACTACATTTCCATCAACCTGACCTGGATCCTCAACCCGAACGTGCTGTGGGTCTGTGTACATAGACATTACTTTTTTCTCGATTTCGGATTTTGAATCAGATAGATAAATTGCATTATTTAAAGACTTGCTTGCCTTCGCGTTCCCATCAATACCGACAAGCCTAGAATTTTCCGACAAAATCGGCTTTACTCTTTCAAAAGTTTCTCCATACAGAGAATTAAATTTATCTGCAATTTCATTCACCTGTTCAATAATCGGTAGTTGATCTTCACCGACGGGAATTGTATTAGCTTTACAGAAAAGAATGTCCCCTGCTTGAGATACTGGGTAAGCTAAAAATCCAGCTGGTACATCTTCTCCATAACCCTTCTGATTCATTTCATTTTTAACTGTAGGGTTTCGCTTTAACCTTGCAACTGTCACAAGGTTTAAAAACATAACAGTCAGTTCTGCAATTTCAGGAATTTGAGATTGGATAAAGAAAGTAGTCTTCTTTGGGTCAAGTCCACAAGCCAAGTTGTCCATGGCTACCTCCATTACATTTTCATGAACCTTTGAAGGGTTGTCGAAATTATCGGTTAAAGCCTGTATATCAGCAATCATGTAGAAAGCTTCGTCTGCTGATTCTTGAAGAGTGAGACGGTTTTTAATTGATCCTACGTAGTGGCCGAGGTGAAGTCGGCCTGTTGGGCGATCGCCGGTTAGAACTTTAACTTTTTTCATTCAATAATATTAACATATTTTAGGAAGAGGGAGGAAACTGCAGAGACTGGGTTTGGTTCTCATTAAGGGAACAAGTTTTTACTTCCCCCCTACTGGACATTTTCTGTTTTAATGATATATTTTTTGCAGAACACAACCGAACAACACACAAAGAAAGGAATCACCGTCATGAAAACAACCGACTTCAGCGGAGCAGACTTTAACACTGCAATAGCAACTGGAAACCTCATCTGGGCACGCAACGTGGTAGCCCAGACTCTGCCTGATAAGGAAGGCATAAAGTTGGGGAAATACAGAACCATCCTCGAGCTCGCTCTGGATTCGGGACAACTTTCCTTTGCTCTCGAAGTTGCCCCCTTCTGTGGACACATAATTACTTTGGAAGAGATCCGCTTCTGTCTGAAAGTTTCTATCTCAGAAGGAAACCTCACGGAAGTCCTACTCTGCAAGGAACGACTTCATGAGGAATTCAAATGGGAGGAAGTGTACACCTTGAGGACTCGCATGATTGAAAAGCGCATTCCGCTTCCCTACGTGCTGACACAACTCGGGACTCTCTCACCTCTCAACCCTCTCAAGGGCGCATTCTTGAGGGTGGTCGATCTCCACGTACCGATGTGGAAGCTTCAGCCAGACGAACAGCTTCTAGTTCGTGTCCTGAAAATCACTAGGTAGCCCACCCCGCCCCTCCACCAAGACCCCAACGTCTACAGGTGTAGGCGTGCGGGGTTTTTGTTTTTAAACTACCTAGAAACAAACTTCTTTTGCTTCGCCATAAAAATGTACGCTGCAAAAAGACTCCATGAAAGTAAACCAATTACGAACAAAATAACCTTTAGGTTTAGTGACACTCCTGTTGATGGCACCTGACTTAGATATACTGATGAAGAATCAGTAGACGCACCTAGAACTCGCCCTTGATTGCTGTAGTTATATGCATTGTTGTTGTAAGTATATCCGTATGGGTATCCATTGTAATAACTACCATTATTATACGTAGTGTATCCCGTATAGTTATTGTTATTATAAGTATAACCACTCACTGTTACATACAAACTCGCGCATCCTCCATTTCCAGAAGTTGAACAAACATTTAAAGTTCCAGACCCAGGGGCACTTCCGTATACATTCAAGATACTGCCGTTTACCAATGAAGAAATTGCGGTCGGATTTGAATTACTTGAAATGGTATATGAACCAGAACCATAAATAGTCACCGCCATTCCCTGTCCAACATTAATATTTATACTGCTCTGTGAAAAATATGTGGGTTGGTTATAGTTATTAACACTGTTAGGCCATAAAACAGTATTTGAAGTCTGCCCATTTACAATTACATAGACATAAGCGTT
>JBAXRA010000007.1:0-21042 GCA_037131455.1 bacterium | reverse complement strand
TACTTTCTAAAAAGCGTATTACCCACTTGTTGTTCAATGAAAACGAATCCGGTGTTTAGAGACTTGGCCAACGCGTACAACAACGTAATCACTCCTCGTCCCTTTTTGTCAAAGTTTGAAATTGTTCTGTCGTTTACCTTTACCGATCCTTGATCGTTGTAAGTAGTCGATGCTGTGACCTTCCCAACATCCACTCCAGTTGCCACAGTTAAAGGCTTTATAATAGAACCCATTTCGTACACGGATTCCACAAGATCATTTCTTAAAGTGCCAAGATCTGAAACCGACCCTAAATTATTTGGATCAAATGAAGGAGTTTTTCCCATGGCGTAAATCTGCCCATTCATTGGATTCATAATAATCCCCCCAGTCAACTGAGAACTGTATTGCTTTTGAATTCCCCCTAATAAATCCTCTAAATATTTTTGAGTGTCCGGTTCGATTGTCGTCACAATATCCCCTTCCATTTTTTCTCCATCAACCGCACTTTTTATATTTGAAAAAATTTCTGCAAAAAAGTTTACGTACACATCATCGCTATTTCTTTTTAAAGTATCTTCATAATATCTTTCAAGTCCATATCGCCCAGCATATTCATCACCCTTAAAGCCCATAAATCCCAGTACATTCGCTGCCAATGTCCCACCTGGGTAATAGCGCCACTTCTCTTTATATATAGAAATACCAGGGATCTTTAAATCTGTAATTTTCTTACCAGTAGCCTCGTCAATATGTTTTGCAATTTCTTCGTATATATCGTTCACTTTATTCGCTCGCATTAGAAAATCCTGTTCATCAATTTCTAAAACTTCAGAAAGTTTTTTATATACTTCTGCAATTCCCTCTGCATTTCCCTTCTGTAAAATCTTTGGAACAATTGCAACATTAAATCCAGTTTTCAAAGTCGCAGCCGAAATTAATTCTCCGTCTTTAGTACTGAAATAAATTGTTCCGCGATTAAAAATTTGGCCTGATGGCCGCTGATATTGACGATCCGCACGGTCAGCAAAATCTGTGTAGTGAATGATTTGTACAGAATAAAGCTTGATCACAAGCATAAGCACAATGGCCAAGAAAATAAATGAAATGATACGGACGCGTTTCTGGAGCATATTTACTGGCTATTATAACCTATACGAAGCGAATCTCTAATTTTTTATTGAAAGTCTCCGCAATTTTTCCTAAAGTCGTAAGACTGACATTCTCGCTACCGCTCTCTATTCGGGCAATATTGCTCTGGGTCATGTTTAATTTTTTAGCCAAGGCAAGTTGTGAAAGTCCGGCCCTTTTCCGGAGGAGTAAAATTGCATAAGCAGTTTCAAGTTGCCTGCCGTACATGTCGAAGAGACGTTTGTTTTCGGGGTCTTTGAGGTGATCTTTTAGATATTTGTCAAAGTCAGTAGCTTTATTGATTTTTTTATTCATATTTTTGGGGGTTATTTATTACATCATTATAATAATTTAATGCTCTTTCTATTTCTCGTGGTGGTGTTTTATTTGTCTTTTTAAGAAAAGCCTATAGGATGATTATTTTCTTGTCCACAAATCCAAAGTAGAATATTCGATACCTGTTGTGTCCAAAACCCACCCTTAATTCCCTGATTTTTCCTACGATGTGCTTTGAATAGGGTTCTTCGAGATATCCCTTGGACATCCTCAGAAAGTTAATATATTTTAATATTTTATTCTGCTCTTTTTTATCCAAAGACTCTATGTATTCCCTAGCGGGTTCTCGGCCATTTGTTTTTATATAAAATTTTATTGTGTATTCGTCCATAAGTAGTATATATCCTATAAGATATGTGTCAAATTAAAGCTAATACTTACTATTATGAGCATGCGAGATTAAATTTAGATGAAGAAAGTGTGAAATTTTCCAAATGAAAACCCCTGCATAATTCCTATGCAGGGGTGTGTATGACCCCACCTTGTTGGGGCCAATTGGTTTCTTTTAACTTTAGAAAATCGATTGCATATTTGTACATGCAAGAAGTGTAAACTTCATTACTGCAATACTAACAACACTACCGCATCGCCACAGTCTTCAAAATCTCCTTCGTCACAAACGACACCCTTGCAGGCTGATCAAACCCTAATGCCCGTGCACTTTCCATAGTAATAGAACCCTTTGATTTAATATATTCAAATTCCTTCTCACCTAATTGTGAGTTAATCGCAACAATTTCATTCTGCATTTTTTCACGAGCCGCAACATTCCAAATAGTCTTGTTTATAAAATACATATAAGTCAGTCCGAGAGCAATAATAATTGCAAGCATCGTCCAAAAAACGTTTTTTGAAATTTTTTCTATTTTTTTGATTGCTTGTACTGCTGTTTCGGTCATTTTTTTGTTTTTAAATTTTTTCTATTATTCTTAATTTGGCACTTCTCGAACGAGGGTTTTCTTTCATCTCCTCCTTGCCTGGAACTATTGGCTTTTTAGTGATGATGTAGACTTTCCCTTCTTCCTCTACTTTTTTAAAATACTGTTTTACGATTCTATCTTCTAAACTGTGATATGAGATGACTGCAAGGCGTCCACCGAGTTTAAGGATTTGAACCGCCCCCTCAAGGCCCTGTGACAATGTCGTAAGTTCATCGTTCACTGCCATCCTTAGAGCCTGAAAAGTCTTTGTAGCTGGATGAATGCGTCCGAAGCGAAGCATTGATGGATATGTACTTCGGATCAGATCTGCCAATTGCTTTGCTGTCTTAATCGGAGCCCCGTCCCTCGTCTCAACAATTTTTCGTGCGATTCTTCCTGCGAATTTTTCCTCTCCGTAACTTTTGATAATTGTTTCTATTTGATCTACTGACCAATTGTTTACAATGTCGGCTGCGTTAAAGTTGTACTTGTCCCGTGCCCCAAAAGTCATTTCGAGCGGATCTTCGCTCTTGAATGAAAAACCTCGTCCGCCTTCTTCCAATTCATATGAGCTGAGCCCGAGATCAAAGAGGACTGCGTCCACGGACGATCCAGCTGTGACTTTTTCCAAGGCTTCTCGAACCACGTTGGCAATGTTAGCGAAGTTGTCTTGGCAATAATAAATTTTGGATTGTTTTTTTGATTCATGTTTTTGTAAGTTATCTTTGGCGCGTTTTAGCGCTTCTGGATCAAGATCTATTCCAATAATGGTGACCTCCCCCTTTGTTCTTTTTAAAACCTCTTCACTATGTCCGCCATCACCTAGGTTGCAATCAACGAAGATTGAACCTTTCTTGATGGCTAAGTCATCTATCACTTGTTTTAAAAGTACTGGTGTGTGGCGCATAATTTTTAGATTACGCCAATCTCTCCCAATTTCTGAGCCAAATGGTCGGCCTGCTTAAGGACTTTAGATTTGTATTCTTTCCATCGTCCTTCGTCCCAAATTTCCACTCGACTGTGAACTCCTGCGAAAACTACTTTGTTATCCAAACCTCCAAATTGGCGAAGAAAATCCGGAATCAGGATTCTACCAATTGCATCGATTTCAATTTCGACGGCACCTGCAAGCATGATTCGATTGAATCCACGCGTGTCTGCCTGCCCCATCGACAAACTTCCTAATTTTTCAGAGATTTTATTCCACTCTTTTAACGGATACATGAATAGACAGTTATCGAGACCGTGAGTCACTACAACTTTTTTACCAATCTCTTTGCGGAACTTTGATGGCATCGAGATTCGTTTCTTTTCATCTTGAGAGTGTGTATATTCGCCGATCAACATATGAAGTTTTCTTAAAGATTTTGAGAAGCTTACTTAAGGCTTTTCGTGGCTCTTTAAATTTACCACTTCTTCCCACTTGCATACCATTTTATCCCACATGAATACCCTTTGCAAACACAAAAGCCCACGGAGGAGTGGATAACTTGAAAGTTTTGCAAAAATTAGCGAAAAAGGTAGTATTTATAAGGGAGTACGAGGAGTGAACACTTCAACCAAGCACAAATCATGGCAGCAAAAAAAATACAGGTCGCGAGACCAAAACCAAAGAAAACCAAACCGAAGCATCCGCTACGCGGACAGCTCCGCGAAGACCTGCTTAGGTCTCGGGCAAATGCCGACAGGATACCTCATTATCCGGACTGAACCCCAAATCAAAAACACCCCCGCGGAGCCAAGTGCTACGCGGGGGTTTGCTTTTTGTATGAATCAAACCACCTCCCCAAACCTCTTCACCAAAAACTCCCTATCAATCACACTAAGGAACCATCCAGCTTTCGGACCGCTTTTCTTGTTTAATACTGACAAATAAATCGCCTCGAAAAATTCCTTTGGATTAATCTGCGTAGCTTCCTTAATTTCATGCAATTTCGAGTGCATTGCTTGCCCATCAATCACATCAACCGATTTTAAATACTCCAAAACCATTCCAATAGCTTTTTTCTGAATGTCACTTAACACCACATCAGGTTTTTTCTCCTGAATAGCAAACTGATAATCCTCAGGTGCATACGTATCAATCCACACTTGTGCATAATGCAGTCTTTTCTTAAGTTCTTTTTTATCCTCATCAGATAGCGGATGCCCCACCAAATGCTCCGCTTCCTTTTCAATATCCAAATGTCTCATTTGTGAAAGGAATGCGATTTGTGAGAAACGCGGTAATGCTCTTGGAACAATTTCCTCACCTTTTGGATGAATCAATTTGAACATCCGGCTGTAATCATCCTCGATCTTTGCAAAATATCCAGTGGCAAACTTGTCGTAAGTATCAAAAAGAATCGCTACTGTGTCGCCTTCTGGATCAAACTCAATCGTTCTCTGTGGTTCCTTCTGAAGCATTAGTAAACGAACAATTTCTGCTGGCAGTAAGTCCACAATGTCCTTAGAAAAAGAACCTCTGCCTTTTGATGAAGACATTTTCTTTCCAGCGATATTAAAGAATTCATAGGGAATGTTGTATGGGGGTTCATATCCAAAAATTTCCCGTGCAATTGTTCCAGCCACATCGCGAGATCCGCCCTTCGTAGAGTGGTCTTTCCCGCCACCTTCAACGTGTACTCCGACAATTCCAAATTTTGCAGCCCATTCTAATTTCCAAGGTAATTTAGCACGACCGTTATATGGAGAAACGGAACCTTTATGTCCGCATCCATTTGTCCAATCTAGATCACGACAAACATATTGAACCATCTCTGAATATTCCCCTTCTCCTGTTGTAAAATCTTCTGCGAGAGTTGTGGAAACTTTCCCACAGTTTTCACAAATAACGTTTACTGGAAGCCATTTTCCTTCTTTTACAGAACCCGAGACACGCTTGTATATTTCTCTTATTTTCTCACCATTTTGTAAAGTTAACTGGATTGCACGATTGTAATCACCTCTTTTGTACAAATCAGAGGACCTATAAATTTCTGGAGTAAATCCAATAGACTTAACGACTTCGACAAATTCCCCGCCAAAATATTCCGCAAAGTTTTTTCCTACAGGAATATTTTTACTATTTGGATCATTATTAGTTTCCGGTGTTGGAGACGGCACGTCACATAGAGGCTTTCCTAAATGCTGCTTAAAAACTTTTTCATCTAAATAAACTGGCAAACCATCCATTGGGTCAAAGTCATTAATCTCAAAAAGATACTTGCAATTAATTCCTTGCTCTTCCAAAACCTCTGCAACAATTCCATGAATTGAAACACCCCTTAAAGATCCAACATGAACACGCCCTGACGCTGTTTTTTCATCACGTATAACAAGAGGCTTCCCCGAAGCAATAACATCTTTATACTTTTCCTTTATTTCGGAAACTAGTTTGTCGGGCCAATACATGAGAGATAGTATATCCTATTAATCAATCGACACCACTGTATACTTCGCTGCTCCAGAAGGAGTGCTGAAAGTAAACGATTCGCCTTTCTTTTTCCCCATCAACGCGTGCCCAAGCGGAGCTTTGAAAGAAATTTTTCCAGTCTTCATGTCAGATTCCTCAGATCCAACTAGTGTGTAAGTCTTTGTAGCTGATTCAGTGCCCTTTTTTACAACTACAGTTGAGCCCACTTCAACAATATTACTGTGGTGCGCTGTTACAATTTCAGCATGAGCTAAAACATTCTCTAAAACCGAGATTCTGTCCTCGACTGTGGCCTGTGCCTCTCGTGCCTCTTGGTATTCCGCGTTCTCAGACAAATCACCCAGAGATTTTGCATACTCTAGTTCTTTTGCGACTTCTTTTCTTTTAACGGTCTTTAGCTGTTCTAGTTCAGCCGTTAATTCCTTGAAACGTTCTTTTGAAAGATATTCTTTTTGCGACATTTTGGTTATGGTAATTACCCTTCCACCATCCAATTTACTTTTATTAATTGCCGACATTGTATTACTTATTCGAGTTACCGTAAAGACTATACTCCTTGACTAAGTCATTGTTGAATATATATCACTATCTTCCGATATCAGCAGATGAGGCTTCAATTATAGGGCTAGTTGAAGCCGTAGAAGTACCAAATGCCTTACTTGTCTCCACTGGCTTTGAAAGTCCGACATACTCTGGCTTATGGGCAGCTAGCCAGTCGACAAATTCCCTCATCGCAACCGAAGCTCCAATAGTGTTCGTATGCGGGGATCGCTCTAACATGATCACAAAACTGTATCTTGGATGTTCATAAGGAAAAAAGCCAATAACAGATGAGTTGATAAATTGATTTGAAACACCTACCTGCGCTGTTCCTGTTTTAGCAGCGATTTTTACATATGGAACGTTTAGAATTTTTGCCGTTCCCATTGTAACCGTCATCCGCATTCCATCATGGATAATTCCAAAGTTTTTAGTGCTGTCCAGTGGAAGTTGCTCGAAAACTTTTCCAGAAAAGTTTGGGTCATCACTTGCAAGTATAGTAGGCATAATGAGTTGTCCATTTGTAGCAATAGCGGAGACTGCTCGAAGCGCTTGAATCGGAGTCAGTTGAAAACCGTACTGACCAATGGCTGTGTTATATGTATCTCCCACACGCCAGATTTCTCCGTTAAAGTTTTTTGCTTTCCATTCAATAGACGGAATGACACCATCACTTCCAGAAAAGAAGTTATTTTCAGGAGAGGCGCCAAGCCCGAACATTCGTGCGTATTTTTCAAGATTCGCAATACCTAAACCTTTTTGGTCCATAAACCCTCCGCCGATTTCATAAAAATAAATATCGGAAGAAACGGCGATCGCCTCTTGTATATTTGTCCAGCCGTTTGCTCGCCAGTCTTTAAATACTGTAAATTCTCCTGGCTTGAATGGATTCGGCACTTTTAATTCACCAGTACTCAGGATTTTTTTATCAGGTGATATGACGTTTTCCACCAAAGCAGCCAAGGCAAATATTGGCTTTACAATCGAACCTGGGGCATAGAGACCGGAACTGAGGCGATCAAGGAAAGGCTTAGCTTTACTATTTTGATATTCATTAATCGTTGAAACATCAGACCCATCTGTCATGACATTTGAATTATATTCAGGGTATGAAACTGCCGCGATCACCTCTCCGGTGTTGAGATCCATAAGTGCACCTGACGCACCAACGTACCCAGCCCTTTTTGCAGTTCCCGCTAGGACTTTATACAAAGCTTCCTGTATATCTGCATCTATTGATAGTTTAATATTATCCCCCTTTTTTTCTGGCTTTACGACCGAATCGGTCACTGGATTACCCTGTACATCTGTCTCGGTAATTTTTAAGCCACTTTCACCAGCCAAAATATTATCAAAATATTTTTCAACACCATCTTGTCCAGAATACGAAGTGTTGTAGTAAAAGCCGGATTTGTCTTTTTTAGGGTACTTGACATATCCAGTCAGAATATGCGTTCCTGGACTTTCTCTATATGACCTTTTTACAAAGTCTATCGAATCCGGGTCAATAGTGTTCCAAGCAACCAATTCTCCATTTCTATCAGAGATCACCCCGCGCTCACCGAAAATAAGTGAACGTTGTAAGCGATTGTTTTCTGCAATATTTTTATAGTAATCACCTTTTACAATTCCGAGCTGTGCTAATCTATATAAATACCCGATTCCAATGGCTAAAAAAATAAACATCAAGAAATAGACTGTTCTACGGCTGATGGGCTTTTCAATTCTCCCTTCAAACTGGTCAGTATCGAAATCAGGTAAATTTGATGAATCAAGGAAAATCTCGTCTGGGTCGAGGGCCTCGTATTTTTTCTTCTTTCTAAAAAACTTTCCGGAAAAGGTTGACATGACTAGATTCTAATCCTTTTTTTGATCAAATCAAAGATGACAAAAATGCAAGTCATGGTCAAAGTAAATGGCCACTTTAGAATGAAAGTATGCTGATGTAAAACGTACGGGCTAGCATAGAGCAGATCAGCAAAAAAACCGACAAAAATAGCGAAAAAATATCTGTCAAAAATCCACATAAAAACAATCACCACAATACTAAAAACCCACCACGGAAAGACAAATACAGAAGCGAGAAGAAAAATATTAAAAATTACTCGGGACAATTTCGACATAGCGGATTGAATAAATTGGGATTAAAGACCTGAAGAAAACGTATGAGAATGCATCCCCAGAAACTGCATCGACCTTGTTCACCACTCCTATCAAAATATTCTGCATCGATGGCCATATTATTGGGTCACCTACAGTAATTTTTGTTTCACTTGGGACTTTGATATAAAAGTTTCCGCCACCTCTACCCTCTGATGCAACAGCCTCTGAAGAAGTACCCGCGTAGACCTCTTGGCGCTGACCCGAAGATGAATACAGAGTTACGATTGAAGTGCTAGGGAAAACAGCAGTGACATAACCAACAAGCACGTCCGCACTTGCAAACGCGAGATCGTCCACTTGGATGCCATTATCAGAGCCGCCGTTTACGACGATTGTGTCAAATGGAGAAAACGGCGGCCTTTGTGCTACAGAAAAAAGACTGCCTTTTGGTCTTTTAACATTCACCCCGTCATTTGCACCTAAAAAGTTTTTTAATCCTTCGTTTTCAGATTCAAGCGAAGCAATCTTTGCATTCAAGTACTGTGGATCCTGATTCTCTTCGGCGTATTGCGGTTCTGACTTATTAAAATTAAAAATATTTTTTACCCATACAATTCCAGAGACCATTTTTTCTGAAAATAAGCTTCCTAAGACAATCAGAATCACACCAATAACAACACCGAGAATTCGGTCTCTCCCTAAAAATTTATTTTTTCGTCTATCGGTTTGGAGGTAGCTCATCTTCGTTGTCTATTAATATATCACGATATGTATCCAAATCCTCAAGTACAATCCCCGCCCCGCGCGCCACAGCCGTCAACGGATCATTTGAAACATAAACCGGCATGCCGATATGCTCGGATAAAACTTGGGCAATACCTTTAATAAGTGCGCCTCCTCCAGTCAAATGAATTCCGTTATGCATTACATCAGAGAGAATTTCAGGAGGTGTCGTTTCAATTACCTCTTTTACTGCATCAAGAAAAGTATCAATCGATGCACCAATTGCCTCGCGAATATCAGCGTCGGTAATAACCACTTCACGTGGAAGTCCAGTCACCAAGTCGCGACCGCGGATTGCGGCCTCAAGTGGTGGGTTTGAAGGAATGACAGATACAATTGCCATCTTTACGCTCTCTGCAGTTTTTTCACCAATTAAAATTTTAAATTCGTTTCGAATGTATGAAATAATGTCTGTGTTAAATTTGTCCCCTGCTACCTTTAGATTTTTTGCTCGGACAATTCCGCCGAGTGAGATTACAGCAATATCAGTTGTTCCACCACCAATATCAATCACCATACTTCCGGTGGCATCTTTTACAGGAAGTCTAATACCAATTGCTGCTGCCATTGGCTCTTCGATTATGTGCACTTCTCGAGCACCGGCATTCTTTGCAGCATCACGGACGGCGCGTCTTTCTACATTAGTCACACCATATGGCACTCCAATCACCACACGTGGACCCAACATTTTTTTAGACAGTCCTTCGGCTTTTCTGATCAAGTATGCAAGCATCTCCTCTGTAATTTCAAAGTCGGAGATGACGCCGTCAACGAGCGGTCGAACCGCCACGATGTGTGCCGGCGTCCTCCCCAACATCGCCTTGGCTTGTTCACCTACCGCAACAACGCGTCCCGTTTTCTGGTTCACGGCCACCACCGATGGCTCGTTGATTACCACACCCCTTCCAGACACGTAAACGAGGGTATTTGCAGTACCCAAATCAATACCGATTTCATTAGATAGAGCGTGATTTATTCGTTCGCGAAGCTTCTTAAACATTATGCTTACCAATATAAGCCATTAATTGATCTTTATCAAATAGCTCTGTCTTTTGGGCAATTCTGTCATTAAATTCATATTTTCCTTCGGCGATTGACTTTTCACCGATAGTGATTCGAAGTGGAATTCCGATCAAATCTGCATCCCCAAATTTCTCCCCCGCCCGAGCATCACGGTCGTCCAAAAGCACTTCAATTCCGATATCAGTCAGTTCTTTGTAAAGTTTTTCGGCAGCTTCCATAACGACACCTTCAGTTTTCATTGCGATGATATGAACTGCAAATGGAGAAACTTCGGTTGGCCAGACGATTCCCTTATCATCTCCCAAAGCCTCAACTATAGATCCCATTAAGCGTGGAACTCCGATTCCGTACGAACCCATAATCACAGGAATATTTTTTCCTTCTTCATTTTTGTAAAACAACTCTAGAGGTTCTGAAAACTTTGTCCCAAGCGAGAAAATATTTCCAACCTCTACGGCCTTCCCTTCTGTCATATCAGATTTCTTCAATCCCATCTCGGCCAAAACTTCATCTGTGTACACTTCTTTATTAACAGCTACACCTTTTTCTTTGTTGTAATAAATAATATCCTCTCCTGCCTCAGTTAACATTTGAAATTCGTGAGAGTATTTTGAAAAAGATCCTCCTGAAGCAAAAGTAATATAGGTTTTTTCTCCTATTCCTGCACGATTAAATACATTTTTGTAAGCAATTTTAGACTTTTCATAAAATTCATCATGTTCTTTTTCATCTCTAGAAAAAGAATATAGATCCTTCATTAAAAATTCACGCCCTCTTAATATTCCACTTTTTGCTCGTGTTTCATTTCTAAATTTAGTCTGGAATTGATATGCGTAAACTGGCAAATCCCTGAAGGATCGAATGTGATCTCGCATCAAACTTGTTAAAGGCTCTTCGTGTGTAAATCCTAACCCCATCTCATTTCCATTTTTCAAAGTTGTCTTGAACCAATTATCAACCACCGCATCATCCCATCGATTTGTTTTTTCCCACAAAGCTTTTTCCTGCAGAGCAGCGAGTCGAAGTTCCTGTCCACCAATCGCATTCATTTCTTCTCGAATGATCTTTTCAATATTATTTAAAACTTTAAGTCCAAGTGGCAAGAATGAATACACACCTGCTGTCATTTTCTGGATAAATCCTGCACGGATTAGTAACTGGCTATTTTTGGCCACTTCATCAGATGGTGCTTCTCTTCTCGTTTTCGTAAAAATTTGTGATTGTCGCATGGAGGTTATTCTAGCATGATAATCCATTATGAAAAGGAAAACCCACCGCAAGCAGTGGGGTCCTGTTGAGGTGGGCTGTTATTCGACCAAGGCTTTTTTGCCTTCGGCCAAGATTTCTTCATGAGAAAGTTGAAGTTCCATACGGATTTCTTCCATTTCCTCATTTTCTTTTCCCGTCAGTTGACGCTCGAGCTTTGTGAGCTCCAAGGCGACATACCGTAGGATGTGTGTTCTTTTTTCGGGCATATCGCCTCCTTTCGAATCTATATATACCATATATTTATATTTTTGGCAATACCTTAAAATTTATATTCTGCTTAGTGATAATGAAACTGCGAATCTGGTGTACGCAGCCCTATTCTTTCCATCCATACCTGCTGTAGACATCCATGAATTATCTTTTTGAAATTTGGCAAGATTTCTAGAAAAAATATTTATATCAGCTATTGTATTGTCATGTATTGATCTTCTAACACCATCTAGTTGTTCAAATTCATCAGTGATTTCACCCCTTGTTTCAATATATTTTCTTTTCCAGTTTGCAACCGTAATTGTATAAGCGATGCAAGATTTTAACATTGTACCCAAAAGTTCCTCGAGCACAGGCTCTCCGTCACACATCAATTCAAGGTCTTCAAGAGAGATTACTGGTGGTTTAATATCTTCAGAGTGAGCAAGTGGTTCCATTTGCTCTTGTTCAATTGGTTCTACTTCGAAATGCATATGTTTTAATTATATAGAATTAAACTGAGGTTGACAAGTTATCCATACTGTCTTAGTATTTTAGAAGAAAGGACCTCTCCTGTGGCAATTCCGCCAACAGGACAAAAGAGGAAGTTCACATGAAAAAATTCAAAAAAATGATGAGGAGATTTCTCATCAAGTATGCCCCCATCGCATCGCTGGTAGCGGTGCTCATATTGCTGGTTTTAATGACAACAGTGATCATCCATTTGAAATCTCAATGGTTACTGATCTCTGAGTTCATCTCGGCCAACAAAGACGGAGTCATGAAAGTCGGAGGACTCGTGTTTGCGTCGCTCCTGGTCGCATTACTGCTCAGTGATGGATTCCAAGAGGACGAAATCAACCTGTAAGAAAAATCTCAACCCCTGAACAACCAATGGACAAACCTTACGAAGAGTCCGTCGGAGACAAAATTGTTGCCTTCGTCGCTCTTGCTTTTTTCATCAGCGCATTCGGCTTCTTGTTTGCCTGCTGGCTACTCGCGAGAATTCTCACTGGGAAAATTTAACCTCGCATCCACCCCACCGCAATCAGGCGGTGGGTTTTCATTTACTTTACTAAACCAATCACATCCTGAATCGTCACAAAAATCATTAACAACAACAAGAGAACAAAACTTCCAACATTCAACATCTGCAAAACTTTCTGCTTAAAAGGTTTTCTGCGAATAGCTTCTAAAATAACAACAACTAACCGTCCACCATCAAGTGCTGGAATTGGCAATAAATTTAACACCGCAAGATTCAATGAAATAAATGCGGCAAAGTTTGCAAGATAAACCCAACCCAATCGTGCCGCCTCTCCAACATGTGTTGCAATTCCAATTGGACCGGAAACTTCAGACGACTTTGCTTTTCCTTTAAAAATTCTAACCAAAAAATCAGACGTGCTGACCGCTATTTCTTTTGTTATATAAACAGTTTGCTGATATCCCGCGACTATTGCAGCGCCGAGTGGCAATTTTACAGTCGCAACATCAGACATCATAATTCCCAACCCTTTCTTTCCAGCTTGCACTCCGTTAATGCCATCCATTGGGGTAGTGATGAAAGTTTGAATTACACCATTTCTACTTACAACAACTCCTAAGGTACTTGTGCTTAAAATAATTTGTTCTCGAACCACATCTGTTTTCAAAGTTGAAGTGCTGATAGCCACAGAACTTGTTGAAACCCCACTTTGAAGCCCCACAATTTCATCTCCCGCCTTCAATCCTGCCAATTCTGCCGGACTTCCTGGTGCAATACCCGTAATAAGCACGCTCGGATTACTTGAATATTCCTTAGGAAAGTCTTCAACCGGAGCTTTTGCCCCAACCATGAGTGTCGAGGTAAAAAGCCCCCACGCAAAAAGCGCGTTGAAAACAACCCCTGCAACCAACACCAAACATTGCTGCCAGCGAGGCTTGGCTAAAATATTGTCGGGTGACATTTCATCCCCAGTACCTTCTCCATAAATTTTTACATAACCCCCAAGTGGAATTAAATTAATTGCATATGTAGTCTCACCTTTTTTGAATGAAAAAAGTCTCGGAGGAAAGCCGATCGCAAATTCATCCACACGCACTTTGAACAATCGAGCAATTAGGAAATGCCCCAACTCGTGAATGAACACAAGGATCGAAAGGACTATTAGAAATATTATTGTAGTAAGCATTTGATTTTGCAAAATCAGGTCGCGCAGTGTCGATTGAAGCGCGACCTAATTACTTATCTCGGTCTCCTTTTTAGTAAACAATTCATCCAGTTTCTTATTTGCTTCTGTCACGAACTTTTCCATTTGATCCTTGTAGCGCATCATTTCATCTTCACCTAATTCGCCTGATTTTTTCTTTGATTGTAAGTCGTCGTGGACTTCGTTTCTCTCTCTGCGAATAGCAATTTTTGCTTCTTCTAATTTTTGCTTTGCGATCTTGATTAATTGTTCTCGTCTTTCTCCTGTTAAGTCTGGAAAAATCACTCGGATACCTTTGTCATCAACAACAGCAGAGACACCAAGGTTTGCTGCGACGATGGCTTTTTCAATTTCCTTTATCTGAGAAGAGTCCCATGGAGTGATTCGCAAGGTGCGGGGATCTTCGTTTGTAACTGACCCAACTGCGTTCAAGGGTGACATTGACCCATATGAATCAACACGAATAGAATCGAGTAAAGCGGCGCTCGCGCGTCCTGTTCGAATGGTAGAAAATTCACGCACTAACCAATCATTTGTTTCTTTAATTTTTGTTTGAAAAGCATTAAAATTGTATGGCATATGTGGTTATTATACAGCTAAAGCTAAATATTCCAAGCACAATTTAATAGAGGAAGCTGTGTCCCTCATAAAGTGCTCCACTGCAATTATAGCCTTTAAACTCTCCTTTTTTGGTTTTTTATGAAGTTTATGCCAAAGCGCAACGACTTCAGTGACAAATTCACAGACTTCTCCTCGGGTTACTTTCTCTTTTTCTAGAAAAACAATCACCTCCTTGATAATTTCCATACGATTAGCAACAGGCTGTTTTAAAAAGTTTTCTGGATTAAGTGCCAGATTATTAGAGTGCTCGATTTTTAAATCTAATTCAATTTCCCGGAAACGCGAAAGTAATGTTGGAAGTACCTGAGACTTTGATGGAATGATAAAAAAGAAAAATGTGTTTGGTGATGGCTCTTCGATAATTTTCAATAAGGCATTTTGTGCTGAAATGGTAATAGCTTGAGTTGTAATGATCATCACTTTATTTTTTCCCAATGCTCTTCGAGAATTAAAATCAACTATCAAATTAATATCGTCCGTTCCAATTGAAACACTTTCAAAAATAATTAAATCGGTGTGGCGAAATGAATGTTCAACGATATTATTTTTTAAAATATCTTTGCTCAAGTGAGAGACGATTGAAGCAAAAGATGAAACAGGAGAGAAAATGATTGAGGCGTGGTGGAGGTTTTCAGGCATGGGTATATATTAACATATGAATAAAAAGAACCCCGCTGCGGCTTGAACGCATGTCGGGGTCTTCTGATCTAATCTGTTTTTTCGATAAACCAGATGAAAGCCGGGGTGAGTCTTGGAGCTTGGCGATAGGTGCAAGTTTGGAATGTAATTCCGAGATGAAGCAAACTAGCAACCGCTTCCCTGAATTCATCTTCAACCTGGGGACGAAGTTTATCACCACCTTCTCCATATTGGTGATTGACCAAGTAAACTGCTGGTGTCTTCACATTCATCTGGAAGGCTTCACCAACGAGACGATAACGAACCTCCTCCGAAGTGAAGAAAACTTCCATCGTCTCTTTGCATTCCTCTGGGTGAAGATGGAACCAGAGGATCACCTCAAGGGTTTTTTGCAGACTGTGTGGAAACTGAATCAATTCTGACATAATGACAATTCTGATGCTTTGTAACACCAAGGTCTCTCCTTAAGACCGGTTTAATTTTTGTGGGTGAATGTACTGGGGAGTACTAAAGTTAATTTATATCAAAATACCTACCTCTTCGCAATGATCGTCTTTTTATAAGTATCCAAATGCTCTAGGGCAATTCCAGTCCCCTTTGCCACACAATACAACGCATCCTCTGCAAGCATCGCCTTCACACCAGTTCGTCTAAACACAAGTTCAGGCAAATTGCGAAGCATTGATGAACCACCGGTCATCATAATTCCATTATCAATAATGTCTGATGCCAATTCTGGAGGAGTTTCTTGAAGCACGTCTTTGACCGCCTTAATCATCTCGCGCAATTCTTTTGCGATGGCTTTCACAATTTCATTTGTTTTGATTTCAACAGAACGAGGAAGTCCAGTTAAGTAATCACGACCCTTTACTGACATTGAAAGTTCTTCTTCAACTGGAATTGCAGATCCAATATTTATTTTAATATCTTCGGACATCTTGTCACCAATCGCCAAGTTGTAAGTTTTCTTTACATAATCGATTATTGAAGCGTCAATTCTGTTTCCAGCGCACTTTACAGAAGTACACGATACAATTCCACCAAGAGAGATTACGGCCACATCCGTTGTTCCACCTCCAATATCTGCCACCATGTGTCCTCGCGCTTCTTGAATTGAAATGCCAGCGCCAATCGCAGCAAGGATTGGTTCTTTAACAACATATGCATTTTTTGCTCCAGCCTTAATCGCCGCTTCAATTACCGCACGACGTTCAGTTGAAGTCACACCAGCCGGCACTGAAATTAAAATTTCTGGTTTTAAAAAATTCCACTTGCCCAAGGCTTTATTAATATAATATCGAAGCATGGCTTCGGTTACACGATAGTCCGCGATCACTCCATCCTTCATTGGACGATACGCAATAATAGTGTCGGGAGTTCGCCCGATCATTTCCTTTGCATCAAGTCCTACCGCCAAGATTCGATTGTCCTGTTCAGAGATAGCTACAACAGAGGGTTCGTTTAGTACAATTCCTTTTCCAGGAAGGAAAACAAGGGTGTTTGCTGTTCCCAAATCTATTCCCAATTTTCGAGAGAAAAATGCCATGCCTGTATATTACGGCTATTTTGAGTAATTGCAAAGTACTGATAAAAGCTTGATTTTTCCCCCATATACTGCAATATATAGATGTGTATATCGTCACAGTCTCTCCTATCGCCCGCGGTGCCTTCACTGACCAACTAACTTATTGGTCAGCGCACTTTTTCAACCCTGGATCAATCATCTCCGTCCCCTTCCGAAGCAAGGAAATCAGTGCCCTGGTACAGCGATGCGAATCAGCATCGGATGCAAAAATGGGAGTAAAGAATGCAAGCTTTGAAGCCAGAAAAATCGAAGAGCAAGTCAAAGAGATAAAATTAATAAGAAGCGAAGCAGTTGATGCGGCGCGTTTCATCAGTGAATTTTATTGCTTACCAATCGGTTCAGTTTTGTCAGCCTTCATTCCAACTTGTGCTTTTAATACAAAAGAAAATTCAACACAAGAACAAAAGAAACCCGATATTATTAAAATCGACACCAACGAGAGTGGTGTAAAAAGTAACCCCCCTACCGCATTTATTGTCTCTCGTGCACCATCATCTGAAACCCTGACTGTTCAATCTGCGACCGAAGATCGGGCAAAAACTTACAAAAGTATTATCCGCGAAGAATTTGCGAGAAGAAAATCAGTCTTGGTAATTGCTCCCAGAATTATCGACGCAGAAAATATTTTCGAACAATTGACCAAAGGTATTGAAAACTCGGGAGTCATGATCCACAGCGGAATGTCTAAAAAGAGAATTGAGGAAGAGTGGCAAAGAGCAAGAGGTGCATCCCACCCAATTATTTATGTTTCGACCCCTGGATTCTCTATGATTCCTCGAGACGACATTAGCGTCATAATAATAGAACAAGAAGCGTCACGAATGTATTTTGCTGGATGGTCTCCTAAGATCGATTGGCGCATGGCAATTGAAAAGTATGGATCTCTCATAGGAGCTCGAGTGGTTTTGGGTGATACATTGCTGCGAATTGAAACACTGGCACGACGAGACAAGGGATTGATAAGTGATATTTCCCAAGCGGTTTTTCGTGTGGAAAAAGCTCCACAGACTATCGTCGTGAATATGAACGATAAAGAGCACAAGATCAAAGATGGCTTTAAATTGATTAGCGAAGAATTGTGGTCAATGATCGACTACGCCAAAAAGAAAAACGAACGGATGGTGATTTTTTGCTCTAGAAGAGGACTTTCACCGCAGACATTATGTGGCGATTGTGGAAAAACAGTTATGTGTACACGTTGCAGTTCCCCTGTCGTTTTGCACCAGCCAAAATCAGGCGATCGATTTTTCCTTTGCCATCATTGCGGAGAGAAACGCTCGGCGCTTGAGGCTTGCAAAAATTGTGGTGGTTGGAAATTGACTACACTTGGAATTGGAATCGACACAATCGGAACACTGGTAGAGAAAAAATATCCTGATTCAAAAACCTTTAAAATTGATAAAGATGCAATTAAAAAAGAATCTGATGGTAAAAAGATTATTAAAGATTTTCTAAAGAATGATCATGCGATACTTTTAATTACTGAAACTGGCCTTCCTTTCATTCCAACTGTTCCCTACATTGCCATTGCGTCATTTGATTCCCTCTTCTCAATTCCTGATTTTAGAATTAGTGAAAGAATTGTTCACAACCTAATTGATCTTGCAGAAAAAACTGAAAAATATTTTTTAATTCAATCGAGAAATGCAGAATCCCCACTTTTAAAAACCGTAGCAGGTGGCGGACTTATGGAATTTTTTAGAATGGAATTGGAAGCTCGGGAGAAAATGGGATATCCACCATTCATGACTTTTATAAAACTGACTATTTCTGCGCCCAAAGTAACAGCGATGGAAATCCTGGAAGACTTGCAAACAAAATTGGAAGAATGGTCGCCGATTGTCTTCCCTGCCTTCACCGCAACTCTAAAAAATGAAGTGGTTATGCATATTTTATTAAAAATCGAGAATGATTATTGGAAAGATGTTGAAAAGAGTAAATCATTGCGTCAAATAATCTTATCCCTATCGAGAGAGGTGGCAGTTCAAATAAATCCAGAAAGTATGCTATAAATGTGATATATGGCAACTAAGAAAATACCTCCATCGCCAATAGAAATCGTCCAGGAGGATAACCCTGTATTGCGCAAAAAGGCTCAAGCTGTGCCTTTAGACGAAATTACTTCACCTAGAATCCAGAAAATCATAGCAGATATGATTAAGGCCCTAGACTCGCAAGACGATGGAGTCGGCATTGCAGCCCCTCAAATTGGCTATTCATTGGCTATTTTTGCAATCTCTGGCAAGGCACTTGAGAGAATTAATCAAGCGAAAGATGGTGATGAGGCGCCGAAAAAAACTTACAAAAATTTGGTTTTTATCAATCCAAGAATTATTAAGCTTTCAAAAGAGAAAAAATGGATGGATGAAGGATGTCTGTCTGTACGATGGCTTTATGGAAAAGTAGAGCGTGCCATTCGCGCTACAGTTTCTGCATATGACGAAAATGGAAAAAGTTTCGAGAGAGGAGGGGGTGGAGTTTTAGCCCATATTTATCAGCACGAAGTTGATCATTTAAACGGAACACTTTTTATTGACAAAGCGGTTGATCTTGAAGAAATGGAACCTGAGGAAAACGAAAATGCAAAATAAGATTATTTTTTTTGGTACTTCAATATTTTCAGTAGAAGTTTTAGAGCAATTAAAAGCTAGAGGTTTGATTTTTGATGCAATCGTTACAACAGTAGACAAACCAAAGGGACGAAAATTAATTATGACTCCCCCACCGGCAAAAGTTTGGGCTACGGAAAATAATGTAAAAGTATTTCAATTTGAAAAGTTAAAGGATTCAATAGATGAGTTAAAAAATTTAAACCCAGATCTTTTCATTGTCGCTTCATATGGGAAAATTATTCCACAGTCTATTTTGGATTTACCGAAAAATGGCGCCTTAAACATTCACCCGTCGATTCTGCCAGAATACCGAGGAGCTTCGCCACTTCAAACTTGTATATTGGATGACAGTAAAAATATCGGGGTGACGATTATTAAAATGGACGCCGAGATGGATCACGGACCGATTGTTGCGATGAAGAAAGTGGATGTTAAAAATTGGCCAATAAATGTTTTGGAACTTAAAAAATTACTAGGAAAAGAAGGGTCTGATATTTTGATTGCAAATTTAGAAGGATATTTAGATGGAAGTTTGAAATTAATTGAGCAAGATCACTCTAAGGCTACTTTTACTAAAAAGATCACAAAGGCAGACGGTGAAATCGATATTAATGGCGACCAGTGGAAAAACTACTTGAAAACCCAAGCGTTTTTTGGCTGGCCTGGAACATTTTTCTTTACTGAAAGACATGGGAAGAAAATTAGGGTCAAAATAAATAGCGCTTCGTTTGATAAAGAAAACAATAAAATGATGATTGAGAAAGTAACCCCAGAAGGTGGTAAGGAGATGGCATATGCAGATTTTTTGCGAGGGTAAGTAAAAGTAAATTTTAGAAGATACATGTTCCGCGTCGCCCATTGTTAATTAATTAGCAATGGTCAAGCGAATCCTTACTATTTAGGATTAATTGTCAACGGGTGACTCCGAGCTTCCTTATTGTAAAAATAGTATTACCCCTTAATCAACTTCTTCACCGCTTGCGCTCCCTTCTTTTTCAAAACTTGATTCTTGTCTTTGGCTGACGCTAACATATCGTGAATTTCATCTTTTACTTCATCGATGGCTGAGAAAAGATCAGTTGACAGCGCAACTGCATAAGGAGTTTTCCCCTTGGTAATTTTCTCTTTATTGATGCGAATTTCGGCTTTGAATACATCCCCTTTCTTGTGATGATTTGTAGTGCGGGCTAATTCAACGACAACAATTGCTTCATCGTGTAAAAACTTTTTAATTGTTGAAAGCTTCTTCGTTAAATACTGATTGATTTTATCGTTAATCTCAACATTGGTAGCTTTGATGGTGATGTTCATATATTTAATATTAAGCTGGTATGAACGTATTATACACCTATTTCCAAAATCTTTCCTGGCATATGGTGACCAGTGATTATTTTAATTTTTGAAGTTGGAACGCTGAAGTGTCCTGCAATTATTTCAATTACCCTCTTATTAGCCTTATTCTCTAGGGCAGGTTCTTTTACAGATATTTTGAAGGAGGTATCCCTGACTTTCTCAAGTTTCTCTTTATTTGAGTCTGCAGTGACTTTGACGTGGATTAGCATAGGATTAACTTGATTATTGCATAATCTTTAGCTATGATGAAGCCCAGTAATATATGGATATTACTTACATTCCCCTGTAGCTCAGCGGTAGAGCAATCGACTGTTAATCGATTGGTCGTAGGTTCGATCCCTACCGGGGGAGC
>JBAXRA010000006.1:0-23644 GCA_037131455.1 bacterium | reverse complement strand
CGTATCGTAGAAGTGAATCGCGCAATTCGCGAAGGGCATGAAATTGGATCGCACACCACAGGACACAACGACGGTTCAAAGTGGAGCGTTGACCAATGGTCTAGGGAGTTTGATTCTTTCGACTATATACTTTCCAATATTCAAAAAATAAATCCAGATATTGTTTTAAAAGAGCAACCGCTGTTGAATGTTGATAATGCTGTCGGCTTTCGTGCTCCAAACCTAGGTATAAACAATAATTTGTATTCGGTACTTTATCAGCGAAACTTCCTATATGATGCCAGTCAAATCGCGAGACAGTTCACTTGGCCGTTTAAGGATGCTCAGGGTCTTTGGCACATACCACTTGGTATGGTTAAAAACAAAAATGGGGGTTCAATATTAGCCATGGATTATAACTGGTGGTTGTACCAAACTGGTGCCAAGGACTTACTAAAGAAGGGCACTATAGAGTGGGAATCTGCGAAAAAAGAAGTTTTTAATGCATACAAAAACTATTTTGACTCACATTACAATGGAAACAAAGCCCCTCTCTCGATAGGGCATCATTTTTCAATGTGGAATGATGGTTTGTACTGGGAGGCTTTGAAAGATTTTGCACGTTACGCATGCAGTCAAAAAAATGTGCGTTGTGTTTCTCACAAGGGATTTGTAGATGCTATGGAAGGTATATAATAAGATCAAATGGTTTACTTCATGTTTTTTATTACGAATGTAGGAAGTCCCACTAGCTTCTATTTATTGTCTCTGGCACTAATTGGCCTTCTCTGGGTTCATCACAAGAAAAAAGACGCAAGAGATTTTTTCTACGTTATGTCCATCTCTGCAATTCTGGTTGTGATAGTAAAACAAATAGTTAATCGACAACGCCCACCAGTCACTTTTTATTCAGAAATAGGGCATTCCTTCCCAAGTGCTCATTCGATGCTCGCACTGATTTTTTTCTTCTGCATTGCCTTGTTTTACGAAAGTCATTTCAAATCAAGAATTCTTAAGAATATTTTCGTATTTACTAATGTGGTAATGGTCCTTTTGATTTCGTACAGTCGAGTCTATTTAGGGGTTCACTATTGGTCGGATGTTTTAGGAAGCTTGGTTATAGGTTCTATTATTTTTCTTTCTTACTATGCCATTCGACATAAAAGGCACAAACATCCGCATGTAATTATCGGTATTACAGGAACTAATGGATCTGGAAAGGGGACGGTGGTTGAAATTTTAAGAAAGAAAAAGCATTTCCACTATTTTTCTGTCAGAGGTTTCATCACCCCACTTGTTGAAAAGAAAGGTTGGCCAGTAGATAGGCCTCATATGCAGAAACTTTCTGATGAACTTAGAAAAAACTTTTGTCCCTCATATATAACTGATCAATTGATTGGGCAAGCATTTAAAAGAGGCGACAGAGCAATCATAGAATCATTCCGTGCCATAGGAGAAGTAACTTCTGCCAGAGAAATTGCAAGAAAACTTCATGCAAAATTTGTCTTACTAGCTGTACACTCGGAAACCAATAATCGCTACGATAGAATTCAAAAACGTGGCAGTGCTACGGATAACGTTTCGCTCGAGCAATTTATAGAACACGACAAAATGGAGGCTGACTTGAAAGAAGATCATCGTGCTAATATTCATACTTGTGTCAAAATGGCGGATTATACTTTGGAAAACAACGGTTCCTTTGAAGAGTTGGAAGAAAAAGTAGACGAATTCTTGAAAACCCTTGCATAATGCTAGATTCTGCTATACTACAAAAATGAAGATTTTGGACGGTCTAGAATTAAAAAATGAAATACAGAATAAACTGGCTGAAAAAATCCAGAAGCTTCCTGCCGGCTCTCCAAAACCAACATTAATAATTCTTCAAGTTGGAGATAAAGTAGAATCAAATGTCTACGTTAGACAAAAAGTTGGCTTTGGTGAAAAAATCGGCGTTCATGTTAATCATATTAAGCTTTCGGAAAAAATTGCGGAAAAAGAATTGATTGCTTTTGTCCACGAAGCCTGTGCGGATCCAAAAGTCCACGGATTGATTGTGCAATTACCACTTCCAGCACATATCAAAAAAGACAATGTCCTCGATGCTATCGATCCGAAAAAAGACGTGGACGGACTAACCTCAGTGAATGTGAAAAAACTTTGGGCGGGGGACAAAACTGCTATTGTTCCAGCAACTGCGCGCGGTGTGGATGCGCTCCTTGCAAAAAACCACATCGACCTTCAAGGAAAACATGTGGTAATTGTTGGGCGCTCAATGCTTGTCGGCAAACCCATTTTCGCCATGATGGTTGAACATGGAGCGACGGCTACAATTTGTCACAGCAAAACAGTAGACCTAAAAAAATATACTAAAGAGGCCGATATTCTTGTTTCTGCTGTTGGAAAGTCGATGCTTATTACAAAGGACTATGTCCGACCTGGTCAAATCGTCATTGATGTTGGTATCAGCGTAATCGAAAGTGAGGGAGATCGGCGTATTAAAGGCGATGTGGATTTTGATAATATAAAGGATATTGTCGAAATGATTACGCCAGTTCCAGGTGGTATAGGGCCTCTAACTGTCGCATGTCTATTTGAAAACGTGATGGATGCTTACACAGTGCAGGGCATGATATAATTTAAGAGTATTAATTTCTAACAAATAAAAAATATGTATAGCGAAACAAGAGATAAGCAAATCAATTATTATTTAAAGTTAAGCGGAGCAATTCTTTTGATTGTACTCGCACTTTTCACCATTGTAGTTTCAGGTTCAATTTCAAGTTATCTTGGCAGTGTCTCTACAAATAAAACTATTACTGTAACAGGTTACGCTGAAATGAATGCGACTCCTGACATACGTACTTTGTATGTGAACATCGAAGGAAAGGGAACAACTGAAAAGTTGGCGCAGGAATCTGCAAGTGTAAAAAGTAAAGCGGTCAACGATGCATTAAAGTCAGTAAAACTTTCAGATGCAGATATAAAGAGCCAGAACCTTTCGACTTATCCTGAATATGAAAACAACTGTACTACTGCTCCATACGGTTCATACCGACCATGCGTTCAAGGTGCTATCAAGGGTTACATCACTACTCAAACGGTTGAGGTTACGCTCCGTGGTGACAAATTAGATAAAGCCGCAGGTATTGTCGCGGACCTTACTAGCAAGGGAGTAACCGTTCAAACAGGTGAGGCTTCTGTAGAAAATCCTGAAAAGTTAAAAACAGAATTACGTACAAAGGCAATTTCAGATGCTCGTCTGAATGCAGAAAAATTAGCAGGTGCATTAGGTGTGCGATTAGGTAAGGTTGATTCCTTTAATGAAAATTCAGGTGGTGGATATTATCCAATGACAGCAAAGGCGGAATCAATGTCTATGGATTCATCTGCTACTCCTCCAGTGATTTCAAACGGTTCTCAAAAAGTTACATCAACAGTTAGTGTTTCATTTGAAATTCGTTAGTGATATAATTTAATCACGATTAAAAATTATCAATAGATCTTTCTTCAACAACATGAATAAAATTTCCACTCGGGCCAAGAGTTCAACATCAGGGCATAAACTAATTTTAGAACCTGTGATTTTCATGCTGACAATATTATTTGCAGCACTATCAATCTATGTAGTTTCGTTAGCTTACTATTCAATTAAAAATTCGGATGCATACTATGCAGGCACAATAACGGTTTCTGGGCATGGTGAAATCGAAATAACACCAGATATTCAAAAGCTTACAGTCGAGATACTTCCAAGTACTGCTACGTCTACAAATGTAGATACATCAAGTAATGATTATGCAAAAAAGGTAATTACTTATCTAAAGTCTAAAGGAATTAGGGACGCTGATATGAAAATAGTATCTGCACGTTCAGTTGAGGTTAAATTGCGTGGTAGTAATATGGATAGTGCAAAAACTATTTCATCAGATTTGGAAAAAATTTCACCAAAGCGAATTTCAGTTGATCTTTCAACTCCAGAAGTAGAGAACCAAGATCTACTTAAATCAGAGGCACTAGAGATGGCACTTAACAATGCAAAAATGAATGCTTTAAAAGTCAGCAACTCATTAGGAGCGGACTTGGGGAAGGTGATTTCATTCTACGATAACAATACAAACGGAACCGAGAATTTTGACCCAACTTTGGCTACTTATGACATTTCTGTGACGTTCCAAACACGCTAAATTGTTACGTTGACAGACTAGGTTTAGAGGAGTATTATCCTTATATACCAATAAAAACACCCGAAAGGGTGTTTTTAAATACAAAACAAAAAAATGTCATTTATACAATATTTAAAGGATACAAAGGCGGAAATGAAACACGTTAACTGGCCCACAAGGGCACAGGCGATTAACTATACTTTGGTGGTTATTTTACTTTCAGTAGGTGTTGCAGCACTTTTAGGAGCATTTGACACTTTCTTCTCATGGGGATTAAGCAAACTTATTACAAAATAATCTAAAACCAATATGTCAAAACAAGTACAAGGAGAGAGAAATTGGTACGCAATTCACACTTACGCAGGTTATGAAAATGCGGTACTGCGAAATTTAAAACAGCGAATCGAATCACTAGGTATGGAAGACCGAATTTTTAATGTGGTTGTTCCAACTGAAAAGAAAATCAAGATCAAAGGAAACAAGCGTGTTGAGGAAGAAGAAAAAATCTATCCAGGTTATGTACTTGTAGACATGATTGTAACTGATGATTCATGGTACGTAGTTCGAAACACTCCTCGTGTAACCGGATTCGTTGGGTCTGGTGTTGTGCCTGTGCCACTTGAAAAGAAAGAAGTTGATACATTGTTCAGCCGAATGAATGCAAGCCAGACTAAGCACGTGATTGATCTTGCGATTGGAGATTTGGTTTCAATTGTCGATGGTCCGTTTAAGGAGATGGAAGGAAAGGTGAGTGAGGTTGATAACGAGAGAGGAAAGATTCGAGTGTTGGTTTCAATGTTCGGAAGAGAGACTCCGGTTGAGTTGGACTTTTTGCAGGTGAAGCGGGCGTAATCTGAATTATTTACAAAACCCTCCTTTTACTGTAATGTATGGGAACTTCTAACTCACGGTGTGCTTCTCATACGGAGACAGAAGCAAGTGACAAACTTAATAACAAATAACACAAAGCAATGGCTAAAAAAGTAGTAAGACTAGTAAAACTTCAAATTCCAGCCGGCAAAGCGAATCCTGCTCCACCGGTAGGACCAACTTTGGGAGGCGCCGGAGTAAACATTGGTGAATTCGTAAAACGATTCAACGATGCTACAAAGGAAATGGGAAACAATATCGTTCCAGTCGTTATCTCCGTATATGATGACAGAACATTCGATTTCATTACCAAAACTCCTCCAACTGCTAGCTTGATTCTAAAGGCTATCGGTGTCGAGAAAGGATCAGGTACTCCTAACACTGCAAAGGTTGGAAAAATTACAAAAGCACAAGTTAAGGCGATTGCAGAACAGAAAATGCCGGACTTGAACGCAAAGGATATCGAAGGTGCAATGCGAATGGTTGAAGGATCATGCAAGGCGCTGGGGATTGAGGTTAAGGGATAGGGGATAGAAAGTTTTAAACAAAAAACCACCGAGAGATCGGTGGTTTTTTGTTTTTATATGAAAAGTTTTTACCCATTGTCAAAAAGTTGTCAAAAACTTTCGTGTAATTTTTATTTTTTGACAACTTATTGACAATGGGCGAGTCCAGAGTAATGTATACCTTAGGAAGTTCCCCCTCCACCCAGAACGACCATAATCTTCAAACCAATCAACGTCACACACAGATATGAAAACCCGTCACTTAGACAGGACGCACAGGAAAATCCTTAATAGTGCTAACCTGGTCTTCCTGCCAGGTCTTCACTTCGAGGATAAATACGAGGAATCAGAAGCTAAGCTACTTCATATCCTGAGAGAAGAACACGCCGACCTTGTGGTGAGGATTTGTCATGCTGCAGAGCACAACAAACCACAACCTCACGATTTGGTCGCCCCTTTTCTAAGGGAGATGCACACTGCCGACATTGCAGTGGTCATGATTCATCGACGACTCTCATCGGGTCAATCGATGGCTCTGGCTGTAGCAATGATGGAGATGATGCCAGTCGTCCTCATAAAGGATTCCACATCGGATCAGCACGTGCCTCAGCTGGTGGAGGATTTCCTGTCCTCTACTGGTCAGAGGTCACTGATTCTTTTAGGTAAATCTGGAGATGAAGAAGGTCTGGCGAACCAGATTCACCGCTTCTGCACAGGAATGATCGAAAGGACCGCAGTATGACTACGGTCTAAACTCACAGATGCCGCTTTCCCTAAAAGGTCAGCGGCTCTTGTTTTTAAAGGCTTTATAACTTATCCACACCCCTCAACTTGCAAGGTGAACCATAGTTCACTATACTATAAACATAGAGATGCGGGGCGAAAGGGGAAGCTTATAAAAAATAATTTAAATAAATATATGATGAAAAGATTCACACTTGTATACATGATTTCAAAAGAGATTCGAAACATTAACAAAACTATCGATTACAAAATTATGAAAGGATTGTCTTACAATAGAGAGGCAGCAAGACACAAAGATTTGGTTCAAAAATTACGCAGAGTAGAAAGCCAGGCCGCATTTGCTCGAACTTTGGCATTCTTGTTCTAACGATAGGTTATAATACAGACATAAATGTCTTACCAAGAATACAAAAATAAAATCATTCAGTTTTACAAGAACAACCGGCGCGTTCCAGGGTACGCCGAGATTATGAAATTGGTTAGTTTTAAATCCAAGAACGCCGTCTACAAGTTAATTAACAAGATGGTTGATGAAGGGATTTTCTCCAAGGATTCAAAAGGCAAGCTTACGCCTTTACGTCCATTTGGGGAGGTTGCACTCCTTGGTTTGGTTGAGGCCGGCATTCCGACAACTGCCGAAGAGGAACAATTAGATACCGTTAGCCTAGATGATTTCTTAATTGATACTTCCAAAGATTCCTACATGCTCCGCGTCAAAGGCGAATCGATGATCGATGCACATATCAAAGATGGTGATTACGTATTGGTTGAAAAGCGCAGTCACGCGAAGGACGGTGAGATTGTAATTGCGAACGTCGATGATGGTTGGACACTGAAATATTACAGATGCATGGAGAAAGGGAAGCCATGTTCTCCGTATCTACAACCTGCCAATGAAGCTTTTTCTAATATATACCCAGAGAATGATTTGCAGATCGCCGCGGTGGTGAAGGCGGTTGTGAGGAAGTATTAGTTATTTCTTTTTACTTTTCTTTATATCACGATCCTTCCATAATTGAGGAATCATCATATGTGGGTTCCACATTTTCTTTAGCTCGTTCACATCGTCAGATGGGTTGTACTTTCCAGTTTTTGTATAGTTATTTCCGTTATCGATAATCGGTCCTGTTTCAAAGAAAATTAATTGTGCAATTCTTCTACCAACAACAAGGGGAATGGCATAGTGCTGAGAGTTGTTTGTAATTTCCATAGTCCATCGGTTTATATAACCTACGTCACCCCAGCCAGCGCACTTACATACCTCTATGAAACTGCGCCCCATAGATGAACGTGCTTTCATCATGGTTGTAATGTGTCTTTTACCTCCAATAAATTCATTTGTATGAGCAAGAATTGTTTCACCTGGTTCAAGAATGATCACTTTGTCTTCAGGGCTAATTCCATCGAAATCAAATTTATAGTTTTTGAAAGCTTCTTTAGCAAGAACCGCTTTCTTTGGTTCTGTGCCCCACACCCTTGCTACATTTTCCTTGCTGTAAATATTGAAAATATGCTGGAAGTGTTTTGGTGGTTGTTCAGGAAAGAAATATTCTCCAAGTGTTAAGTCGTAACTTGATGTTGCCAAGTTCTCTTTTTTAAATGGGGTAATAACAATATCTCCCTTCTCCATTTCTTCCAAAATTTTTCTGTCTGATAGTGCCATGGTGTTTTTATATTATTTTATAGTCTAAAAATACGGTTCCTGTATCTGTGTGTTCCGTTGATTCTAGCAGAAGATTGAGATTAATTGAAGATTGAAATAATGTTATTCCATTGCCAAATAGAACTGGTTCAATAGTTAGGTAAAGCTTTGTAATTAAGCCTGATTTGATAAAAAGATCATAAATCTGTGCCCCTCCGCATATTGCAACTGAGGTGTAGCCCCTTGATTCAAGGTCTTTTAGTAGTTCAACAGGTTCCTTGTTTGTATATTCAACGTTTTCAGTATTTTGATGAGTACCTGGGTTTTTGGTATAGACAATATGTAATCTGTCCTTTAATGGCCCAGGTAATGTTTTGAATGTGTTTGAGCCCATAACAACTACACGTGCTTCTTTGGTTAATCTTACAAATCTTTTTTTATCTTCTTTGCTTGTCCAGCCAGCCAAATGATCCTTATCTTTCGCTATGTACCCATCAGTCGTTATTGCTGCAATTACAAATGCTTGTATCATGGAATTTAAACAGCCATTTTGGCTTTAATAGATTCTTCCGGATTGTAGTCTAAAAGTTTTACTAATTCATCAATTCCTTTTTGATCAGGAATTTTTTTAGTATCAACATCAGACAAATCCTTAATATTTTGGTTAATCCATATCTTAGGAAGAGTTTTTGGTTGACGTTCCAACTGTTCTTTAACCGCATCAAAATGATCATGGTAAATATGGGCATCTCCTAATGTTAGAATTAATTCGAATGGCTCAAGTCCTGTCATTTGAGCAACAAGGTGAAGCATTAAAGCATATGAAGCGATGTTGAATGGGACACCTAAAAATAAGTCGCATGATCTTTGGAACATATGTAAAGACAATTTTCCATTTGCTGGATAAAATTGGAAAATCATATGACAAGGGGGAAGTGCCATCTGGTCTAATTCTCCTGGATTCCAGGCGGTGACGATTAATCGTCTGTCATTTGGATCTTTTTTGATTCTCTCGATAATATTTTTTAGTTGATCAACAACTTTACCATCCGAAGTTCTCCAATCTCTCCACTGTACTCCGTAGACTCGTCCAAGATCTCCATCATATTTAGCTTTTGGTAACCAGTAATCAGAATGCGCGTTTGCATCCCAAATTTTGCAGCCTAAACGCATAAGCTCATTGTTGTCATTGTACCCAGACATAAACCAAAACAGCTCAGCGGCCATGGTCTTGAAGGCAAGTTTTTTGGTGGTTGTTGCGGGGAATCCATCGTTCATGTAAAACCGCATTTGTTCAGTAAAGAGACCTCTAGTCATTCCATTTCGCCCTTGTCTATCAACGCCTTTTTCCATTACCTTTTTAAGAACGTCTAAATATTGTTTCATGATATGTATAAGTTATTTTGGCTAGTATTGCATTAATAAAATCTATTATATACTCAATAGTATATGAAAGACATCCAAATTAAAAATATCCTCAAAGACGAAAAAGTAAGGCAAAAATCAGTTATTAATCTTATCGCCTCAGAAAATTACGTATCACAAGATGTTCTAACAGCGCTTGGTTCTGAACTTACAAACAAATACGCAGAAGGTTACCCGAATGCGCGATACTACGGAGGAAATATAAATTCAGACAAGGTTGAATTGTTGTGCCAAAAACGCGCACTTTCTCTTTTTAAACTGAGTCCAAAAAAATGGGCTGTGAATGTACAGGCGCTATCAGGTTCTCCTGCGAATGTCGCAGTCTACACCGCTCTCATTCCTCAAGGAGGAAAGATTATGGGAATGAGTCTGACAAATGGGGGACACTTAACTCATGGTCACAAGGTTTCTGTGACAGGAAAATTCTGGCAGCAAGTTCCGTTTGGAGTAGATTCAAAAACTGAAATGATTGATTACGAAGAAGTCCGCAAAATCGCAGTTTCAGAAAAGCCAAATATTATTGTCGCAGGTTTTACTGCGTATCCTCGAACTGTTGATTGGAAAAAGTTCCGCGCAATTGCGGACGAATGCGGTGCGATTTTGATGGTTGATATGTCACATGTTGCAGGCTTGGTTGCAGGCGAGGTATACCCATCACCGTTTAATTATGCAGATGTGGTTACAACAACAGTGCATAAAACGTTAAGAGGGCCTCGAAGTGCACTAATCTTTTCTCGAACTGATAAGTTTGTTACAAAAGCAGACAAAAAATTCAGCTTCCCATCCTTAATCGACAAGGCAGTTTTCCCTGGAATGCAGGGAGGTCCACATTTAAACCAAATTGCAGGAGTGGCGGTCGCACTTGGTGAAGCCAATACTCCGGCGTTTAAAAAATACGCAAAACAAGTGAAATTAAACGCGCACGTTTTGGCACAAGAATTAATGAAGCACGGATGGAAAATTATTTCAGGAGGAACTGATAGTCACCTTGTGCTGGTTGATACTTGGATGGGAGGTTTAAAAAATGAATTGGGAGCAGGTGCAGTTTCTGGAAGTGATGCTAGTGATGCCTTAGAGAAAATAGGAATAATTGTAAACAAAAATACTATTCCAGGAGAAAGCAGAAGCGCTTTTGACCCATCAGGAATTCGCCTTGGTTCTGCGGCTGAAACTACGAGGGGAAAGAAGGAAAAAGACTTTAAGAAAATTGCACAGAAAATTCATGAGACTTTGATTAAAGTAAAATTACATGGCAGTAAAAAATAAAAAGGGGAAAATTATAGTTTTCGATGGTCCAGATGGTTCTGGAAAGGGAACAGCACTTTCCGAAATAAAAAAAATTTTTAAGGATGTCGCCTGGTTTAGTCGTGAGCCTGGTGGTACCCCTCATGCTGAGGCGCTTCGTTCGGTTGCTTTATCAGACCTTGCAAAAGGAGCGGATGCGCTGACTCAATTTTTAACAATGTGGGCATCTCGCCGAGATCATGTTACTAGGGGAATTGCACCACAAATCGAAAAAGGGAAGCATGTAATTTTAGACCGCGCCGATTCGTCTACTTGGGCGTATCAAATTTTTGGACAGGATGGAACAACACTCAGAAAAATATTCAGTGATATGAGAAGTCATGTGTTTGGTAAGTATAAACCAAGTCTTTATGTTATTTTTAAAGTCGATACAAAAGTTGCAATGGCAAGAAAGAAGGCTCAACTTGGAGAAGATAGGAATCATTATGATTCTAGAGATGCAGCATTCCACAAACGTACAATGGATGGCTATTTGGACTTTGTGAAAAAAATGAAAGTCCCACACGTAATTATAGATGCTTCAAAGAGCATAGAAGAAGTGAAAGAGCAGTGCTTAAAGGCGCTAAAAAAGGTTTTGAAGTAACCCCTGTGGATATCCTTACAAATTAAGGATTATTTCACACAAAATTGATTAAAAATTCATCTGCGTCAAGTATCATATTTTTATAATAAAATTATAATTATGAAAACAACTATGACTCCAAACTTTGTTACAAATAGTACATTTAATAAGGCAATGAAAAACATCGATCAGCGTTTTGAGGATGTAGATACAAAACTGGATGAAATGAGGGTAATGATTCGTGAAAGCATGGAAGAACAAAGGGTATTTTTTACTAACGAGATGGGTCGTCACATCGGCGCTCTTATAGAGGAATCCAAAAGTCAGTTCAAAGCTATGTATGAACATCCCGTCTTCACAACCTACAAAGCCTAACTTTTCTCCTCCCAATTTCTAGAGTATAGTATCCCTATATGAAGGACATCCTCCTTGAGGCAATTAATAAGGTTATTTCAGAAATGGGGCTTGAAGCGCCGTCTGTTTTAATCGACTATCCTGGAGACATGTCACACGGTGATTTATATACGAATGTGGCCATGATGCTAGCTAAAAAGGCAGGAAAGAATCCACTTGATCTTGCGGGTGAAATTGCAGAAAATCTTAAAAAACTTTCGATTAAAGACGTCACAAAAATCGAAGCGGTAAAACCCGGGTTTATAAATTTTTCAATTGATGAGTCGTATTTTGACACTGCTATTAAAACTGTTCTCCATGAAAAGATTCATTATGGGAAAAATCAGTCGATGAAGGGTAAGAAAGTGGTTGTTGAGTATACAGACCCTAATCCTCTCAAGCTCTTTCATGTTGGTCATTTGATGTCGAACACTATCGGTGAATCTGTAGCACGACTAATAGAGTGGACAGGATCAGATGTTCGTCGTTTTTGTTTTCAAGGAGATGTGGGTCGTCATATCGCACTTACAATTTACGGTCTTCGTCTTATGGAGACAAAATTTCCCGATGAGAATTCATCATCTAAAGAAAAGGTGGCATTTTTCGGACAGGCCTATGCAAAAGGCTCAACTTATTTTAAAGATCATCCAGAAATTGAGGCTGAGGTTCAGGAAATAAATAAAAAAGTTTATGAGCGCTCAGATAACGAAGTAAATGAAGTTTACGACAAGGGACGAGAATGGAGCCTAGAGTATTTTGAAGAAATTTACAAAATACTTGGTACAAAATTTGACCGATATTTCTTTGAAAGCCAGTCGGCGGGGCCAGGTATTAAAGCTGTTGAGGAAGGGTTATCAAAGGGAATTTTCGAAAAAAGTGACGGTGCAATTATTTTTAATGGTGAAAAATACGGACTTCACACTGATGTCTTGATTACAAAAGTGGGACTTCCAACTTATGCAGGAAAGGAACTTGGTCTCGCTGAAATGAAATATAATGCTTTTCCATATGACACAGGAATTACAGTTACTGCAAATGAGCAGAATGATTTCTTTAAATTGACAATTAAAGCAAATAATCTTCTTTTTCCGTTTCTTGAAGGTAAGTTGCATCATTTATCTCACGGTATGATGAGGTTGCCAGAAGGGAAAATGGGGTCGCGAACGGGAAATGTTATAGCCGGAAGAGATTTTATCGATGAAACAGTTGCCTCTGTGTTAGAAAAAATGTCGGAAAGAAAGATGTCAGAGGAGGACAAAAAAGTTGTTTCAGAGGAAGTTGCTGTAGCCGCTATAAAATTCTCCGTTCTAAAACAAACTCTTGGCAAAGACATCATCTACGACAAAAACAAAGCACTTTCATTCGAGGGTGATTCAGGTCCGTATGTCCAGTATTCATTTGTTCGTGCTGGATCAGTTCTCCGAAAGGGGGAAGAGAATGGATTTGCGGTTGATGAAAACTTTGTCTCTAAAGTTGAGAGAGATATTGTCATTTCTGAAAGTGGAAACAGCGAATCTGCTTTGAAGAGATTGATTGAAAGATTTCCTACCGTAGTTGAAAGGGCGCAATCGGAATATGCTCCACACTATGTCGCACAGTATCTATTGGCACTTTCGGGAGCTTTCAATAGTTTTTATGCAAATAGTCAGATTGCGAATTCTTTGTCGAGATTGGCGCTTACAAAAGCGTTTCAGTTTACGGTGCATAATGGTTTGTGGTTGTTGGGGATAAAGGCTCCGAAGGAGATGTAGTTATTGAAAAAAGCCCCATTTTACGCTATAAATACCCCAATGACACACGAAATCCTTCTCTACTACAAATACACCCCTGTAAATCGACCCCACCTATTCGTCGATTGGCACAAGGAACTTTGCAAAAACCTTAATTTAAAAGGGCGTATTCTAATTGCCGCAGAAGGTATTAACGGAACAGTCGAAGGTTCTTCAGAAAATAATGCCGAATATATCAAAGCTCTAATTTCACAAGACGGAAAGGGAGGAACGGACAAATATGGAAACACTTTAAACAGTGACGGTACATATTCATACGGAAACTTTTCAGATGTCGTTTTTAAAAAATCTGTTGGGGACGGAAAGGCTTTTCCAAAAATGAAAGTAAAATTGAGAGAAGAAATTGTAGCTTCAAAATTAGGAGAGGAAGTGAACCCTGCAGAATATACAGCGACTCATTTGCCAGCTGAAGAACTTCACAAATGGTTCCGCGAAGGAAAGAAATTTAAAATTATTGATATGCGAAATGACTACGAATTTATCGTGGGACATTTTAAAGATTCAATAAATCCAGAAATGGAAAACTTCCGAGATCTACCAAAAGTCCTTCCAAAAATTGAAGACATGAAAGACGAGCCTGTTGTTACAGTGTGTACTGGAGGAGTGCGCTGTGAAAAAGCTTCTGCTTATATAAAGAAAAAAGGTTTTAAAGAGGTGTACCAATTGGATGGAGGAATGGCGACTTATATGGAAAAATTTCCAGGAAAAGATTTCGTGGGATCTTTGTATGTTTTTGATAACAGAGTTGTCATGAATTATGACGATAAAGTAAAAGAGGGAAAAGAGGGACAGCTTCATGAAGTAATTGGAAAGTGTATGAAATGTGGAACTGCTTCTGAAAGATACATAAACTGTGCAAATGATTTTTGCCACTTGCATTTTATTTGTTGTGAAAATTGTGTGAATGATGATGGTAAGTCATATTGTGGACGAAATTGTGTGGAGAGGAATCTTGTAAGGGTGAAGGGAGAGTAGGTGCAGAACTTTATTGACGGATAGAAAAGAGAGGAGTAGCATTTATTCCTGTACCCTTCATTTTATGTGGAGGGTGCATCAAGTACAAACAACAACCCCAAAAAAAAGAAACCATGCCAAACGTGAGCGCTGTAAAGTCAGACCATCGAGATGAACGCCATTTCGAAGGTCACAACCGCATACACCTCCACCTCGATGAACTCTCATCGATAGGTTCAATGAGTCGTCGTCGCCCCACAACGAAATCCCATCGCCGGGCACACCGGCCGTCGCCGGCACATCGTACGAAACACTAGCCCACACCCTGGCCCATCCCACGGCGGGAAGCACACATACCATGTGAGCTTCCCGCCGTTTTTTTGAAAACCCCTCAATTCAATGCTAATATACCCCTACGTATGTCATCCCCCGACGAACCAAAAAAATCCGAAGGCTGTGAGCGCGAAGAGCGCGTTCTTTCATATTGGAAGGAAAAATCTATCTTCGATAAAACCCTAAAAAAACCCGCTCCAAAAGGCAACTGGGTTTTTTATGATGGCCCACCATATGCAACTGGAATGCCACATTTTGGACACATTCTTCCAACTACTTTGAAGGATGTTTTTCCTAGATATAAAACCATGAATGGCTACAGGGTCGAGCGTCGCTGGGGTTGGGACTGCCACGGTCTGCCGATTGAAAACTTGGTTGAAAAAGAACTTGGGCTGAAAAATAAAAAGGATATCGAAGAATATGGAATTGCTAACTTTAATAAAAAAGCGCGTGAAAGTGTTTTTACTTATGTAAAAGAGTGGAAAGAAATTATTCCTAGATTGGGCCGTTTTGCAGATATGGACAACGATTACCGCACAATGGACACTTCATTTATGGAAAGTGTGTGGTGGACTTTCAAATCTCTTTTTGACAAAGGGTTGGTCTACGAAGGTTTCAAGGTAATGTATTTCTGTCCGCATTGTGGAACTTCACTTTCAAATGCTGAGGTTGCGATGGGTGGTTACAAAGACATCACAGATATTTCTGCTTTCGTAACATTTAAATTAAAAGAAAGTTTTAAAGGTCACGATGATGTGGCGATTTTGGCATGGACCACAACGCCGTGGACACTACCAGGAAACGCTGCGATTGCAGTGAACCCAGAACTGGATTATGTGTTGGTTGAAACTGAAAATAAAAAATTAATTTTAGCGAAAGCAAGACTTGAAGCGTTTAAACACGAACATAAAATTCTAGAAGAATTTAAAGGAAGTGATTTGAATGGTGTTTCATACTCTCCAATCTTTTCATATTACGAAAAAGCTGGAACACTTTCTAAAAACGAAGAGGGGAAGCGGGATAATGCATGGAAAATTTACACGGCAGATTTTGTCACAGCAGAGGATGGAACAGGTGTCGTTCATATCGCCCCTGCATTTGGTGAAGACGACTTAAACCTTGCGAATAAGAATAATATTCCAGTAATTCAGCATGTAGCGACAGATGGAACGATGAAGACAGAGGTTGTTGATTTTGCAGGACTATCCGTAAAGCCAAAATCTGCTAACAGTGGCGATCACCAAAAAACTGATATCGAAGTCATCAAATGGCTTGCGCACAATGGGTATCTTTTTGAAAAATTAAAAATCATCCACCCATATCCGCATTGTTGGAGATGCGATACTCCGCTTTTGAATTATGCGACTACTGCATGGTTTGTTCGTGTCACTCAATTGAAGGATCGAATGGTTGAACTTAATAAATCTGTCAATTGGCTTCCTGCTGAGATCGGTGAGGGGCGGTTTGGAAAGTGGCTTGAAAACGCACGCGATTGGAATGTTTCGCGAAGCAGATATTGGGGAACACCTCTGCCAATTTGGAGAAATGAAAAAAGAGATCATGTTGAAGTGATTGGTTCTGCTCATGATTTGAAAAAGAGACTTGATACACGTAAGAATAAATACGTGGTAATGCGACATGGCCAGGCTGAATCTAATGTACTTGGAATTATAAATCGAAATAATGATAAAAAATATCCACTAACAGAAAAGGGGAAAACAGAGGTGACTGATTCAGTCGAACGCTTGAAAAAATCAATGGAAGAAAGGGGTGTGAAAGTTTCTCGAATTTATACTTCTGATATTGAAAGAACACTAGAAACTACGCATATTGTTTCTGAAATTTTAGGAATTCCAAATGATAAAATCACTCATGATGCACGCCTTCGTGAGATTGATTGCGGAGATTACGAAGGAAGGCCTTGGAATGACTACGCAAACTATTTTAAAACTCCGGAGGAGAGACTGATCAAGAATCTTCCGAATGGCGAATCTAATGCTGACGTAAAAAAACGTGTGGCAGAATTTTTGTATGACATTGATGCAAAGCACGAGAACGAGTTAATTTTGATTGTGACACATGGATTGCCATTACATTTGACGCACGAAGTGGCGGCCGGAAAAACTAATCGCGATATGCTCCGAAAAGGATGGGAGGATGTGCCAGAGGACACAGGTTCACATCAATGGTTGGATTTCGTGCCTCTGCCTCATAACGAAGATTACGAATTTGATCTCCATCGTCCATATATTGATGCGGTGACTTGGAAGAATGAAAAGGGAGAATTAATGAAGCGTGTACCAGAAGTTTTCGATGTTTGGTATGACTCGGGTTCTATGCCTTACGCTCAGAATCACTACCCATTTGAGAATCCTCACGAATTTATGAAAAACGCCAAGAATAAAGGGCTTTTCCCAGCGGATTTTATTGCAGAAGGGCTAGATCAAACAAGAGGGTGGTTCTACACGTTGACGGTTTTGGCGTGTGCTTTGTTTGATACAAGTGCATTTAAAAATGTTGTAGTGAATGGACTAATTCTCGCAGAGGATGGGCGCAAGATGTCAAAGAGTTTAAATAACTTTCCTCCGCTTATGCTGACTGTTGAAAAGTACAGTGCCGACGCACTTCGATTTCTCTTTGCTCAGTCGTCGGCGGTTCATGGAGAAGAAATGAAGTTCTCTGAAAAAAGCCTCGATGAAGTAAATAAGAAAGTTTTCATGCGGCTTGCAAACGTGGTTTCATTCTATGAAATGTACAAGGGCAGTGAAGTGTCTAAATTTGAAAAGCCAAAATCCGCAAATATTTTGGACAAGTGGATTTTGGCAAAACTTAACCAAATGATTTCAATAACAACAGAGGCTTTGGAAAAATATGAACTCGCAAAAGCATCACGACCGATAGCCGATTTTATTGATGACCTGTCAACGTGGTATGTTCGACGATCAAGAGAGAGATTTAAAAATAATGACAAGGATGCCGTAGCTACTACTGGGTACGTTCTATATACACTTGCCCATGTTCTTGCCCCCTTTGCTCCATTTTTTGCAGAGGATTTATACTTAAAATTGGGAGGGGAATTGGAGAGCGTGCACTTATCAAAGTGGCCTGAAGCACATGATTATGATGAGGAAGTAATTCAAAATACTGTAACGATGCGCGAGGTTGTAGAGAAGGCATTAGCACTCCGCTCATCTGCCGGAATAAAAGTGCGCCAACCTCTTGCGTCGCTCACTGTCAGTGAAAAATTGTTTGAAAACAAAGAATACGCAGAAATTTTAAAGGATGAGTTAAATGTGAAGGAAATTATTATAAAACAAGATGCAGAGATGTCACTTGATACTGTTTTGACTGACGAATTAAAAGACGAAGGAAAGGTGCGCGAGCTTATTCGTGCTATTCAAGAATTGCGAAAAACTTCTGGACTTTCAACCGGTGATTCTGTGGTAGTGCAACTTTCTGCAGATAATGTTTTTGGCGAAGTGCTTAGGAAATTCAGCGATGAAATAAAATCAGTGGTGAATGCAAGCGAAATAAAAGTAGTTGAACTTCATATGTTGGAAAGCCTAGTAAACGTTGTTGGAAAGGAAAGTGTAGACATAGATGGTAGTACAGTCAGAGTGGCTCTATTTAGGGCTTAATATGTCCCATCATATCTACAACACCAAAGCATTTATCATAAACAATTTTCCAAGCGGAGAAGCCGATTCGATAATTGTTATGTATACAGAGGAATTTGGTTTAATCAGCGCCATTGCAAAAGGTCTTCGTGATATGAAGTCAAAGCTTCGATATTCACTTCAGGAACTTTCATATGGAACAGTAGCCTTGGTTCGAGGCAGGGAATTTTGGAGAGTAACAAATGCTGCGACTGAAATTTCACTTTTTAATAAAGCATTGGCTCCAAGTTTCCGAAACACTTTGGCTTCCACCCTAACTTTCGTAAAAAGATTTTCCCCAGGTGAAGACAGAAACAATGATATTTTTGAAAGCTTAAAACAGATCTCTTCATTTTTATTTCGTTTTCAAAAAGATATTTCTGCAGAAGACGCTTCGATTGTTGTATTAGTTACAGAGTTGAGAATAATGTATTCCTTGGGGTATATAAAGAATATTTCCACAAGCAAAAATATTTTAACTGAAATCTACACCCTAGAAAACATAAAAAGCTGGAATTTAGAAGTTGAGGCCATAAAAAGTATGATTAACGAGGCTGTGAACATAAGTCACTTGTAATAATACATTCGTGTTATAATTGCATCGCACTTCAATTGACATCGTGCGATGTGATTTTGCAAAATCAAATGAACCCAGATCCTCAAAAAAACGGAGACCACTCTTACGATGTTTTGAAAAAACACCTACCTTTGAATCGCCCCATTGAACATCAGACTTCTGAGGAAGACCAAAACCGCATAGAAGAGCTTAAGAAAAAACTTTATTCTAAAAGCATTAGCGGGGTTGATCATATTAGACGACCGGGGCTTCATCAGCATGCTCCAATTATGAACGAAGATTGGAAGGATGAAGATCAGGTCCTCACACCGAGCATTGAAGTTTTTCCTCAGTCGGCCAGAAGACGAGGGATCTTTAAAAAGTTTTTTATTTTTTCAATCATAATATTTCTAGTAGCCGCAGCTTATGGCGCCTACCAGTTGTTAAATGGAAACAATTTTGTATCTAACGCAAACATCGATATCAAAATAACAGGCCCAGCTTCTGTGTCCTCAGGGGACACCTTGATTCTAGACATAGATGTTGTTAATAGAAATTCGAGCCAGCTTGATCTGGCAGACCTCGTGATGACTTATCCAGAGGGGACACGCCAGACGGCAGATAATACACGCCCTATCATCACAGATCGTATTTCAATAGGAACAATTAAAGCAGGTGAAACTATCCGAAAGCGTATAGAAATGGTTTTCTTTGCCGAAGAGGGAAATAAAAAAACCTTAAGTTCCGCTCTTGAATACCGAATACCAGGCTCCACTAGTATCTTCCGGAAACAAAAGGATATTCCAATTGCGATAGGTAATTCACCGATCACACTCTCCATAGATACTATCAACCAGATCACAACAGGACAGGACGTGACGTTTACTTTGAATATTAAATCTAACTCATCTCAACTCCTTAGAGGTATATTAATCAAGGCCGATTATCCATATGGCTTTAAGTTTAAATCAGCTACTCCTCTACCTGCGGCAGGTGTTAATACTTGGAACCTTGGAGACGTCCTTCCAAATTCTGAACAAAAGATTCAAATTGTCGGAACTATGACAAGTGATGAAAACCAGGAGAGAACTTTCAAGTTTGATGTCGGAACTGTTGACCCTAACGATGAGAATCAAATTGGAACAACCTTCGTCTCCATCGACAGCTCGTTGGCGGTTAAGAAACCGTTTATTGGTTCAGACTTAATTATTGAAGGTAAGTCAGATAAAAATGTTTCGGTTGTTGCCGGAGAGAATATCCAAGCCGAAGTTGTCTGGCAGAATAATCTAGATGTGCCAATAAATGACGTTGTCATTGAAGCAAAATTTAACGGAGCTTTTCTTGATAGAAAGAGCGTGCGTGCGAGCCCTGGATTTTTCAGATCAACTGAAAATACAATCGTTTGGGAAAAAACAACAGTTGAGAGTTTGAAAGAATTAGAAGCGGGAGAAAGCGGTCGAGTGATTTTCTCCTTCTCTTCTCTCCCACCCAGCAAGGATAATGTTGGAACAACAAAAAATCCTGTGATTTCTATTGATCTGACAGTTCGTGGAACTCGTCTAAATGAAAATGCTGTTCCAGAAAATATCCAAGCTGTCGTGACAAAAACTGCACAGGTAAAATCTGAGATGGTACTTACGACAAAGTTGTTAAGGACAATTGGCCCCTTCGAAAATCGCGGTCCGTTCCCAACAAAAGCAGAAAATGGTTCTACGTTTACGGTAAATGTTCAAGTTGCGAATTCATTTAATACTATTAAGAACGCCATTTACAAAACAACTTTGCCGAATTATGTTGAATGGACAAGTCAGACCTCTCCGTCTTCTGCACAAGTTTCGTACGACCCTCTCACTCGTACTGTTTCTTGGAAAATAGGAGATATTCCTTCTGGAACGGGGTACTCGACTCCATTAAAGGAAGTTTTCTATCAAGTTGGATTCAAACCAAGTATCAGTCAAATCGGATCAGCACCGGTTGTTGTAAATGAGCAGATGGTCACAGGGTCGGATGGGTTAACTGGAGGTGCTAGTAAAGCGGCGTATGGAGCTTTGAATATAAAGATCGAGCAAGATCCGGCTTATGTGTTTGGACAGGATTATGTGTTGGGGGAATAGGTTGCCGAAAAAACCCTTTACATTTATAGTAGATACACATATGACATCTGAAGAATCCTCAAAAATGGAAAAAATCATCTCTCTTTGCAAGCGAAGAGGTTTTATATATCAAGGTTCTGAAATTTACGGAGGTCTTGCTGGAACTTGGGATTACGGCCCACTTGGAGTTGCGCTAAAAAAGAATATTGAAAACCTTTGGTGGAAGCGATTTGTCACTGACCGAGAAGACATGTATGGAATGGACGCAGCGATTTTAATGAATCAGAATGTTTGGAAGGCGAGTGGGCACGTGGATACGTTTACTGATCCGTTGGTTGAAGATGTGAAAACTAATAAGAGATATCGAGCGGATCATTTATTAGAGGATGCAGGAGTAGACACAAAAGGACTTTCGATTGAGAAGATGAATGCATTGTTGGTAGAAAAGAAAATAAAAAGTCCCGATGGAAATCCAGTAGGCGAAGTTCGTCTTTTTAATATGATGTTGAAAACCAACGTCGGTCCCGTCGCTGACGAAACTTCCATCTCATACCTTCGTCCTGAAACCGCTGGTGGAATGTTTGTAAACTTTAAAAACATCGTAGATACCTTCCATCCAAAAATGCCTTTCGGTATGGCTCAAATTGGAAAAGCTTTTCGAAACGAAATTGCTCCACGAGATTTTATCTTTAGAGTAAGAGAGTTGGAACAAATGGAAATTGAGTATTTCGTTAAGCCTACAACTTGGGAAGAAAATTTTGAAAGTTTCAGAAAAGAAGTTTGGAACTTTACAGAAGACATTGGATTAAACAAAGAACATGTTCATGAATTAGAAGTGGCAGATGGTGACCGAGCACATTACTCTAAAAGAACAATCGATTTTGAATTTGATTTTCCATTTGGAAAGAAAGAGCTGTACGGATTGGCATATCGAACCGATTTCGATTTAACTAGTCATGCAAAAGCCTCATCTGTTGATTTGTCATACTATGATGAGGAAAACAAAGAGCGACTTGTGCCTCACGTAATCGAGCCTTCTTTTGGATTGGGAAGATCAATCCTTGCAGTACTTTCTGATGCATATTCAGAAGACGAATTGGGTGGTGAAAAACGATCATTCTTAAAATTGTCTCCAAAAGTTGCACCAAACCTGATCGCAGTTTTCCCACTTTTGAAAAACAAACCCGCGTTGGTTGAAAAGGCTCGTGAGGTGTATAAGGAATTAAAAAAAGTTTTCACAAGAGTTTCATTTGATGACAACGGAAACATTGGAAAGCGATATCGACGACAGGATGAAATTGGTACACCGTTCTGTGTGACGATTGATTTCGATACGATTGAAAAGGATAATACTGTGACTGTTCGCGACAGGGATACTGGAGAGCAGGTGAGAGTGGCGATTTCTGACTTGGTTTCCCACATTGAAAAGAAAGTGGTATAAAGGCTTATGCCAAAGAAAAACTGGACCCTCAAAAAACTTCCAAACGGCCTCCGATATATGCTTGTTCATCGACCCGAGATGACTAGTGTTACCACAATGGTTTTGGTTAAAACTGGTTCCGAATATGAGAACAAAGAACAGAATGGCCTATCACACTTTCTAGAACACATGTGTTTCAAGGGAACAAAAAAGCGCCCAAATTCTATGTCTATTGCCAGGGAATTCGAGATTTTAGGTGCAAGCAACAATGCATTCACAGGTCACGAATACACGGGTTACTATGCAAAAGGGGTTGCCGAATCCGCTTGTACATTTTTGGAAATTTGCGGAGATATATTTTTGAATTCCACTTTTCCAGAGTCTGAAATTGCAAAAGAAAAGGGAGTTGTGATTGAAGAAATAAATATGTACGAAGACCGTCCTCAATCAAAAGTTTCCCAGGTACTTGCTGAACTAATGTACGGAGACCAACCAGCAGGTAGGGACATTGCAGGAACTAAAAAAACCGTTTCAAGTTTTACCCGAAAAGACATTGTTAATTACCATAAGAATAAGTACACTCCCGAAAATACACTTGTGGTTGTTGCTGGTAACTTTGATACTAAAAAAATTGAAAAACAAGTTAAGGAAACTTTCGGTGTCATGAAAAAGAAAAAGGCTCCTGTAAAATCACGTACTAAAGTTTTGCAGAAAAGTTCCGCTGTAAAAATTCACCATAAGGCTAGCGAGCAAACTCACATTATTCTTTCATTCCATGCCTACAATCGCTTTGATCCAAAAAGAAAAACTGCAAATTTGATGGCACATATCCTGGGTGGAGGAATGGCTTCGAGACTTTTTGATTTGCTCCGAGAAAAATTAGGAGTGTGTTATTACGTTCACGCTGGATCGGGGTCATCAACAGACCGTGGAAGTTTTAGTATTCGTGCAGGTCTCGCCAATGACAAGCTTGTGCAAACTTTGACCGAAATCGTAAGAGAAATAAAACGCATCAAAACAGAATTAGTCTCCCATGAAGAACTTGATCGTGTGAAAAAATCTATCACCGCTGAGAGCAAAATCGGTTTGGAAACTTCAGATTCATACGCGGATTTTTACGGCTTCCAAGAATTACTTCAAGATAAAATAGAAGAAATAGATGAAGGTGTTGCTAAATACCAGAAAATTACTGACAGGCAAATTCTTGACGTGGCTCTGGAGATCTTTACTTCAAAAAATGCTAATTTGGCCAT
>JBAXRA010000005.1:0-24607 GCA_037131455.1 bacterium | reverse complement strand
TTCACCCCAAAACCCCATCCTGTGAACATCCTGTGGAAAAAACCCCCAAAACCACCCAAATACCTCCTATTTATCACCCTTTCCGGTTTGACAACCTCTATGCGTACTGCTAGTATGCACATAACGCTTTTACAGCGGTTTTTTTGTCTAGTAACTTCGATTTACTATTTGGGTACAAAAATACGGTTTCGACCTTATTTTAAGCCATAAAACAGGTATTCGAAGCACTACTAACAAGATTTAAAATTAATAAATTAATAAAAATTCAGTTCGTTTTTGGATATTAGGCAATCTCGCGCTCTAATATCTCAAAGCGAACTTAACTAACAAACATATGGCAACATTTGACCGTACAAAGCCACACGTTAACGTAGGTACCATTGGACACGTTGACCACGGCAAGACAACTCTAACTGCAGCGCTTCTAAACACTTTGTCTCGACAAGGTGCTGGATATTCAGCAACAGTTAAGGGTGTAGACGATATTGACAAGGCTCCTGAAGAAAAGGCTCGAGGTATTACTATCTCCCTTTCTCACTCAGAATACGAAACACCAGCTAGACACTATGCTCACATTGATGCCCCTGGTCACGCTGACTACATCAAGAACATGATTACTGGTGCAGCTCAAATGGACGGTGCGATCCTAGTGGTTGCAGCGACTGACGGACCTATGCCACAAACACGAGAACACGTTCTTCTTGCACGACAGGTAGGTGTGCCAAAGATCATTGTTTTCATGAACAAGTGTGACATGGTTGATGATGCTGATATGTTGGACTTGGTTGAGACAGAAGTTCGCGAATTGTTGGACAAGAACGGATTTGACGGTGCTAACGCTCCAGTTATCCGTGGTTCAGCTCTAAAGGCTTTGGAATCAAAGGACAATACTGACCAGTGGGCAGCAAAGATCATCGAGCTTGCAAGCGCACTTGATACTTACATCCCAACTCCAGTTCGAGAAACTGACAAACCTTTCCTTATGCCAATTGAAGACATCTTCTCAATTGAAGGACGAGGAACAGTAGTAACAGGTAAAATCGAACGAGGTATCGTAAAATTGGCTGAAGAAATCGAAATTGTAGGTCTTAAGGACACTGCAAAATCAGCGGTTACAGGTATCGAAATGTTCAACAAACAGCTTAACGAAGGTATGGCTGGAGACAACGCTGGACTTCTATTACGAGGTGTTAAAAAGGAGGATTTGACTCGAGGTCAAGTTCTTGCAAAGCCAGGATCAGTTACTCCACACACTGATTTCGAAGCCGAAGTATACATCTTGAAGAAAGAAGAAGGAGGAAGACACACTCCATTTTTCACTGGATACAAGCCACAGTTCTACGTACGAACAACAGACGTAACTGGAGAAGTATCACTTAACGAAGGTGTAGAAATGGTTATGCCAGGAGACACAGTTACTTTCAAGGTTAAATTGGTAGCCCCAATCGCCCTAGAAGTACAGCAGAAATTCGCCATCCGAGAAGGAGGCAAGACTGTAGGAGCCGGTGTTGTAACTAAAATCAACGCGTAATACCGCAACCACTAATTAAAGACCACATGGCAACAACATCTACAAAAAAGAAAAACGCAGACAAATCAGCAGACGCAGTTTCGAAACTTCGAATCCGCGTGCGTGCTTACGATGCAAAAATTCTGGATGCTTCTGTAAAGCAGATTATTGATACTGCGGTTAGATTCGATGCCACTGTGGTAGGTCCTGTGCCACTTCCAACTGAAATTAGAAAGTACACCGTGAATCGCTCTTCTTTCGTCTACAAAAATGCGCGAGAACAATTTGAGATGAGAGTTCACAAGAGACTTCTCGATATTATTAACCCAAATGCAAAGGTGATCGAATCATTAACGAACTTGTCGCTTCCGACCGGTGTTAATATCGATGTAAAAATGATGTAATCATCGCTATAATCTGCCTAACCGCCGCAATTAAACCAACCGTATGAAATTTATCCTCGGAACGAAACAGAATATGACTCAGCTTTTCGATGAAACCGGAAAAGTTCACCCAGTAACAGTCGTCAAGACTGCTCCTGCGATTGTGACTCAGGTTAAGACTGTCGAAAAAGACGGATATGCTGCAGTTCAGATTGGTTTCGGAACTAAACGCGCTTCAAGAATCAACAAGCCTTTAACAGGACAGATGAAAGGTTTGGGTGCGTTTGCAAAGTTGCAAGAACTAAAGGGTACTTCCGCGACAACTGTTGGTGATAAAATCGCTGATGAATTCGCTTCAGGTGATGTTGTAGAAGTCTCTGCAATCTCTAAAGCAAAGGGTTTCCAAGGTGTTGTCAAAAGACATGGTTTCGGTGGAGGTCCACGATCTCACGGTCAGAAACACTCTGAACGAGAGCCAGGTTCAATCGGAGCCGGTGGTTACCAGCGTGTGTTCAAGGGCCGAAGAATGGCAGGACGCATGGGAGGTGACAGGGTTACTGTAAAGAATCTTACAGTTGTGTCATATGATGCAACTTCAGGAGAACTGTTCATCCGCGGAGCAATCCCAGGTCGAAGAGGAACAATGGTAGAAGTGCGATCTAAATAAACTTATATGAAAAAAGAAACTACAAAAAAGAAAAATCCAGTCAAGACAGTTCGCGCTGTTACTAATATGAAGCCTTCTGTTAAGTCTACCTCTTCAGATTCATTAAAGGTGACTTCATACGATTCTGCTGGAAAATCTGCTGGAGACATTAATCTTTCAGAAATCGTATTCGGACAAAACTGGAATGCCGACTTGGTTCACCAGGTTGTTACTTCAATGATGACTGATGCTCGAAAGCCTTACGCTCACACTAAAACACGAGGAGAGGTTCGAGGAGGAGGTAAAAAGCCTTGGCAACAAAAGGGAACTGGTCGCGCTCGACACGGGTCATCTCGATCACCGATTTGGGTTGGTGGAGGTGTTTCAGGAGGTCCTCGAAACGATAAGAACTTCGACCGAAAGGTTAACAAGAAAATGAAGGCAAAGGCACTTTACGTTATTCTTTCAAAGAAATTCCGAGACGGAGAAATTCTATTTGTAAATAATTTAGAGGTTAATGAACCAAAAACAGCCGCTGCTGTAAAGGTTGCTACGAATCTCTCTAAGGTTTCCGGCTTCGAAAGACTTCTTACAAAAAATGCTAACTCAGCACTCATTGCTATTCCAAAAATCAGCGTGAATGTTATGCGAAGCTTTAAAAACTTCAGCAACATGGAAGTGTCTGAAACAAGAAACATTAACCCAGTGTCACTTTTGAAATACAAATATCTTGTACTTTCAAATCCAACAGAATCTGTTGAAATGCTTGAAGCTAAAATGAAATAAAACACCACAATGACTAATCTATCAATAAAAAAGCATACATCAGAAGTTATCAAGAAGAACCGCGTGAGCGAGAAGGCGGTTCTTGGTGCGGAAAAAGGCATTTATATTTTTGAAGTTCAAAAATCTGCAAACAAGTCTTCTATAAAGGCTGCTATCAAGGAAATGTACAAGGTAACTCCTATTGCAGTTAACATTGTAAATCGTCCACAGAAGAAAACTTTTATACGAGGTCGTGCAGGTCTTAAGGCTTCTATTAAAAAAGCATACGTCTATCTTAAAAAAGGCGACAAGATTGACTTAGCATAATAATTATAAATATATGAAGCGATATAACCCAACAAGCCCCTCACGACGAAACATGGTCACCATCTCATACAGAGATGTGATTACAACTAATGAACCTCACAAGGCATTAACACATGGCTTTAAAAGAGCGGTAGGACGAAATAACACTGGACGAATCACAACTCGACACAAGGGTTCTGGTCACAAGCGAAACTACCGAGAAATCGATTTCGTTTACGACAAGAAAAACATTCCTGCGACTGTTGCAACTATTGAGTACGATCCAAACCGAACAGCATTCGTTGCTTTGGTAAATTATGCTGATGGAGAAAAACGATATGTTGTTCTTCCAAAGTCTATGAAAGTTGGAGACAAATTCGAAGTAGGTGAAAAAGTTGAAATCAAAGCTGGTAACCGACTTCCTCTTATCAACATTCCAGTAGGAACATTTATTTACAACCTCGAGGTTAAGGCAGGAGGTGGCTCAAAGCTTGCTCGATCTGCTGGTACTTTTGCCGAAGTAATCGCCCACGATGGTGGTTACGCCCAGATCAAAATGCCTTCAACAGAAGTTCGAAAAATTATCGACTCTGCATGGGCATCTATTGGATCAGTTTCAAACGAAGAAAGCAGACTTCAAAATTACGGAAAGGCTGGACGAAGCCGTTGGATGGGTATTCGACCAACTGTTCGAGGTACTGCCATGAACCCAGTGGATCACCCACACGGAGGAGGAGAAGGCCGGCAGGGACGAGGACGACGACGCGCAATTTCTATCTACGGAAAGCCAACAGGAAAGGGACAGAAATCACGTCGATCAAAGAAGTACTCAAATCCGTTCATCGTTTCTCGCCGAAAGGTTGGAAAGAACAAGTAGCCGGGCACTTGAGCACCACACTTTTGTACGAATCTAGAATTTATACAAAAGTGTGGTGCTCAAAAAACCCACAAAAATTGACTTAGCTGTCAATTTTGGTAGTATGTCGAGACGCACTTTTCAGTGCATTTTACAAAAAAAACAATGACACGATCACTCAAAAAAGGACCATACGTAGATGAAAATCTCCTCAAAAAGATCGCGGGCAAAAACCCACGAGAAACTGGGGTTATTAAGACTTGGGCTCGCCGAAGCCAGATTTCACCAGAAATGGTGGGGTTCATTTTCGGAGTGCACAATGGAAAAATCCACAATGAAGTTTTGGTCGCCGAAGAGATGGTAGGTCACCGATTGGGTGAATTTTCTCCAACAAGAAAATTCGTTCGACACGGAGGTAAAATGCAAAAGGAATTGGATCAGGCTAAAAAGGAGGCTGAAATCGCTTCTGCTAAGGCTGCTAAAGCCACTGAACCTGCCGCTGCTACTCCTAAAAAATAAATCGTATGAAAGCCTACTTACACAACTACAGACAATCACCCCGCAAAGTCCGCCTTTTGGCTGATCTAGTTCGAGGTAAAACTGCAGGTGACGCATTGAAAGCATTGGCTATTACTCCAAAACGCGCGTCTCTTACAATGATCAAGTTGATCAACAGTGCAGTTTCAAATGCTAGAGTAGGAGGCCACACAGCTCCTGAAGGTTTGAAAATTTCTATGGTTCAAGTAAACGCAGGTGTTACAATGAAGCGCTCACTACCCCGAGCACGAGGAAGCGCTTCAAAATTAAATAAACGATCAAGTCACGTAACTTTGGTCCTTGCCGAAGCTCCAGCAAAGAAAGTTAAGAAAACAAAAACTACAAAATAAACCAATGACACACAAAGTCCACCCATATGCACATAGACTAGGAATCGTCAGAGATTGGAAATCTCGATGGTTTTCAGTTCATGCAAAATATAGAACAAACCTAAAGGTGGACGTTCTTCTTCGTGAATGGCTAGAAAAGAAAATGCGAGGACAATATGTCTCTGATATTCAGATCGAGCGAAATGAAAAAACTCTTCGACTTATCATTCAAACCTCTCGACCTGGAATTATCATCGGACGAAATGGAGAAGGCGCAGTAAAACTTAAAAACGATATCGCAAAGTTCCTTAAAAAGCATAACGCCGACAAGGGAATCGAATTCAAAATGGATATCGAAGAGGTAAAGGTTCCAGAGGCAAGTGCTTCTATCGTGTCACAGATGGTAGCAGAAGGTTTGGAAAAAAGAATGCCATTCCGACGAGTAATGAAGCAGATGCTTGAGAAAGTTATGGCTGCTCGAGAGGTAAAGGGAGTGCGAATCTTCCTTTCAGGACGATTAGGCGGAGCAGAAATGGCTCGACGAGAAGACTTAAAGAAAGGTCGAATTCCTCTACAGACTTTACGAGCGGACGTTGACTTCAAACGATACGAAGCAATCCTTCCATACGGACAGATCGGTATTAAGGTGTGGATTTACAAGGGGGATATCTTTAACAAAGGTAAGCCTTTAAATAATTAAACTACCATGTTACTCCCTAAAAAAGTAAAACACCGAAAGTGGCACAAGAATCGTCGAAACATGAAGACGATTGGTGTTGACACACGTGGTACAACTCTTAGCTTCGGACAGTTCGGTTTAAAGACTGCTTCTTACGCTCGAATCACTTCAAACCAGATTGAATCTGCCCGAAAAGTTATTTCACGAAGCGTTGGAAAGACTGGCCGAATCTGGATTCGAATCTTCCCAGATCGTCCAATCACTGCGAAGCCCCCAGAAGTTCCCATGGGTTCTGGAAAGGGAGACGTACAGGGATACTGTATGGAAGTAAAGCCAGGAAGAATCATCTTCGAAATTGATGGTATTGCAGAAGACGTAGCAAAGGAGGCACTTCGAAAGGCAAGCACAAAGCTTCCAATTAAAGGCAAGGTCGTAGCTCGAACATAAAATATATGAAAAAGAAAAGCGAAATCAAAGGTAAGTCAAAAATCGAACTTCTAAAAACTCTTAAGGAAAAAAGAGATGGTTTTCAGGCTTTCAAATATGAATTGGCCGGTGGAAAATCTAAGGATTCGAAAAAAGGTCGAAACCTTCGAAAGGATATCGCTCGAATTATGACAGAATTGACAATAGCAGCGAAAACTAAATAAACAAATATATGGTAAATAAAACTACTACAAAAAAAGAGGTAAAAGAAGTAAGACCATTGCAGGGTAAGGTTTTGGATGGTATTGTCACTTCTACAAAGATGAAGGATACAATCGTTGTATCTGTTGGAAGATACGTTCGTGTTCCAAAGTACCGAAAATATGTAACTATCACAAAGAAATATAAGGCACACGATGCAGGAAACACTTGCAAAGTTGGTGATAAGGTTTCAATTCGAGAATGTCGACCAATTTCAAAGGATAAACACTTCACCGTAATAAAATAATTATAAATATATGATATTAGAACGATCAATAGTAGCTATAGCGGATAACACAGGAGGTCAAATTGGCCGTATTTTCAAAGTGTTAGGATCTGCTGCAAAGAGATACGCTGAAATTGGCGACTTGGTTGTTTTGTCTATTCAAAAAGCTCAGCCTCGAAAGGCCGTTAAAAAGAAGGATGTTCTAACTGCAGTGGTTGTTCGACAGAGAAAGGCATACCGTCGAAAGGATGGTTCATACGTTCGATTCGATGAAAACGCAGTTGTTATTTTGGACAAATCAAAGGTAGAACCAATGGGAGGTCGTATCTTCGGACCAATTCCACGAGAAATCGTTGAAAGAGGTTTCCAGAAAATCGGCTCATTAGCCCCTGAAATCGTATAATTTTAAATTTATGAAGATCAAGAAAAACGACAACATCATAGTAATCACAGGAAAGGACAAGGGCAAAAAAGCCAAGGTTCTTAAGGCTTTTCCTAAATTGGATATGGTTTTGGTTGAAGGTGTTAATCTTAAAAAGAAACACAAGAAATCAACTCAGGGAGCTGGAAAAGGAGCTGTAGTCGAAATGGCACATCCGATTCACGTTTCTAATGTAAAGATCGCGACACAAAAATAATATATTGAATTTTATGGCAACAAAACACATCACACTAAAAGAAAAAGCGGCAACTACCTACAACACAATGAAGGAAGTTTTCGGCTACAAGAACGAATTACAGTCACCAAAAATGGTGAAGGTTGTTTTGTCTTCTGCAACTGGTTCTATAAAAGATAACAAAAAGAAGGACTTGATCGGAAATCGACTTACAAAAATTGCTGGACAGAAGGCAACTGTAAAGTCTGCTAAGAAATCAGTAGCCTCATTTAAGGTTCGACAGGGTGATTCAGTAGGATGGCAGGTTACTCTTCGAGGAGAAAGAATGTGGAGTTTCCTTGAAAAATTAGTAAACATTGCACTTCCACGAACTCGAGACTTTCGAGGAATTAGCAATAAATCGGTCGATGCTATGGGAAACTACACACTAGGTGTTAGGGAACATACAGTTTTCCCTGAAACTTCAGACGAAGAATTAAAGGATGTTTTCGGTTTCGCGGTCACTATGGTGACTTCTGCCAAGAAAGCAGAGGAAACAAAGACTTTCCTTAACCACCTTGGATTCCTATTTAAAAAGGACGAGGGTAAAGGTAAAAAATAATTGACTTTGAGTTATGAAATTGATAGTATCTCATAGCTCAAAAAACACTTAAAAAATCGCAAAATGGCAAAAACATCAACAGTAGCAAGGTCAAAAAAGACACCAAAATTCAAGAGCCGATTGACTCGCCGATGTTTTAGATGTGGTCGAGGACGAGGCTATATGCGTGACTTTGACATGTGCCGTATATGTTTTAGAGAATTAGCAAACGAAGGAAGAATTCCTGGTATTAAGAAATCATCATGGTAGACAAAACAGCACAACTTTTGAACTCATTGAAAATGGCCAACCGCGCAAAGAAGGCCACAGTAGTTTTTTCATACACAAAATTCCGCGAAAACATTTTGAATGTTTTACAGAAGGAAGGTTTTATTAAGTCTGTTTCAAAGAAGGGCAAGACAATTCCTAACATCGAATTGGATGTTGAATTAGCCTACGACGAGAACGGAGCAGGAAAAATCCAGGGTGTTGAACAGATTTCAAAAAACTCACGCCGACTTTACAGCAAGTCAAAAGAATTGCGACCAGTAAAGAACGGCTTCGGAGCTATGATCCTGACAACTCCAAAGGGAATTATGACTGGTAGCCAGGCTCGAAAGGAAAAGGTCGGAGGAGAAACTTTATTCAAAATTTGGTAATCATAAATATATGTCAAGAATTGGCCGTCAAATCATCGCAATACCTACAGGAGTCACAGTTGAAATCAACGATGGCCTTTTCACTGTTAAGGGTCCAAAGGGAGAATTAAAGCGTGAATTCAAGCCAGTTGTTACGGTAAACGTAAATGGTGCAGAGGTCACTCTTACTCCTAATCGAAATGATATCGAGACAAGCTCTCTATGGGGAACTTACGCTTCTCATGTTAAAAACATGATCAAGGGTGTTGTTGAACCTTACGTTGAAAAACTTATTCTAGAAGGTATCGGATTTAAGGCCGAGGTTGCTGGAACAAACTTAAAAATGGCCCTTGGTTTCTCTCATCCTGTAAATGTTACAATTCCTGCTGGAATCACAATGACATCAGAGAAGGGGCTTCTAACAATCACAGGTATCGATAAGGAGGCGGTTACTCAGTTTGCTGCACAACTTCGCGCGATGAAGAAGCCTGAACCATATAAGGGAAAGGGATTTAGATACGAAAAAGAAGTTATCCGCCGAAAGCAAGGTAAGAAAACTGCATAATACAAATTTATGAAAAAAATTATTCTATCATCATCAAGAGACAGACGACGAAAGCGAATCCGAGCAAAGGTTTCAGGAAGCGCTGAACGACCTCGATTGTCTATCTACAAATCAAACGTTGCAATGTACGCTCAATTAATTGACGATGATAAGGGAATGACATTGGTGGCGGCTTCTACTTTGGGAGCAAAAGGAAAGAACAAGACTGAGGCTGCAAAGGCAATCGGAGCTGAACTTGCAAAACTTGCAAAGTCAAAAGGAATTACAAAGGTCACTTTTGATCGAGGTGGATTTATTTATACAGGACGAGTACAAGCAGTAGCAGAAGGTGCTCGAGAAGGAGGTCTAGAATTTTAAACATATGAACGAAAACAACAACCCACAAACACAAAAAGAAACAACTGCAGAAGTAAAAACAGTAGCAGCTACTCATTCTGCACAGATTGCACCTCATGCGTCTGTTGTTAACGCCGAAGCCCCTCGCCGAGAAAGAAACCAGAGAGGTGGTGACAGAAAACCTCGCCGAGAACCTCGCGCTCGATCAGAATTTGATCAGAAAATTATCGATATCCGCAGAGTAACCCGAGTGTCATCAGGTGGACGACGATTTAGCTTTGCTGTAACTATGGTTGCAGGAGACAAGAAGGGACGCGTAGGTGTAGGAACAGGAAAAGGAACTGATACGGCTCTTGCTGTTGAAAAAGCTTTCCGAAATGCAAAGAAGCACTTGATCACTATCAATATGACAAAGACCGGCAGTATCGCTCATGAGGTTTCTGCAAAGTACTCATCTTCTCGCGTTGAAATTCAGCCTGCTCCTGGAAAGGGAATGGCCGCTGGTTCATCAGTCCGAGACGTTTTGATCCTAGGAGGTGTGAAGGACGTAGTTGCAAAATTGCGATCTGGAACAAAGAACAAACTTAACAATGCTCAGGCTGCAATTATGGCACTTTCAAGTGTTAAAAAGCCGAAAGCGTCTCATTTGCCTAAAAATCTAATTAAATAAACCGCCATGCAATTACATAATCTAAAAGCAAAGACAAAAAGAAAAACATCCAATCAGATTGGACGTGGTGGAAAGCGTGGAAAGACTTCAGGCCGAGGAACAAAGGGACAAAAGGCTCGTGCTGGTCACAAAATCCGACCTGAACTTCGAGATTACATCAAGAAACTTCCAAAATTGCGAGGTCACGGAAAAAACACTAACTTCTCTATCCAAACTAAGCCTGTTATAATCAACCTAGGTGATCTTGGTTCTGTTTACAAGGCAGGTGATACAGTTTCTCCAACAACATTGATCCAGAAGGGATTGCTTTCAACTGCAAAGGGCCGAAACCCTAGCGTAAAAATTCTTTCAAACGGTGAAATCAGTATTAAATTAAGCTTCAAAAACTGTACAGTTTCAGAAGGTGCAAAAACTCTTATCGAAAAGGCAGGTGGAACAGTGGAAGCAATGAAATCTACAGTTGTTCCAAAAGTTACAAAGGTGAAGCCGGTTAAAAAATAGTCCAACTAAATGTCAAAATTCATAGATAAACTTAAAAGGGTATTTCTAAACAAAAACCTAAGAAATAGAATTCTATTTGTTATTGGGGTACTTGTTGTATACCGATTTCTTTCACATGTACCAGTTCCAGGTATTCCGACTGATAAATTGGCAGCTTTTTTCAATAGTAACCAGTTTCTAAGCCTTATCAGTCTCTTTTCGGGTAGTGGACTTTCAAGTCTTTCTATTATTATGCTCGGAGTTGGTCCTTACATCACATCAACAATCATCATTCAGTTGATGACTATGATTTTCCCAAAGTTAAAGGAAATGCAGCAAGAGGGTGGAGCAGAAGGACGAAAGAAGTTCACACAGTATTCTCGAATGCTGACCATTCCCTTGGCTATTATCCAAGCCTTTAGCTATATCATTCTTCTTCAGAGAAGCGATGTAATTCCTGCAAACATTCCGCCTTTCCAGATGCTTACAAACGTAGCAATTATCGTTGCAGGCTCAGTTTTGGTAATGTGGCTTGGAGAGTTGGCAACAGAATTTGGTATCGGAAACGGTATTTCAACAATCATCTTTGCCGGAATCGTCTCACGACTTCCTCAGATGATTACCCAAGTTCAAAGCTCTATCTTGGACGCATCACAGATACCTACAATTATTATCGCCGCAGTTTTGGGCTTACTGGTGATCTACTTTGTGGTTTTAGTTACAGAAGCGGAAAGACCAATTCCAGTTACTTATACAAAGCAAATGCATGGAGGTGGGGCAGGGGTTCCTACGTACTTGCCACTTCGACTTAACCAAGCTGGAGTTATTCCAATCATCTTTGCAATTTCAATTCTTTTGTTCCCACAGATGATTCTTTCACTTTTGACTCATACTCAATATGCATGGGTTAACACTTGGTCAGCTAACTTGTCAGCTTTGATGCAGAATACTTGGTTCTATGCGGGGGCTTACTTTGTCCTTGTAGTATTGTTTACATTCTTCTACACATCAGTGACCTTCGATCCAAAGAGTATTTCCGAAAACTTACAGAAAAACGGTGCGTTTATTTCAGGTATTCGCCCAGGTGAATCAACTATGCAGTACTTGTCACAAGTTGTAACAAGAATCACTTTGGTTGGAGCGGTGTTCCTAGGTTTGATTGCGGTTTTACCAGTAGTCGTTCACGCGATTACAGGTATTCAGGCGCTTACTGTCGGTGGTACAGCACTTCTCATCGTGGTATCGGTTGTGATGGATACAGTCAAGAAAATGAACGCCCAGTTGTCGATGGAGGAGTATTAAGATATAAAGTATTTTAAGGAGAAAAAGCACAGATAAGGTGCTTTTTCTTTTGTGTGGATGGACAAAGATGTTGTGGTTGTTTAGAATTGGGTGTATATGAAATTTAACGGAAACGGAATCGAAGGTGGAGGGGGTTTGTTAATTGCTGATAGTAACGAAAACGAAGGAGAGCTTCTAGCAGAAGTGCCTGCAGAGGAAAATTTACCAGTAGAAGAAAGAAAGGATGCACCAGAGGTTGTTTCTAAAAAGAAAAAAACAAGAAGGGAAAAAAAAGCTGCCGTAGTCGCTGATGTAAAGGAAGAGGAGGCTCCAGAATTTATCCCTGATCCGAAAGCAGTACAAGAGGCACAAGAAGGTGAGAGCCCTAGGGCGAAGGTGATTCTAGCTTTGTCAGATATGGGAGAGGCTCTTCAAAATGTTGCCCCTAGTCTTTTTTCAGTATCTAATATATTTAAAGCCTATAAGGATCTTGATTTAAAGCCGATAGATGAATCATTTAAGCCAAATACTATATCTGAAATAATAAGAACGATTGATGATTACGCTGATAATCCTACGAAGGAAAATTTTGAGAAAATACAAGACCCTATCGGCTTGGGTTTGGTGGAAAAAGTTTTGGAGATTTTACCAATAGGTGGAAGAAGAATGGATACACATGATAATAACCCTATTCCTACTTCGCTAGTTGAAGTTACTCCTGTTGCAAGGATTCCTCAATCACCTGATGTCTCTAAAAATGAAGTAGTAAAAAAACAATCTAAAAATCGTGAAAACAAAAATCATAAAGAAGGAGAACTTAATGAAAAAAAACCAAAAGCAAGGAAAGTGTATCACCTAGATGATGAACAAAAAAAGCATGTTAAAAAGGAAGGGGATCAGGAAGATTTAGTAGGAATGGATAAAGCTTTTGCTACGGCACTCGAAAATTATCAACCCTCAGAATTGGGGGACGCAATCAAAAAGGCAAGAGAGAATCAACCTGCTACTGTTGAGAAGACTGATAAGAAACCCATTTCTCCTGAAAGAGAACGTAGAATCAATCCAGACACTGTCAGCCAAGGTAAAACCTTGGATGCTTTAAGAGATGCTTTGAAACAAGCCCGTTTTGCTAGGGATGAATCTGTGATTCGAGACCTAATTAACAATAAATTTATTGCCAGAGCTCAATTTGCAGATCAGTATAAAGGCTTTCAAAATATTGTTAGAAGAGAGGTTGTAAATAAAGGTTACGGAGACATCTTTTTATTTACGCCCACAGAGGAGGCCACCCTGCAACGTGTGATAGCTTGGGCCGGCTTAAGACCAAGAGAAGTTACGAAACCTAAAGAAAAAGTGGTAGAAAGAAAAGAAGGTCACTCTAAAATTGATCAAGATGCTGTTTCCCAAACACAGATTTTGGAATCCTTGATTGATGTATCAACAGATAAGGATTATGAAAAGGAAAAGTCTGTAATAGATGCTTTGATTGTGAAATACAAAATAAGAAAACGTTTTGCCGATGATGCTAGAGGCTACAAGAATATAGATTTTAAGGCACTTGAGGCTAAGGGGTATGGGAAAAACTTTGAACTAACCAAAGAAGAATCAAAAGTTGTCGATGGTCTTATAAATAAATTTAAGCTACGGCCATTGGATGAGCCAAAAAAGGAAGAAAAGAGACCAGAAAGAAGAGATGAAAAAAGACAAGAACCTAAACACACTAATCAAACAGGGGGACCTAAAAAAGCATCTGAACCTGTTAAGACGGCACCTGAAATCCAATATGATCCAGAAGCAGATCTTTCACGCGATCCAAAACTGAGCCCTCTTCGTAGATTTATGAATATGTTCTTAAAACGAGAGGGAAATAAGAAACCACCTCAAACCTTCGGAAAACAAGAAAAAAACGAAGCCACTCGAGAAGATTTAGAAAGAGATGAATCAGAAGATACAGATTACTAAAAATTTAACCTAACTAAATGCCCCAACAAACAATAATTTTCATCGGACGGTCAGGCTGCGGAAAAAGTACTCAATCAGAAGCAATCCACAAATTGTTTTTAGAGCACCCAGATTTTAAAGAAGCAGGAGTGTTCTACTTGCAAACAGGGGATGCATTTCGAGAGTTTACAAAACAAGCAGGTTACACAAATGATTTAGCACGAGAATATTCGACAGATGGTCGCCGACAGCCAGATTTCTTGGCGGTATGGATGTGGACGCATTTGTTCGTGACACAGCTAAAGAAAGGTCAACATGTGGTTTTGGATGGAACTCCGCGTTCGATTATTGAGGCTGGGGTAATTGACACCTCGTTTGGTTTTTACAGCTTTACCAAGCCTTTAATTATCCACATGGACGTAAGTCGTGAATGGGCAGAAGAACGCCTTAAAGCGCGCCACAGAGCTGATGATAAGGCAATAGAGGCCATAGAGAGACGGTTGAAATGGTACGAGACGGATGTAGAGCCAGTTTCGGAGCACTATCGTACAAGTGCGACTGTGACTTATTGCAGAATTAATGGAGAACAGCCGATTGAAGACGTGAAAAAAGACATTATGAAGGCGGTTGGATTGGACAAGTATTTATAGTAGGGTATAGGGAATGATTTACATCAAGACCGAAAAAGAAATAGATTTAATGAGAAAGGGCGGAAAAATCCTCGCCGAGATTCTTCGTGATCTTGAAAAGGAGGTGAAAGAGGGGGTTACGGCTGCAGACTTGAATGATAAAGCCGCAGAGCTATGTAAAAAGCATGATGTTATTCCAGCGTTTTTGAACTATCAGCCGGCAGGGGCCCCGTTTCCTTTTCCGGCGTGTCTTTGTGTTTCGGTGAATGATGAAATTGTCCATGGAATACCTGGTAACAGGATTTTAAAAAATGGAGATATGGTTGTGATTGATATGGGGATTATTTATAAAAAGTTGGTTTTGGATTCGGCGACTACCGTGATTGTTGGAGGATTAGAAAAAGCAGACTCAACAGCAAAGGCGATGTTGTCTGCGTGCAAAATTGCATTGGATGCAGGTATCGCAGTTTGTAAGCCAGGTGTGAAAACGGGAGACATCGGATTTGCTATTGAGCAAGCCATGAAGAAGGCCAGTAAGAATTTTATTTTTGAGTTTGCGCAGGATTTAGGCGGGCATGGGGTTGGAAAGCACGTGCATGAAGATCCGTTCATTCCAAATTATGGGATGAAAGGTCAGGGTGTCGCTTTAAAGGCAGGAATGGTTATTGCCATCGAGCCGATTTTAAATGAAGGGAAGGGTGCGATTATGGTTGCGAATGACGGATTTACATATAAAACAGTTGATGGAAAGCGCAGTTGTCATTTTGAACATACAGTAGCGATTACGGAAGATGGGGTGGAGGTTTTAACGATATAAATATTTTTTAATCGTTTTCTCAGAGACAAAAGGGAGGATTTCTTTAAATTACCCTTAATCTAGGCACTAACTGGCGATTGAAACTTCATGAAAATAGAGGGTTTGGATACTTTTACCTTATTTTTTTCAGCTAAAACCTCAAAATAACCCCTTACAGCATCTTTAACGTTATCGTAAAGCTCGTCTAAGGTTTTTCCTTGAGTGACAATTAAAACTCCAACACCAGCGGCTACATACCACCCATCGCTCTTGAATACCTTAAAATATATGTCTTTATTCACGTTTTTTCGAGTAACTTTCTTCATGACAAGAGTTTATCAAATAGAAAAACCCTTGGCTATCGACTTTAGCAGGGTAATTGTTTCATAATGAGATTAAGGAATTTTAAAGAAAAGATAAAATCTGGTGATCGAATGAAAGTCCCTTTCATTAAAATTGCTTAAAAAGTTAGGAGGGTCGACTTACTCGTCCGAGTCGCCCATTGACAATTAATTACACCCTTAATTTTTCTTTAAGAAAAATATAGCTTAAATTAAGGTCAGAATAGTAAAGTGTCACCGAGTTATCAAAATAATTGTCAATGGGCGACTCCGGAGATGCTCCTAGGTTGCCTTTGTTGTGTATATTTATGCCTTTATCTGAATATTCTATCTATGATTTTATATTGACTAAGTACAAGATTTATCTGCAATCTAAATTATTTTTTATAACAACTAAAGAAATATCAACCCACTTCGGAGTTTCAAGACAGTTCGTACACAAAATGATAATTTACTGGGTCCGTAAAGGGTATTTAGTTAAACATGGTGGCACAAAAAATGCCTCATATACAATTTCACCCACATATATTCATGATATAATATCTCGAAAAGGACGCTCAAAATTATCATGAAAGAACAAGAACATTTTTCTTACGACAATAAACAATTTGCTTCTGCTGAGGAGGAGCTTAATTATTTACGCAAAGTTGTTGCGGAGCGTGAAAACACAGCCACCGAAAGAGGGGAAAAATTTGAACGAGAGGCCATAATAGAACAGGAGATAAAAGATTACACCCAGCACGATGCCAGTCGCGTACTTCATGAATCATTCAAAACACCCGATGCGGAGAAGAAGGAAATTGTGCTTGAACTTACTCCCGAGACACATGACAAGAAGATCGAGGAATTACTGAGCGTGCTTAATGAAAAGGGAATTAAAAATACCATTGATATAATTCGCCACCTCGGAAATCCGCATATTGATGATGACTTCCACCGTTTTATTGTTGAATACATCAAAAAAGGCTTTGATGTAAAGGGTTTAAAGGAAAAAACGCCACTTGATAGAATGCTTAGGCATACCTTATATGAAGTAGCTCTTCCTGAAACTAATAAAAAAGATGAAAAGGAAAAACAGCTGAAAGAAATGCTCTCTTCGATGGAGCAATTTTACGCTGGTATGCTTTCAACGGCCGATCTTTCGAATGTTGCGGGGCATAGCAATAATCATTTTACGATTGAGCTTGCCGTTTCTGAAGGCAGTGAAGAATTTATTTTCTATGTTTCAATTCCAGACGACAAAACTGCACTTTTTGAGAAACAGATTCTTTCGATTTTCCCGAACGCCAAAATCGCAGAGAAAAAAGACGACTACAATGTGTTTAATACCGACGGGGTGTCCGTTGCTAGTATTGCAAAGCAATCAAAAAATCCAATCTATCCAATCAAAACATACGATCAGTTTGATTACGATCCTTTGAATGTGCTTTTGAATACACTTTCAAAGATCAAAAAAGAGGGAGAAGGCGCTGCAGTTCAAATCGTAATTAACCCAATGGGAGATTACTATATAAAGCTCTATAAAGAAGCGCTCGACGAGATTCAAAAGGGCACCAAAGTTAAAAAGGCAATAGATATACAACACAGTATATGGGGAGATTTAAAGAAAGCTTTTAAGGAAGGTGGTAAGGATTTTGCAAAGGAGATGTTTTCATCTTCAAAAGAAGAAGAAAAGGCTAAAAATAAGGAAAAAGAACAAGTGGTGGATCAGATCGCATCTGAGCAAATCAAGATTAAATTGGCTACTCCTGTTATAGAGTCAAATATCAGAATTGTTGCAAGTGCTGAGAATGGAACAAGGGCAGAAGCGATTTTGGCCGATATTGAATCGGCGTTTAATCAGTTTCAGAATTCACTTGGAAATACCTTGGAATTCAAGCGCCAAAAGAAGTCCGAGCTAATAGACACACTTCATCATTTTACATACCGAGATTTCGTTTCTGAAAATGCCATGCCGACTTCAATTCGTGAATTGACATCACTGATGCACTTCCCCGTGGGACAGAACAGCTCACCTCAGTTGAAACAGTCAAAGGCTGGAACTGCACCTGCACCTCTTGGATTGGCAAAGGACGGCCTATTCCTTGGTAAGAATAAACATAGAAATCTTACAACTGATATCTTCATTACTCCAGAAGACCGCCTTAGACACTTCTATGCCATTGGACAGACCGGTACCGGTAAATCGACACTTCTTCGAAGTATGATCATTCAGGACATTAAAAACGGAGACGGTGTGTGTTTCATTGACCCACACGGATCAGATGTACAAGATATTTTGGCGAATATTCCACCCGAGAGATATGACGATGTGATTTATTTTGATCCTTCAAATACAGATCGTCCAATGGCACTTAACATGCTCGAATACAATCACGCTTTCCCAGATCAAAAAATCTTTGTGGTTAATGAATTGTTCAGCATCTTCCAAAAACTCTACGGTGCAAACCCTGAATCTATGGGTCCAATGTTCGAGCAATATTTTAGAAACGCCGCGATGTTGGTTATTGAAGACCCTGACAGCGGATCAACACTTCTTGAAGTTTCAAGGGTGTTGTCTGTAAAAAGTTTCCGTGACATGAAGGTTTCTAAATGTAAAAATCCTATCATCGTCCAATTCTGGAAGGAAATTGCTGAAAAAGCAGGTGGGGAAGGGTCTTTGCAAAACATTGTGCCGTATATCGTCAGTAAATTCGACGTATTCCTCGCAAACGACATTATGCGTCCCATCATCGCTCAGGAAAAATCATCATTTGATTTCAGAGATATTATGGATAGCAAGAAAATCCTCCTTGTTAACCTTGCAAAAGGACGACTCGGGGATATAAACTCCTCACTAATTGGATTGATTTTGGTTGGAAAGATTTTAATGGCTGCACTTTCCCGAGTAGATTCATTTGGTAAACACATGAATCCTTTCTACCTATACATCGACGAGTTTCAGAACATTACTACGCCTTCAATTTCTACAATTCTTTCAGAAGCACGAAAGTATAAACTTTCTCTCAATATCGCTCACCAATTTATTGCACAAATTGATGAAAAAATCCGTGACGCGGTGTTTGGTAACGTTGGGTCAATGGCGGTGTTTCGAGTAGGAGCAGAGGATGCAGAATTTTTACAGAAACAATTTGAACCGGTGTTTACGGCGAATGACATCATGAATAATGACAATATGAATTGCTACTTAAGGATGCTTTCAGGGGGAAAGCCAGTGCGACCTTTTAATATTGAATTTACATGGCCAGATAAGGGAAATCCAGATATTGCAGACAAGTTGAAGGAGCTTTCAGGATTGAAGTTTGGACGAAAGAGGGAAGAGATTGAGACGGAGGTGTTGGCAAAGTATAAGAAGGATCCGGTGGTGGAGAAGCCGAAGGCGAATCCGTTTATGTAGTGGGTATTGACAGGAGTGTTATGAGTGGTATAATTCAAAACGGACAAACCCTCGCAACAGCGGGGACTTGATGTCTAAAAACCAAATCAGAAGCCACGTGAGATACGAGCTTCATGGCGAAAAGCCAGAAAGGTAGTAATGAAAACAGAACCCAAAGTCAGTAAGACTGCGATCGTCGCAGCAACGTTCGCGCGCCACCCTTGGCTCGAAACCAATGGGCAAATCGTTAAGGAGACAATCATGGAGGTGAAGTTCCTAAGCTTCATACAGGATTATCTCAAGGCTCACCCGAACTACATTGAAAGAGATGGGGGTGACATTATCACCGATCCTACACCAACCATGCTCACCAACCGGATCTTCCTTCACACCAAAGAGGGGAAACTGATCGGACAGGTCGGAGTCAGGGTCATTCCTGCTCATAAGGAAACGTTCAACTTCCTTTGGATCTTTCCGATGACTTACACCATCGACGAGCGCACAGAACTATTCCCCGAAACTGTTGGCGAGGCTCTCAAGCGCCTCGACCCAGACGGGAAGACCTTTTATATCGTCGGCTTGCTCGACGACAGGAGGCAGAAGCTTCAGTTCGACATGTTCATCACTTCACCGGCTAAGGGTTGTGAAACCATTCGCGAGTCTCTGGAAGCAGAAATGAAGCAGGCTGAAGAGATCGTCAAGACGAGCTTCGCCTAAACCCTCGAAAATTACAACGGCCCGGCGCACACAGCGTCGGGCCGTTTTCTTTTTTTAATATTTATGTAAGGAAGGTGTTGACAAAGCAGGAGGCAGGAGTAAAATTCTCTTCGTGGTAAGTTTGGGATTCAGAAAACACCATCCTTCGCGGGGTGGTGTTTTCATATTTAATTTAACTTTTCTTGAGATTTATCAGCCTCCAGTGGCTTAAGATTGTTCTCGACATAAAAAGGTAGCTTTATGTCATGGGCATGCAATGGCTTGAAATTCCCAAACTTACCACTTGGGATTCGCGGGTTCGATCCCCGTCATGTCCACAAAATATTTTGGTGTATAATACCCCCATGCAACACCCAAAACACGAACGAACCCTCATCATCATCAAACCAGACGGCATCCAACGAAACTTAATCGGAGAAATAATCCAGAGATACGAAAGGGTGGGACTTAAAATGGTCGCTGCCAAAATGCTCACCGCCACCGAAGACATGATCGAAAAACATTACACCCTCGATCCAGAATGGAGACGCATCACTGGTGAAAAAACAATCAAAGGATATTTAGATAAAGGACTTACTCCGCCAATAAATGACCCACTAGAGGTTACAAACGCACTCCTTAAAAAATTAAAATCATACATGGCGGCCGGTCCAATCCTTGTAATGGTGTGGGAGGGGGCTCACTCTGTCTCTATTGTAAGAAAAATTACAGGTGGAACTGAACCTTTAAAATCTGATATAGGCACAATACGCGGTGACTATGTTCACGACTCATATCAATTGTCCGACAATGACAATCGCCCAATCAGAAACCTCGTTCACGCCTCTGGTTCTGTAAAGGAAGCAGAAGATGAAATCAAACACTGGTTTTCCGAGAATGAAATCGTCAATTATACGTTGCTACGTGAGGGTGTTTTGTACTAGTGTTTTAAAGTGGCTTACTTCAGGCGTGATAATAAAACATAAATAGCGTTTAGGTAAGTTTGCAAGAAAAAAGAAAGGAATATAATTGTCTCAGGATCACTTATCTGTAATTGATCTACAATTTATATAAAAGGGAGCTCACGTCGGTGTCGGCTTTAAGCCTCCACCGCAGAGCACCCACCTAGCTTAAACTAGGTTCAATTACATTAGGTGATCCGAATTAAAACATCTCGACGTCCATCGAGGTGTTTTAATTTTAGTGTATAATATGCAAATGCAGAAAACACTGAAAAACCAGCTATATTTGGTCCTTTTTTTACTCATAATCCTATTCATTTTTAATAATATTGCAGCCGAACTTTCCCTATACTGGATATATAGATGGTTTGACTTACCAATGCACTTTATCGGAGGGGCCCTCATCAGCTGGTTGGCCTATATCGTTTATGCATGGTATCGGAAGGATTATAATATACCTTGGATTTACGCTGTTGTATTTTCTTTTGGACTTGGATTTATTTGGGAAGTGATGGAGTTTTATTATAAAGTGGCACAGTTGGTGCCGGACTATATGTTGGACTCTACGAAGGATATATTGGTGGATATGGTAGGGGGTTTGGTGGTTTACTTGGCATGGGATAAGATTAGTAATAAAAAAATATAATGAGTAAATTATCAATATCATTCTGCGGAGGAACAGGATCAGTCACGGGCGCAAATTTTATTCTAACCGGACCAGATACTTCAAATACAATTAGAAAAATTGCCTTTGATTGCGGTATAGAACAGGGAACCCAAGAATCCCATGATTTCAATCACGGAAAGTTTACATACGACCCTGCTTCTGTCGAAGTTTTATTCATCACCCATGCCCACATGGACCACATCGGGCGAATTCCTAAACTGGTCCGCGATGGATTCAATGGTGTTATCTATTCGACTCCGGAAACTTACGAATTGGCGGTGTATATGTTGGCGGATGCATTAAAGTTGTCACTGCACGAAGCTGAAAGAAATCATGAAGACCCAATGTACGAAGAGCAGGATGTTAAGAGGGCGCTTTCTTTGTGGAAGACTTTGGAGTATCACAAAGATATGCAGGTGTTTCCTGGATTTTCTGTGTACGGTAAGGATGCGGGGCATGTTTTAGGTTCGACTATGTGGGAAGTGACTTATACTGGGCCTGCAGTTCAGGGTAAGAGAAAGATTGTTTTCACAGGTGATTTAGGAAATACCCCGAGTCCACTGTTACGCGATACCGAAGTAATTGATGATGCAGATTACATCGTAATGGAGAGCGTGTACGGGGATAAAAATCATGAAGCGCGTGAGGAGCGTGTGGAAAAACTTAAACAAGTGGTTTTGGATATCGAGAGAACTAAAGGAACATTATTGATTCCAGCATTTTCTTTGGAAAAAACCCAAGAGCTTCTATTTTATTTTAATGAATTTTTCGAAAGACAGCATACTCCGACTTTGCCGGTATATCTTGATTCACCACTCGCAGTTAATTTGACTCATGTGTATGAAAAGATGACCAAGGATTTTAATTCAGAGGCTGCAAAGCTTGCGCTCAAAGATGATATTTTCTCTTTTTCAAAGATGAGGATTATTAATGATGCTCAAGAGTCACGAGAACTGCAATTCGTACCTGCTCCTAAGATCATTATTGCAGGCTCAGGCATGTCTACTGGTGGAAGAATCCAACATCATGAGATCAATCACTTACCTGATCCTAATACAACGTTGTTATTATTAGGTTTTCAGGCACTAGGAACGCTTGGTCGCCAAATCCAAGAAGGAATGAAAGAAGTAGAGATCCTTGGTCAAAAGGTTCAAGTTCGAGCTAAAGTCATCACTATAAACGGCTTCTCATCTCACAAGGACTCTGATCACCTTGTAGAATTTGTGTCGCATTCAGAAAAAACTTTAAAGAAAGTGTTCGTGGCGATGGGAGAGACAAAAACTTCAATGTTTTTAGCACAGAGACTTCATGATTATATAGGAGTAAATTCCTATGTTCCAATTTTAGGAGATGTAATTGAATTAGAATAATATGAATATTTATATAACAAGAAAAATTCCAGAAATAGGAATAAAAATGTTGGAGGCAAAAGGATACAATGTCGAAGTGGGGGATAGTAAAGTTCCTTTGACTAAAAATGATCTATTAGAATTAGCTTCAAAACAAAAATATGATGCATTTCTGACGCTTCTTACAGATCCAATTGATGAAGACTTTATAAAAGCGGCAGGAGACAAACTTAAAATAGTTTCAAATTACGCGGTCGGTTTTAACAATATCGATGTTGCCTCTGCAAACAAAAATAACGTAGTGGTGACCAATACTCCCGGTGCGTTTAGTGATTGTATTGCAGAACATGCTGTGGCAATGGTTTTTGCGCTTACGACTAGGTTGGTAGAGGCTGACAAATACGTGCGAGAGGGCAATTATAAAGGTTGGGACCCGATGATTTTTATAGGAGAGGATGTTTGTAATAAAACAGTGGGGATCCTTGGAGCCGGGCATATTGGGGAGAGGTTCGCTGTGCATATGGCTAAAGGCTTTAACTGTAAAATCCTTTACTATGATGTAAAACGAAATGAAAAGATTGAAAAGGAATTAGGTGCAATTTTCTATGAAAACCCTGATGAAGTTATAAAACAAGCTGATATTTTAAGTCTTCACGTGCCACTACTTCCTTCGACGCAACATATGATTAATGCTGAAAAACTTCGAATGATGAAAAAGAGTGCGATTTTAATTAATACCGCACGCGGTCCAGTGATTGATGAAAATGCTTTGGTCGAAGCACTAAAAAATAAAGTCATTGCAGGAGCAGGAATTGATGTATACGAATTTGAACCAAAATTGGCTGAAGGGTTAGCTGATTTGAATAATGTAGTTCTCACTCCGCACATTGCGTCTGCAAGAACTAGCGCAAGAAATGAAATGGCGACACTTGCAGCGCAAAATATAATTGATGTGTTTGAAGGAAGGGAACCGAAGGGAATTGTTAAGTTAGTTTAATCAATGTTATAATTCAAGAATGTCACACCCGTACCTTCACCATCACCTAAGAAATAATGAAAAGCACGCATATTTTGCGCACAAGATTGGCGTATCTGGTGCCGCTTCCATTGATTTTTTAAACGAATCAGTAAAAGAAACTGCAAAGGCACTTGGTCGCGAAATTGCCCGAAACCACGCGGTTCTTATTAACGGAGCTACCACAGGATTTCCATACTTTGTGGCCGCCGGCGCCAAGGAAAAGAAGGGTATTTGCATCGGGATGTCGCCGGCGGAATCAGAAGATGAGCATGTGAATGTTTATAATTTACCGCTCGATTACATGGATGTGATCACTTATACAGGTTTTGGCTATGCAGGACGAGATCTCCTTTTTACTCGCAGTTGCGACGCCATTGTTTTTGGTCCTGGAAGAATCGGAACTATTCATGAATTTACAATTGCATTCGAAGACAAAAAACCAATCGGTATTTTACAAAGTCCAGATTGGGAGACGGATACACTTTTTAAGACAATAATAGAACAAAGTCACAGAAGGGGAGAATCAGGTCCAATCTTTTTTGAATCAGATCCTGCTGTTTTAATTGAAAAATTAATTGCCGCGATTGATGATAAGAGACGAAAGCGTTATGTGTATAAAAATGATGACGGAGTAGGGGGAAAATGCGAGGTTATTTTGTAGGCTAATAGTCCGCAAAATAGTTCTCCACACCCCCCACATATTGTATTCTAATTTTTTCCTGTATAATACAAACAAATGTC
>JBAXRA010000004.1:0-25843 GCA_037131455.1 bacterium | reverse complement strand
GCCACAAACTCCTTCTTTTTCTTCACAATAATTCCGTTCGCAGTCAAAATCTGTTCGAAGTCTGCTCGCTCTAATGTCTCCTTCTCAATCAAAGCCTTTGCAATAATATCCAGTACTTTTCGATGATCCGTCATGATAATTTTGTAAGCTCTATCATATGCCTCTTTCATCAAAGCACTCACCTCACTATCAATCGTCGCTCCAACTACTTCGGAATAATCTCTCTCAGGAAATGCAACCGATGGATTCAATCGGGCACCTTGGAAAGTCTCAAACGCCACCGGACCAATTTTTTCTGACATACCATATTTTGCAACCATGTCACGCGCTAACGCTGTTGAAACCTGAAGATCATTTGAAGTTCCTGTCGTTAAGTCATTAAATATATTTTTCTCTACAACATAACCACCGAGTGCAACCGCTAAGTCATCCTTGAATTCATTCTTTGACTGCATCTTTCGATCCTCTAAAGGTAATTTCAAAGTATACCCCGCAGCACGTCCTCGAGAGATAATTGAAACCTTGTGTACTGGATCTGCGTGTTCCAACACTGATGCAACGATTGCATGACCGGCTTCGTGATACGCAGTTAATTCTTTTTCGCGCTTTGATAACAAATGACTCTTTCGTTCGGGACCGAGCATCACTTTTTCAATTGATCGGATCAAATCGTACTGACCAATAGTTTTCCGGCTCTCACGCGCTGCGATAATCGCTGCTTCGTTTGTTAATGAATGTAAGTCCGCTCCAGAAAATCCCGGAGTTCGCTCTGCGATTACATCCAAATTTACATCCTCTGCAAAAGGTTTGTTTCGGGTGTGTACTTTCAAAATTTCCAATCTGTCCTGTCGATCAGGAAGGTCAATTGAAACTCGTCTATCAAATCGTCCAGGTCGTAGAAGTGCAGGATCAAGAACATCCGGTCGGTTTGTAGCAGCCATAATAATCACCTTTTCGTTCGGTTCAAATCCATCCATTTCAACCAGGATCTGGTTCAAAGTCTGCTCACGCTCGTCGTTTCCACCTCCATATCCTGACCCTCGTAAACGCCCTACTGCATCAATTTCATCTATGAAAATAATCGCAGGTGCAGTGTGCTTTGCCATTTGGAAAAGATCACGAACGCGTGATGCCCCAACCCCCACAAACATTTCAACGAATTCAGATCCGGAAATCGAGAAGAATGCCACACCTGCCTCACCCGCTACTGCTCTCGCCAATAATGTCTTTCCGGTTCCTGGTGCACCCATAAGCAAGATTCCTTTTGGAATTCGTGCTCCAATATCCAAAAATTTCTGAGGATTTTTCAAAAAGTCCACAATCTCAGCCAACTCTTCTTTGGCTTCTTTTGCTCCGGCAACATCTTTGAATGTCACTCGAGACCCCTTGTCCTCTGGGTTAATCATTCTCGCACGGGACTGTCCAAACGAAAGCGCTTGTGCGTTTGTTCCCCTCACCTGGCGACTTAAATACCAAACTAAAAATACAACCACAAGAATCGGCAACAAGAACGGCAAAATATTTCCAAGCCAGTATACTGCACCAGTGTCATCCTTGTTTGTAATCTGCACCGCGGAAATTTTTTCTTTGGCTACTCCCAAGTTTGTTAGCGATTGTGACAACGAATCCTGTGTCTCTTTCTTTGCCTGCTTCTCGGTCTTGTCTACATACTTAATATTCAAATTGTCACCAGTGACTACAATGCTCGCAACTTTTCCACTTGAAATATCATTCGCTACATCAGAGAGAGAAATGGTATCAACCGCTTTTGACGAACCAATTGTGAAAGTATACAAAATAACCAAAAACGCAAAAATTAAAACACTTCCAAAAATATTATTGAAAAATACATTTTTCTGGCTCTTTTTTGGAGCTTGTTTTGGATTTTGTGGACCCGTTTGATTCTCTCTTGGCATACGTTTATTAGTGTTATTTGTGTTCTTCATATTGGAGGAGTATATAACATTTTGAGGAACTTTGGTATTATTGACAGAAGTCGCGCCTTTAATCGACATTGGCGCGACATGATTTTGCTAAATCAAATGAAAAAAGTTTTAATCCAAAACCGAAAAGCGCATTTTAACTATGAAATTCAACGTGAAATTGAAGCTGGTATTGAATTGTCTGGTTTTGAAGTAAAGGCCTTAAAGGCAGGTAAAGCGTCTCTAGAAGGCACCTACATAATCATTAAAGCTGGCGAGATGTTTCTTCTACACATGAACATCTCTCCCTACCAAGCGAACAACCACCCAGCGGATTTTGTACCCGATAGAGAACGAAGAATTTTGATAAGTAAAAAAGAGAGAATTGAATTGGACAAATTAGTTGGGACAAAAAACAGCGGACTGACCCTCATTCCCCTTTCGGTGTATTTGAAAAATAATCGAATTAAAATAGAAGTGGGACTTGCGAAGGGAAAGAAAAAATTTGATAAAAGAGAAAGTATAAAAAAGCGGGAGGCGAATAGGGATATAAAGAGAGATTTGAAATAAACAAAAACTTGACGTTATTAAAAACTTTGCTATTATTCAGATACAAGTGCCTTCGGGCTTGCCCTCATACGAGGGAGAAATTAAGAAAAGCTGTTAAAGAAAATCTTTAACAGCTTTTCTTATAAAAACTTGACACATACTGTATAATAGACCAGTTCCTTAACAACAGAACACATATGGGGATGATAGGCATCGACAGGTGTCATTTTTCCTTTGTGCGCAATCGAGTATTCTGAAAACTCGTTAAACTTTCAGGAACCCTAAGTGCTACAGCACGAAAAGCAATCCTTTCACCGTTCGCGATGAGAGACGTTGTCTTCGCAACAGCTCGAGCGTAAGCTCGCTATGCGCATCAATCGAATGCCCTTCTGAAGCGTTCGAACCTGGTGTTATATTTTCAGAATAGGTTATTGAGTTTCTTCACTCAATCGCCGAAACCTTGAAGATCGGCTTTATATCGTTTCTTTTGTTTTTTAGATATATAGCTTAAACATCAAACAAAATACATTGCGTAGATTCACTTGAAAAACTCATCTGCACCCGGGTTCGATTCCCGGCATCTCCACCAAAATAAAACACCCAACTTTCGCTGGGTGTTTTAAAATCTAAACCTACCTTTTATCTCCCATACCAACTCTTACTCCAACTCATCATATCCGCAATTTCTTTATTCTGCGCTGCAATTATCGCAGTCGCCAAATCCTTTATCTCCTGATGTTTCGCAGAGGTCAACGCAAGCTGTGCCATCTCTACCGCACCCTGGTGATGTACAATCATCTCTCCTAAAAATACCTTATCAAAATCATCTCCACTCTTACCTCGAAGTGAAGCATTCATATCCGCCATCATCCCTTGCATTCCTCCATTACTCATCATTCTTCCATCCCCCATCATGTGCATACCCCCTTTCATATTTTTACCATCATAACGATTACTTGAAGCACCTGAAACATAACCAACGCCTAATGCGATAATTAATCCGAGAATCACTATAATTGTATTTTTGTTTTGCATATATTTATTTTAAACTATTAACTTAATAAAAGCATCACTGCCGCCAACCCTGCCATCCCAAAATCCTCGACCAGTGTCACCTTGGTCAGGGGAATTTTAAGGAAGGTTCCAAGGCACGCACATGTAAATTCTTCTTTTTTAGCAAGTTTAATTACTACGCCCAGTCCACTGAAAAGCATCACGATTATTTCAACAATCAAAAGAGTTTTAGAAAACGGAATCAATATCATCAAGAGGCCAAATGAAAGTTCTATAAAAGGATAGAAGTACCCATACCATGGTGCACGGGACGCCAACAGGTCATATGTCTGGTATCCCTTGGCAAATCCAGGAAGGTCAATTAATTTGAATGTCGAAAAGGCCAGGAAGAATCCGATCATGAATAATCCGATGAATTTTTGAGGAATGAATTCCCCATTGAAAATATCTACGATGTTAAAGACCAGTGCAGTAACAAAAATTACTGAGATAATCACAATCAACGGCATATAACTCTTCCAAGTGATTACTCCTAAACCTTTATCTTGTGTTTGATTCATATATTTATTTTTTCTTTTGAGTTAGCTTATAAACCTTTAAAATTTCTTGTACCGCCTGACTCTCCTTTCCATTTTTCATTTGATCTACGACATGAGTCGTTAGGTGATTTTCTAGGATCAAATCTTCGATTCCAGACAACGACGCTTTTACAGCAGAAGCTTGAGTAATGATGTCGATACAATATTTTTCATTCTCAACCATAGATTGCAAACCTCTGATTTGCCCCTCGATAATTTTTAATCTCCGAATCGCTTTTGATTTAATATCTTTTCGCATATAGACAGTATACCCCCTAGGGGTATACTGTCAAGTAAAAGTCTCTAGCCATTTATAAATAAAGTTGTCTTCACGACTTCCCTATACTATAATTACACCAACAACAGAATACATATCAAGAGTGCAGGGAGGGACCTAGCCCAATAATCTGCCAGCAACCTTTTCAGTAAGGTGCTACATCTAGACCGAAAGGGAGATATGACTTAAAAACAGCATTTTCACGAGTAGGATGTTGTTTTTTATTTCTAACAAACAAAGATATGCAAAAAGAAAAGTTACATGAAAAATTAGCAACCCTTCCAAGCCACACATTAAGCGAACGTCAGCTGTATGACCTGGAAATGATTCTGAGCGGTGGCTTCAATCCTCTTGCAGGGTTTACCGATGAAAAAGATTATCATTCGATACTCGAGAATTCACGTTTAAGAGATACGACATTATGGCCAATTCCAATAACACTTGATACGGATACCGAATATAAAGTCGGGGAAGAATTAGTATTAGTAGATTCATACAAACTACCATTAGCTATTCTAAAAATATCATCAATATACGAGCCGGATATTAAAAAGGAATCACTTTCTGTCTATGGAACTTTAGATCTTAAACATCCTGGGGTCTCGCATCTATTTAATCACACCAAAAAATATTACCTTGGTGGTGAAGTTTTCAAAGTTCAAGATCGAGAACATTTTGATTTTACAGATATACGCAAAACTCCAAATCAATTAAAAAAAGAATTAAAAGAAAAAACAAAAATTATCGCCTTCCAAACCAGAAATCCAATACACAGAGCCCACTTCGAACTAATCAAAAGATCCGCGGAAAAAGTTGGAGCACACATATTGATTCATCCGGTAGTCGGACCTACAAAGGAGGGAGATATCGACTACAGGACAAGGGTGCGCGGATATAAAAAACTGGTTGAGAAACAGGCTGAGGAAAACACCACATTGTCTCTCCTTCCCCTTGCTATGAGAATGGCAGGACCAAAAGAGGCGCTTTGGCATGCAATTATTAGAAAAAATTACGGAGCCACACATTTTATAATCGGGCGAGATCATGCCGGCCCTGGAAATGATTCTAACGGCAAACCATTTTATGGACCATATGACGCTCAGAAATTTGTTCAAGCGCATGGAGAAGAAATCGGCATTGTACCTGTTGTTTCAGAAGAGCTCGTCTACATAAAAGAATCTGATTCATATAAAGAATTAAAAGATGTACTTCCAAACGAAACTGTTCTCTCGATCTCTGGAACACAATTTAGAGAATTAATTCGCCAAGGAAAAGAAGTTCCTTCATGGTTTGCATTCAAGGAAGTGATTGATGAAATTAAGAAAGCTAATCAGAATAAAGGTGTTGCGGTTTTGTTCACTGGACTGTCAGGAGCTGGAAAGTCAACCTTAGCAAGGCATGTTAAGGCGAAAATTGAGGAGCAACTTGAAAAACCTGTTAGTTTTTTTGATGGCGATGTTGTTCGATCACATCTCACAGAGGGATTAGGCTTTTCCAAAGAAGACAGAATTAAAAATGTCGCACGGGTGGGATTCGTCGCGTCAGAAATTGTTAAAAATGGAGGGATTGTTCTTGCAAGTCTAGTTTCGCCATATCATGAAGCTCGTAAAAAATTCAAAGAACAAGTTGAAGTTTATGGCGCATATATAGAAGTATATGTTCACGCACCGGAAAGTGTTCTGTCGGATCGAGACGTTAAGGGCTACTACAAAAAGCAAAAACTGGGACTGATGAAGGGGCTGACTGGGATTGATGATGTATACGAGGTTCCTAAATCACCTACCCTTTCTATTGAAACTTCTGGGAGAGAAACGATTACTGCGGCAATTGATGCGGTGATTGGGGAGATAGAAAAAGCACTGGTTAAGTAGAGAAAGGAGGTTTTTTGGTATACTTAAATAATGAAAACTTTCCTAAAGTGGCTTAAAAGAATAATCTACTTATTTATGATATTCATTGCACTTATTGCTTGCCTATTTATTGTAGTACATTTTTCCACTACCCCATCGAATGATAGGAACTGGAACGACGACCAAAACTCACTTCCGTACGCAGAAATTAAAGACAACTTAATATCAATACATAACATAAGAAATTTTTCATACACATCAACATCAAACTACTCACCGAATTACTACAATAAAACATTCGACCTAAATAAACTTAAAAAAGTTTGGTACATTGTGGAACCTTTTTCAGGTATTCCTGGCTCAGCTCACACATTCTTAAGCTTTGAATTTGAGAACGACCAGTTTATTTCTATTTCTGTAGAAATTCGTAAAGAAAAAGGAGAAGCATTCAACCCTATTAAAGGCTTGTTTAACAAGTACGAACTGATGTACGTTATCGCTGATGAAAAAGATGTCATAAAATTACGATCTAACTATAGGAAGGACCTTGTATACGTATACCCTGTAAAGACAACTGAAGAAAAAGCTCAGAGACTATTTTTAGACATGATTAATCGAACAAACGATTTAAAGGATCACCCAGAGTTTTATAATACAGTTACAAATACCTGTACAACAAACATTGTAAAACATGTCGATAAAATTACACCTGACAGAGTACCCCTGTTTAATCTTCGTATCTTACTCCCAGCAAATTCTGACAAGCTTGCATACGACCTAGGGCTAATCGACACAGATCTTTCTTTTGAGGATGCGCGTGAGCGATATTTTATAAATGACCGCGCGATAAAGCACGCGAATGATCCTGACTTTTCATTAAAAATTAGAGACGTTAAATAGTGTTACCCCTTGCCTCTTAGAAACCCCAACCCTACTTCTTTCCTCCCCATCTCCATCCCGCCCTCTCGCCTTTCATATAACAGATAACCAACAATAAAACCGTTGACAGAATAAAATTCAAGCCGAAATAAATCATCGTATCACTAACCGAACCAGAACCAGTTTTGTCATAATTAACAGTACTTGTAATCTGATCAGCAATGACGATCGCGTACCCTAAAGTCACAAGCCACCCTTGCCACGTAACCGGCGTCCACCCCCAGCCATACAGCTTTGCTCGAAACCACAATTTAGTTTTTTTCTCCTTGACCATGCTTTGATTATAACAAACTATTAATTGTTTGTGTGATAGTTGGTTCAGTTTCTATTACCAATCTCTTCTACTATAACATCCCTATAACCCTTTTCATTTCGGAACTTTTACTTCCTTTGAATAGGACAATATCCCCTTCTTTGTACATATCCTTTACCTTTTCAGCACACTCTTCGTGATTACCAGCATGAATTATTTTTGGAACCACTTTTCCTCCATGCTTATTTATAAGCACATCTGGCAACTTTGTCGGATCCCAATCAATATCACATAAAACAATAGTGTCTATTCCGATTTGAAAAGCATTTTCATAAATTCTCTGATATCCATCAAAAAGGCTGTTTCCTTGTTCTAAAAGTTTTCCCAGAACCAATACCATTTTTCCCTTCTTGTTAATCTTTCCCAAAGCATCAATTGCTGCGCACACAGAATCCGGATTAGCATTATATGTATCATCTATAATATGAATTCCTTGAACAGTTTTCTCTGTAAAACGCCCTTCCTCGTATTCCAGTTTCGAAATAGCTTTGATTGCGTCTTCCTTTAAAACCCCAAACTCTGCGCCTACTGCCATAGCCAAAAGCGCATTCTGAATCATGTGCGCAGCTGTAGCGTAAATAAACCCACCCTTAATCAGCTCACCTTGAATTTCTATCGCTTCTTTATTTGCAGTTGAAACGCCTACGACTTTTGCCGTCGGAGCGAAACTTGAAATCAAATCTTTAAATTTTTCCTTTTCAGGAATAACCAGTAATCCTTTTTTAGAAAGTGCCCGTACCAAATCACCCTTCTCTCTAGCAATCGCTTCGCAAACCCCTCCAACACATTTAGTATCTTGAAAAGCTTCAGCATGAGCCATCCCAATACCAGTTATAACCGTGACTTGGGGTGCAATAATTTCAGCCAAAGGTGCAGTCTCGCCTTGGTGATTCATGCCCACTTCAAAAACCCCAAATTGTGAATCTGGTTTTGCGGACAAAACAGATAAAGGTACACCCATATGATTATTATAATTTCCTTCCGTGCAAGAAACTTGATATTTTGTGCGCAAGACAGCAGTAATCATGTCTTTTGTTGTTGTCTTTCCATTACTTCCAGTTACACCAACAACCTTAATATTAAGCTTTTTTCTGTATTCTCGCGCGCAATTTTGAAAAGCTTTCAAAACATCCGGCACTACGATTTGCGGCAGGCCAATATTCATAGAAGATTCAACCACCGCTGCCAGTGCCCCTTTCTCAAAAGCCTTAATAATATATTCATGACCATCATTTTTTTCTCCTTTCAAGGCAAAAAATATATCTCCATATTTTAAAGTGCGAGTGTCAATCGAAACACCTGTTGCTTTTGTTGTAAGTTTAAAACCATCTCCGAAAAGTTTTCCACCTGACCATTCGATAATTTCTGCGAGAGAATACATGTGGTCCTAGTGTAGTGAATTAGAGGGATTTTGGCAAATGATTATTACAAATCCTGCCGATCCTAGACATTCAGCATCTTTCTTACTTGTTCGACAATATCGTCTGGATTTACCAAGGCTTTAACTAAAAAAGCTGCGCCCATAGATTCAGCTTTTTCCTTGTCTTTCATTTGATTAAAATTTGAAAGTACCATAACTGGGACTTTTTCAGTCAATGGATTTGCTCTAATTTGTTTTAAAACTTCAAAACCATCTATGCCTGGTAATAGCACATCGAGAAGGACTATGTCTGGAACCTGTTTTTTTATTTCCTCCAAAGCCGCTTCTCCGCTATTTGCGTATGCTGTATCAACTTTTTGACCTACAAGTCTAGAGACCAGAATACTGCCTATAAACTTATCGTCTTCTACAACAAGAATTTTCTTGCCTTCTAAAATGTTTTTAGTTCCTTGTACGGGATTCTGATCTTGATTCATATCTGTTTTTTTATTTAAAATATTTTTAACTCTTTTTAATACTTCCTCCTGTGTTACGTCTGATTTTACCATAAAATCATCTGCACCCAAGTTCTCTATTGAGCCGATACTTGTTGGCCTTAAAGAGTTAGTGAGGATAATAATTGGTACTGTGGCAATTTTAACATCCAGTCTTTTCTGAGAAAGAATTTCAAAACCACTTAAAGATGGAAGGAATAGATCTGACACTACAAGATCAGGCATTAATTCACCTATTCTGCTATAGCCCTTCAATCCATCTCTAACTAGCTCGCAGTCAAAGCCTGCGGTACTTAGGTTTTGCAATAAAAGGTCACCCAAGAGTTCGTCGTCTTCAATTATTAAGATTTTCTTCATGTGTTTTGTATTATATCCTAAAATGACGATTTAAGCCTTCTTAGGAAGTGGTAGTTCCACAAAAAACGTCGTACCCTCACCCATCTTACTTTCAAACCAGATCTTACCTCCGTGCCTTACGACGATCTCTTTTGCAATAAATAATCCAAGTCCCGACCCTACAGTTTCTACTTTCATAGCATTTGCAGCTCTGAAGAACTTTGAAAATATACTGTACTTTTGATCTTCAGGAATTCCTATACCCGAGTCTTTGACTGCTATCTCCAAGAATCCTTCGGAAAGACTGGCTGTAACTTTTACATTACCACCCTCCAGAGAATACTTTATAGCGTTCTCGATTAAATTTTGGAAAAGTTCACGAAGCTTTGTTACGTCTCCAGAAATCTCGACACAGTTTTTCAAATCAATATCGAAGTTAATTTTTCTCTTGTTTGCAATTGTTTGTAACTCAAGGACGATAGATTCAATGAGGGCTTTTACATCCAACGGCTTGAACACAAACTGGTCTTTTCCAGACTGAATATGGTCTACCTCAAGCAAATCATTAACCAGGTCGATCATTCTATTAGTGCTCTGTGCTGCCTTTTGCGTAAATTCTAACGTTTCACCTTCATTTTGGAATTCATTATGAACAAGCATGTGAAGAATCCACTTGATCGCAGAGAGGGGTGTTCGTAATTGATGCGCAGCGATGGAGATAAATTCTGATTTTGCCAAGTCCAAGGCCTGCAGTTGTTCGCTGGCTCGACTAAGTGCCAGGTCTCGACGAATCAAAAGCTTGGCGGCTTCTTGCTGATCCACCATCAATTTCTGCATCTGGTCTTTGCACGCAGAAAGTTCATTTTTCAATTCTAAAATTTTTATTTCTTGTTCGTTCATTTATTTATCTATCCTAAAACTGCAACCACGACCGTTTCATTATGGAAGGCTGAATTACACTGATTGATATTTTTAACTTCGCCATTCATAGGGGCTTGTTCACCGTAAGTATAGAAGCCAATTAATGGAACGTCCCTACCCAACACTTCTTGGATAGCTGTAATCTCCTCACCTGACCTTGATCCAAACAATTTGTTTCTAGCAATACAGTTAAAGATAATAATCGCCTTTGGAGTAGCACCTTCAAGTTGATCAAGAGCGTTTTTTGCGGCCATTTTAGCCACTTTTACGGCTTCCTCGATGCTTCCAATCATAAGGCGAATGTCCGATCCTTCTGGAATTTCAGCAGCACAAGTAATTGATCCATTAGCATCAACTGAAAGTGGGTCTCTGATCAAAAGTTCTTCACTGTCCTCTACTTTAATTCCTAGTGGATACGTGATCGCCAATTTTGCCAACGTTTCTGTTTTTAAAACTGATGCTTCTTCTACTCCGAAATAGTCTTCATAGACCTTGATGGCAGGCATCCCATTTACCTCATACAAAACTCCACCTTCTGATTTTGTAACTTTCATTGGTGCGCCCACTGGAATCCAGCCATGCTTTACGCCGATTCCAATTTTAAAGTCCCCTGTCAATCCCAAACCAACAACCGAGTCGCTGTAGACTTTGTCATTTAAATATTGATAAGTTTTTTTAAATTGAAAATCATCACCCGACGCACCGCCTACTACTGGAAAGTGTTCACCTAACGATTCCAAGACCCCTCGCACTGTCTCTGCACCATTACCATTCAACACATCAGGTAACATTATGAATGTTTTTAAGTCCCCTCCTGCTTGTGCCTTTACCGCATCAGCGACCGTTTTACCTGCATTGTGTGGGCCTTTTGAAACAGGATCACCTACTGCGGCAAAAAACTTTACACTCTGAGATGACAGAGCCATTACCACGACGGAACTTCTTCCAACTGGACCTTCTGTGCTAATTTCTCCTGCTGTTGATGAACCAACAAGAAGTGCCTCGCTGTTAATTGACCTCACCCCTTTTAACATTTGTTCCTGATCATATTTTGATGATGAAAAAACAATAAAAGCGTCTGGCTTTACCCCTGAACCCAATCTTGCTACTGCATCCTGACTTGCTGAGGCTCCTGCTGAAAAAGCGTCTTCTCCGTAACCGACTCCGACTGATGATGTTAATGACATTTGTATATATTAAGTTATTTAATAAGCTAAACAATTATAGCGCATTTATTACTTTTGTGTGAATTTTATATACCGCCCAAAACCCCCGTCGCCAGTAATTACAAGAGAGCCAAATATTCTAATTTAATTACTAAAATAGAGGATTTTTCTTGCCGCCAAAGTTCAGCTTGGTTTCCTTCTTGTTTTCTGTTTCGTAATCTCTAAGATCCTCTCTTAATTTTTTAGTGTTAGTAATTTTTATTATAATCTTGTCACCATCACGTTTGATGTCTGTCTTCAAACCAATCAACCCTGCAGCTCTTTTGACAACCTTTTGAGCGTCTGCTATCTGCTTTTCATGCACTGCTTTTGAATTTCCATAGTCAGGTGAAATTCGCAAGAACATATCCGCAATTCCTTGAATTTCATCCTGAAGCCTTTCCCTGAATTGAACAACTACAGGATCATTCTCTGGAACAGAAGAGAGAGTTTTGGTATCAAGATTCTCTGGAATATTATGAGAACTCTTGTTTCCCCTAACCTCTCTTGAGTTGAAATCATTCCATGTACCCGCAAGTTTATCTCCGCTTTTGAATTTATCAATTTCACGTCTAGGATCAACCATAACCCAATCCTTGTTTGAATACGCTACAGTGTTCTTTTTTCTAGCTTGTGCAAACAGTTGTCCAAATTCTATATCAGCCCAAAAATCCTTTGTCCTATTACCACCCACAGCTGCATAGCTTGACCCTTTCATTATAGTGTTCCTTCCTTGAGTTCCAATAATTCCGTGTTTATTTCTCATTGTGGCCTCCATAAATTGCCAAAACCTCATAGCGGCGTGGAAGGTTGGGTATTTTTCATAAACTGAAGGATCCAAGTCAAAACGTCCCAAAATAGCATCACACTTTTTACCCTCTTCGCTGTTTATTTCGCCTAATGCGCTTTCAAGATAGTTAGGATTACTATAAGTCATGTCCGCGTCGTTAGCGATTAGTATGAGATCCTTGTCAGTGCCATTTTCTGAATGTTTTTTCAAGGCAAGATCGAAAGCCTTCTTTTTGTACCAACCTACTTCTACTTTTCCATTGTTTATTTCTTCTGTATAGACGTTAACTGGAACTTCGGGGTGTGCCTCCTTGAATCTGTTTATTTCATCAATTGTTTTCTTGGGATCTTTTCCTTTCGGCCAGTTAACATATAAATAAATCTCGAATTGACTGTCTTTACCTTTCCAAATACTCTCGCCTTTTTTATTTTGCTGAACTCTGTATGTTTCAAGAGTTCTATAAATATTTTCATGTTCCTGATGACCTGCTGCAGCGAGACAAACTACTCCTTCTACATTTTTACCCATAGGCTCTTTATTCTGACCTTCAAGATCTTTTAATTCTTTCTCCATATATCCTGGATATCGCTTTTCCTGAGCTTCAAAATACCATTTCACTTCTTCTTTTGGATCAAGATTCGCTTCTGGATTACCTTGAAGGCGCGGTGAAAAGTCTTTTTTCCACTCATTCATTTCGTGCGATTCGCCATAACCATAATAGTAAGGAGGAACGACAAGCCCTTGTTCCCTTTGCTTCAACCTCTCCATCGGTGTTCTTGGAATAAAGTATGGAATCGGTACAAAAGGGTTTAAGGTGTCAGGTTCCTGAGGACCTTCATACACCAATTCTGTTCCAGTATTTGACGTTGTCACCTCCCTCACTCCTTGCACTGTGACTTTTTCAGAAATAGTGTGACCACCCCTTGGTCCTTCATCTGTGGCGCAAATGACAGCACTCTTTATCCCATCTTGTTCTCCTGTAATAGCGGCCGCCTCAGTAAAACGAGGACGGTCAATTATATGCCCCTGCGCGTCAAATTTAAATAATTTTCCGACTGTACTATTTGGATCAATACGCGCGATTCCATCTGGACCGACAGAAATACGCGCTGGGGTGAATTGCGAATCTTCCGAAGCAGAAACCCATATTTCCATTTGCCCCCCTTTTACAAGCCGTGGTACATCAAAATGTTTATTCCCCATAACTGAACCATGATGGGTCATTCCTCTCATTGAGATCTGGATTTGTCCGTCTTTTCCTATAACTGGATCATTCAAGCGCAATTCATTTTTATCAAACTTTGCTGTATTATTATCCGCCCATCCTTGGCGATGTGACCTTGTAAATTCTTCAGGATGCGCTGCTGCGTACTCTTGAGGAGTCAAATTCTTGGTCTCTTCTATTGTAAAGTCTGAAATTGCCGTGTTTGATTCTGGATGCTTCAGGAATGAGAAGCCTGCTTTGTTTAGTGTATCAACTGATGGCTGGGTCAATTCGTATGAACCACCCGCTTTATCAAAAGCAATGTTCTCGGCCACAACTTTTCCTCCGACAATATCGCCGTTTACATCGAAATGTCCGCCTTTGACAATAGTATACTCGTCCGGATTACCGTTATCGACAATATGAAAACCTTCTGGCAGTTTTAATGAACCAGATTTTATATTTGTAATTTCATGATGAACCCCGTGGGTGTCCATCGCCTGAAATGTATCTGGTGCACCCTTTACTGAAACACTTTCGCTTGGTGTGAGAGGGTCTGCAGTTAACTTTTCATACCCTGAGTCTCCCAAGTGAATAACTTCGCGGAAGATCCATCCTGCCACTCCGGCTGTAGCTGCACCCTTAACAAAGGCTGCGTTCCTTCGGCGCTTTTTGAGAGCTTCAAAAGTTTCGTTTTTAGCTGAAATTTCTTCTGTTATTGATTCGCTATAAGCTGATGCAGTTGAAGCTAGATGGTGGTCAAAATCTCTCGTACTAGCAGAAAGTCCTAGCCCTTCATAGACTTGGCGGGCAAAAACTTTAGCCTCGGCTCTTGCAATATCTAATTGAGTTCTTTCAACTTCAATATCCTCTGGGTTACTGTATGCGAGCAGGTCAATATTGTCGCGATCTGAAAGAGCGATTCGGGTATCAATCTCCCCTAAAATTCCAATCAAAGATCTCACCCCCGTCTCTGCCTCTCCTGGATGATTTGAGGCTTCAATCTCTTGTCTAATCCTAGCTAAATTCTCAATCGTTCTTCCAACCGGTGTCATCTGATAAGTCGTTTCATTCATTTCCCTACGGCGCGGTGAGTTTTCTGCATTAAACATTCGGCCTGCAGCCATTGAACGTGCATGTGACGCTCGGTCAGTTTCATTTTGGGCACCCTCCCTCTTGGCAGCCAAAGCACCTCCGAGGACAAGGCCTCCTCCAAAAACTCCTGCGACAGTCCTGAATGCCCACTGTGAACTTTTGGTCACAAGAGCAGTTGCAACACAAACAGCAGCGGCAACACTGGTTTCGTTGATAAATCTACCAGTCTTGTTTCTGGCCATTCTTTGAATCTTGTCCTCAAGCCAAGTGTGGACCTCTTCCGTTCTGGCACCAGTTGTAGCTTTTCCGAAAGTCATTTCGAAATCCAGGTCGAGATTCTCTACAGCGATACCGTGTTCAACTTGACCTCTCATTTCCCTCGCATATTCCTTGATGTTATCGGCAATGTTTAATGGTTCGAAACTTCTATTTCCCTCAGGGTCAGCAAAAACATCTGCATATGCTCTATTAATCGCTTCTGTAAGGTTTCCCTCTGAAATCGCACGATTAGGGTTAGCGTCAGAAGCATAGGCAATAATAGCCGCACGGATAGCAGCTTCTGCAGTAGCCCTTCTTTCTGGTGCTAAACCTTCTAGTTTATGCTCTCCTGCCGCTTCGTGCACTAATCCTGGGGTATCTTTCAGGAATCGCTCTAGGATTGCACCTTTGATTCTGCTGTCTACCGTACCATCAGCATCCTCTATACCTTGGGTACTGCCAGCTGTTCTCATTTCCTCCCTTACTCTTTGTATTTCTTTAACACGCTTGTATTCCCCTGTCATATTGTGCCAAACTTTTTTAACAAGATTGACCGGATTCCACGAGCTTCCAATTTCTGCAGTATTTCTATTCATTCGTTCCGTTCCAACTTCGCGAGCGCGCTTTTCCATCAGGTCGGTTTGAACTGCCCCTAGCTGGCGCTTTTTTTGTTTTTCTTCTTTCAGTTTTCTATCTTTTTCTTGGGCTTTTGCAATCATTTCAGCCAAGGTTTCTTTTCCTTTTTCTTTCTTCTCTTCCTTTGGTTCTTCTTTAGGAACCTCTGGTTTTTCCTCTTCTTTCTTTTCCCCCTCTACGGACTCTTCTGGTTTTGGTTCTTCAACTTCTACTTTCGGTTTTTTTACTCGAGGCTTTCTTGGTTTCTTTTCTTTTTTTGGCTTTTCCTCTGGCGGTTTTTCCTCTTCCTCTGGTTTAACTTCTTCTGGCTGTTCTTTCACTTTCATAGTGCTTCCGGGATTCTCAAGTTCGTGGATCTCTTTCTCCAACCTTACTACTTCTTCATTAGCTTTAACCTCGTAATCAGATGAATGGTTATACTCAGCAGCCAAATTACCCTTACCACCAGCTACTTCAATCTCCTTTATCCTGTACTTTCGTTTTTGAATTTCTTCACCTTTCCTATACTCCCGTTCTGCACCCTCAAGAGCATGTATTTCCTTTTCAAGCTGAATCACCTCATTATTAGCCTGTTCCATATAATCACTTGAATGATGATATCTTGTTGATAGATAACCATCACGATTAGAGTTTTCTAGCTGGTCTATCAATTCTTTTCGTTTCTCTATTAAAACCCTTCTTCTTTCTTCATTCTCAAATCCAGTCAGGAATTCTTTTTCTTCCGTAAGTTTTCGGAGCGCTTCGTCTTGTGGGGATAATGATTCTTTCATGTATTTAAAACCTCAATTAGCTTCCTATGTACACATTCTTAAACTGTACCAAGTCCGCCGCGACAAGGTCTTGTAAATTAGGGATTTTTTCGGCGCAGAATTTCGAAACTTCTTCGTCTGAAACAGTTGAGTCTATTAATTTATCAAATTCTTCTCGTGATGCTTCTGGAATATTAGTCGCAATAATGGCATGAATTCTATTTTCTATTCTGACGGTAAGGTCTTTTTTCATCTGTGCTACCACCTCATCGTTTAAACCTGAGAGTCCTTTGGCTTCTATTAAATCATCAACAAATGTACTTATGTCATATTTCATAAGTACATTATCGCTTTTATGGTTTTAAGTGTCAATCTAATGTATCCCTGCCAAAGCCCCTGTCACCACATACATAAACACCACCCCAACAATTGTCGCAAGTACCGTCCACAAAGAAGAATCCTTACTGTGCGCCTCTGGCAAAATATCCGATGCTGACATATAAATTAAAAATCCGGCAAAAAATCCCAAGTACATAATCAAGGCACCTGAAGAAAACGTGAAAAATAGTGTCGACAATCCTCCCAACACAGGCGCGATAGCATCGAGAAGTAAAAACTTTTTGGCCTTAGCGTCTGATCCATTGTGTGCTTTTATTAGTGAAACTGTATTAAGGCCATCACAGAAATCGTGAGCCAATACAGCGAGCGCAACTGTTATACCGACAGCTGTTGAAACCTGGAAGCCCAGGCCAATAGCCACTCCATCAAAAAATGAGTGTGCAATAAGAGCACTTGCAGACAATGAACCTAGTGAAGAATGGTGATGCTTATGTTCTCCATAATCTGCTTCGTGAGAATGGTGAACCAAAAAAACTTTTTCTGCAACATGGAAAATTAAGAACCCAAGAACCATAGCAACCATCGCCATACGTACATCAAATCCAACCGACTGCGCCATTTCGAAAATTTCTGGCAATAAATCAAACGCCACCACAGACAATAAAACCCCTGCCGTAAAGCCCAACAATAAATGCCGGCGGTCTTTAAACTTTAAAGCCACGAGACCCCCTAAAACAGTTGAAACGAAGGTAAGCAGAATAAATGCGATTTGCATATATTTAGATTATAATACAATTAACAAAAAAGCGAACTATATGATTGAATTCCCCCTAGAGCATAGACTTCTAACAACGACCGATGATGCATGGCAGAGCATATTAGAGGATATTCATAGAGCCACAAAATCTATAGATTTTGAACAGTTTTACTTTATTGCAGATGAAATCGGTAACAAATTCGGAGAAGCGCTGATAGAACGCGCACGAAACGGAGTCAAAATCCGCTGTCATTTTGATTCGGCGGGGGCTTTTGGATTTAATAATTCAAAAACTTATCATGACATGATAAAGGCTGGAATAGAGATAAAGTTTTTTAATTGGCTTGTCCCCTTCACAAAAGGTTTTCATCGATTTGGTTTTTTTAGAAACCACAGAAGAATCCTTATCATTGATTTTAATACCCCAGAATGCATTGTTTACCACGGTGGAATTTGCATTGGAGAGCCTGTTAAAAAGTGGCTAGACTTGAATGTTAGGCTTTCTATTGGAAAAAGCGAACTGCCGCCGACTCCGACAATTACCATTCTTCCTCATCCAATAACTTCGATGCAGAAAGCTTTTGACAACATTTGGTCCCGCTCCGAATCTAAAAAAGTTTCCTGGGTAAATATTGATGTTGGAGACTTAAAAGGAAGTCTTAAAAAATATTACGCGGAGAGAAAAGCACTTATTCAAGAAAAAGATCAACTGATGAATGCTGATGTGAGATTGCCATTCATGTACATCACTCAGTCGCCTATGCCAGGCAAGCATCAGCTCTACCGAGCATTGATTAATAGAATTGGAAAGGCCACAAAGCATATTACTATTACTACCCCCTATTTTTTACCAACCCACAGGCTTATGAGAAAATTAGTGGCCGCCCGCCGACGTGGGGTACTTGTGACAATTATTATTCCACATAAAACGGATCACCCGTTTGTTGATATTGCGAGTCATACTTATATGAATTACTTTTTAGATAACAAAATAGACATCTATCGTCACCCAAAAATGATTCACGGAAAAGGTGTGGAAATTGACAGCAGATGGGCAACGATTGGAACCATGAATATGGATGGTATAAGTCTTCGATACAATTTTGAATCAGGAATAGTTTCTGGAGATGACAAATTTGTAGCTGATGTCGAAAGGTCTATGAATATGTTGAGGGACGAGGCAAAGTTGCTAACTCAAAAAGATTGGGACAAGAGAAGCCTCAGCGACAAGATCGCAGAGGTCATCATGTGGCCGTTTAGAAAGTTGCTTTAGGCCGCCGAATACCCAGCCGCCTGACTATTGAACATTTTTGCATACACTCCATTCTTCTTTTTCATCAATTTGGCGTGACTTCCCTCTTCAACTACAGATCCATGCTCGATAACAATAATTCTATCCATATTTATTACCGTATTAAATCTGTGCGAAATCAAAATAAGTGTGCGATTTTCAGTCGATGTTCTAATTTTTTCAAAAATGTCAGCTTCGGACAATGCATCAACTGAGGCTGTAGGTTCGTCCAATACCAATACGTAACCACCTCTGTATAAGGCTCGAGCAATGGCAATTTTTTGCTCTTGTCCTTGGGATGGAGCAATCCCGTTAAATTCACTTCCTAGCTGTTCATCATATTGATTCTTCCATTCAGAGATAAATTCATTAGCTCCTGAATGTACAGCAGCGTTTTTAACTTTATCAATATCAATTTCTTCCTCAACGCGACCCATCGCCACTGATTCTTTGGCAGTAAACGAATATGCAGAATAATCTTGGAATAATAATGCCAAGTATCCATACCACTCGGCCTTGCTTAAATCCTTTAGATCAATTCCGTTGATTAAAATTTGCCCTTCGGTTGGATCATAGAAACGGCAAAGCAACTTTATCAAAGTAGTTTTTCCTGCACCGTTATTACCCACAAGGGCTACTTTTTCTCCTGCTTCAATCTTTAGATTAAAGTTATTCAGAATTTTTTCTTTTTTATTTGCATAAGAAAAAGATACATTTTTAAATTCAATACTTGGTGCTCCCTCCAAGGCAAGCTTTGCAGGATGTTCAATTTCTTTAATAAATGGGGTCACGTCTGCAATTTTGAATATATCGTTAACCTCGAGCGCATCTTTGTATTGACGCGAAATACTGTTAAAGAATTGGTCAATCGTTCCTGTGTATTGGCTTAAAACCGCCAAATAGAACACCATTTCACCGACATTAATCTTACCAGTGAATACTTGATTAATAATCAAGTAGAAAGAAAAACCAAAACCGAGTGAGGCAAGGCCGTGCGCTAAAAATGACCGGATAATCTTTTCCCAATCTGCTTTTTTCTGTTCCTTATTAAAAGCATCTAAGATTCCTCGAGCCCTATCAACAATAAAATCTAGGGACTTTAAAAGACGATTTTGTGTTACTGCAACTTTCTGAGTCACATTTTCCTTAAGGTGCGAGTAGACTTTCATCCTATCTCCCCCTTCCTGCCAAATCATCCAGATATGTTTGTTATATCGAAGCTGTAAATAAAATTCAAAAGACGTTGCCACAATTAAGATTGGAATAATGTAAGGATTAACTCTGAAGACGATTACAGAAGTAGTCAGGAGAACCACAAGGTTTGGAAGACTTGTAAATTGAGCATAGGTCAGAGAAATAATACTCCAAAAACCTTTGAATTTTACAGTCGAGAGCAGCGCCTTAAATTCTGGATCCTCAAGGTGCCCGGGTTCAAGCTTTGACATTGATTCCATTTCGAAAATTTCCTGATCATTAGAAAATTTATTCCACCATCTTTTGTCAAAGAATGTATTTACACTTGAGAGTAGGTCGGAAACAAGTCTAATTAAAACGTAAAGAAATATTAAAAATAGTACAGTGCGAATTCCTTGACCTTTAGTGACAGAATCGGTAATAGAGTTAACGATATCCCCTGTAACCTTGGCTTGAATGATCGGAATGATAGCAATACCAACACTCAGCGCCAGTAGCATCACGGTATAAAAAGGCATCCATTTGTAGGAAAGCCCCACACACCTCTTTATGTTTTTATATATGAGGGAGAGTTTTTGCATGTTCAATTAGTGTAACTTGTATTAAGTCTACTTGCAAAAAAAAACACCGCGCTACCTTCTGAAGGCAACGCGGTGGTTGAATGTTAAGTTTTAGGTTAACTCTGGCTTCCGTAAACCATGAACCAATCGGATTATCCGATACTATCAGTGACCAAGGCGCTTCTTGTCCCTTTCGAACATCTTGGCGTAGAATCCTCCTTTGGCCAACAATTCCTGATGCGTGCCCTGCTCTACCACTTCACCTTTTCCCATCATGATGACTTTATCGCACGGTTCCGCGCGAGAGACATGATGTGTGATGATGATCACAGTCACACCCTTGAGGGCAAAAACGTGATCAATGACCCTCTGCGCAGACTCGGGATCGAGCTTTGCATCAGGCTCATCGAGGATAAGGACTGGTGTCCCGCGATAGAACACGCGGGCCAGAGCAAGCCGCTGTTTTTCACCTCCAGAGAAGTCCCGCCCGCCGTGCTCGATTCCAATTTGCGACTCGTACCCGTTCGGGTCAGAATCGACAACGTCTTCGAAGTTGGCAAAGCGAACTGATGCTGCAACCATCTCCATATCAAGAGGGCGGTCGAGACGTGAGGATGCTATCTCCCCTGCAATTGTCCGCTCGAGGACAGTGTAGTCCTGAGTGAGAGCGGAGGCAGAGTCGGCCCAGACTTCTGGGCGTATGTTTTGCAGGTTGATGTCTCCTGCATAGATTGCACCTGAGGTCGGATCGTAATGCCTCATAAGGAGTGAGGCGATTGAGGACTTTCCATTACCGCTTTTTCCGACGATGGCCACCTTACTTCCGGGCTCGATTATGAAGCTCACATCCTTCAATACCAATGTGTCGGTATCTGGATATGCGAAGTTCACTCTATCGAACCTTATGCACGGTGGCCCGCTGAAATGCGGATTTACTGGGTCGACCGTCGTCAAGACGGGTTTAAGACCCAGAAAGTCTTTCTCGATTAGGATCACACCTTTCGCACTATTCCACTGTTCCGCGACGAGCGAGACAATGGCTTCCAGGTTTCCCTGAAAGGTGCGAGCAGCAGCGATGAGAATAGTTAACGTTCCGATCTCTCCTCCATATTTCACGATCTGCCAAACAGCGTGAACGATCACTCCACAGAGCCCGACGATTGCCAAGAAATGAGTGAACATCTCCTTGCGAACGCTTTCCTTGCGGATTTCATCGTATTGGTCCAGTACTCCGTTGACGTTGATTTCAATATCTCTCTTGAGTGAGGGCATTTGTTGAAACATCAGAGCTTGAACGAAAGAGTTCACACTCTTGTAAGGTTTTTCAAGGACCTTGCGTTTCTTGTGATGAGGAACAAGTTCTTGGAAAAGATTCCACCACTTGCTCACGATATAGAACTCAACAATCATCATCGGAAGTGCAGTGACCACGAGGATGACTGCATAGCTTGGCTTTGCAGTAACCAACGAAGCTCCGAAGAGAAAGAACGAGATTGTAGTCGTGAAGAGATTTAGCATCTCGTCAGAGAACCATATCCTCGTCTGCCATGAAGTCGGGAGCTCGCCGATGCGCTTTTCGAGATCGTCGTATTCCTTGCTGCGGAAACGTGCAACATCGAGAGTTGCGCGGTGGTCGTTGAACTGTTGTTCGTTTGCATAGCGAAGTCGTTGATTCCAACGACTTCGGAAGAACCAGTTGAGCCGACCCAGCATCACTCCGAAGAGTAGGACACCGAGCAGAAGCATAACTGGTTTTGCTAGGTCGCCAGTGGCGAACTCCACGAACGAATGGTTTTCTGCCTTGAACTTTCCCATCGAGCCTTGAACCGCATTTACAATGAGGCCGGTGGCGTAGATGGTTGCGTAGAGGATGAGTGTGCTTGATGCTGAAATCAGCAATCGAGCGATCGTGTCGAACCGGCTGTTTTTCCAGCAGAATGCGAACGAGTAGCGAGCGGCCGAGAACAGCGTCTGCAGAGTTTCTGTGATTTTATTCATTTTTCAGGATTCTTGGGTGGTTGGGTTTTTTTGCGTTATTTCAAGGTACGTAGCCAAAGAGAAGATAGACTCCTCCTTAACTTTAATATAATAGCATATTATTATTTAAAAGTCAATAGTTTCGTTACCTCGAGTTCATTGCAAAAACACCCCTCTAGTGTTACTCTATAACCACCAAAACAACTTTCACCCAACCTGTGTATACCCCAAGCGTACGAATAAACCACCAAATACGAGCAAGCGAACTTCGAGTCATCGGTCCTGAAGGCGAAAATTTAGGCGTAATCTCCCTTTCTACGGCTTTAAACAAGGCTCATGAGGCAGGACTGGACTTGATTGAAATCTCTCCAAAAGCGAACCCCCCAGTTGCAAAAATCGCAGATTATGGTAAATTCCAATACGACGAAAACAAGAAGCTAAAGCAGTCAAAAGCCAAAGCCCACGTAGTTGAAGTCAAGAGTCTCCAGGTCAAAATCGGTACAGGTGAACACGACCTCATCCTCAAAGCCAAAAAGGCTTCGGAATGGCTAGCAGAAGGACATCGAATCAAGATGGACCTTTTCCTCCCAGGACGAACCAAATATCTTAATGTCGACTTCCTAAAGGAACGCCTAGACAGACTTCTAAAATTGGTAACTGTAGATTACAAAATCGCAGATCCAGCCAAGAAGAGCTTGAAAGGTCTTACCATCATTATCGAAAAAGCCTAGAGACTCTCGAAAATTATTATCCACAACAAGGCACTAGAAGTTTGCAGGAAATCTGCAACGCCTCGAGTAAAAAAACATGAAAACAAATAAATCATTTCTTAAGCGACTCCGAATCACCAAAAATGGAAAGATTCTAGGACGAGCAACGGGCCAGAACCACTACAATGCAAAGGAAAGCGGACGAAAACAAACAGCCAAGGGTCGAGCTGTTCCCTTCCATATGACAACTCGTCAGAAACGACAGTTTTTATCAAACGCAGCTAAATTTAACTAATCCAATACAATGACAAGAGTAAAGAAAGGAATGCATGCGCTGAAGACTCGCCGAAACATTCTTAAGATGGCGAAGGGCTTCAGACATGGACGTTCTACAAAGGAAAAGTTGGCTTACGAGCAGCTCGCTCATTCATGGGCAAGTGCTTTCATCCACAGACGAGACAAGAAGGGCGATATGCGCCGATTGTGGAACGTAAAGATCAACGCGGCTTTGCGACCCCTAGGTTTCTCATACAGCAAATTCATCGGATCAATGAAAAAGAAAGGAGTAATGGTTGACCGAAAGATTCTAGCTGATTTGGCAGAAAATGCTCACCCAAGTTTTGAAAGTTTGGTGAAGCAGGTGATGGGGTAAGGGAGAGAAAAAGAAGAACTTAAAACGGCGCCGAGAGGCGCCGTTTTTTGATATACTTAATTTATACATGTCCCCTGAACCTTCTAATTCACTATCTTGGAAAGCAATGTTCATTTCAGTAATAGCAACATTTGCTATTGGATTTTTCTCCACTTATATATATTTTAGTTTTTTTTATAAAACTACAACCTCTAAGTCTAGCCAGGATACCAAGATAGCCACCCCTCTTGTTCCGGTGAAAACTGTAACAAAACCCGCCATAGTAAAAATTGAATCCCCAGAACAACTGGTTGCCGGGGACACCGTGCGTATCCATTTCAACACAGCTATGTCCGAAGCTTCTACAACAATAGCCTTCGACATACCCGGAACTGGAGCTTGGCTCGAACCCTCTATTTATGAAATTCAAGTTGTGAAGCCAGACCCAGAAACAACTTATACCGTAACCCTGGAAAAAGGTTCAGTAACTAAAGATGGAGGAAGTAATGATCAAAACATTGTATACACGCTTCGTTCAGCATCGCACGTAGCTGCCACTTTTACACCCATGCCAAAGGTTCCGACAATTAAATCAACAATCAATATAGAATTTAATCAAGAGGTTGATCCTGTTACAGCTGAAAAATCTTTCAACATCACTCCTAAAACACTTGGTACTTTTTCATGGAATGAAAACCAAATGACATTCACTCCTAAAAAACTTTCGTATCAGACAGTGTACAAAGTTTCAGTAAAACCAGGAGTACAGGCGGTACGGGGATTTGAATCCGCAACAACAACATCGATGGTATTTACTACCGATGCAGAAGTGGTAAAACTTGATGTTCCTTATTTTTATCAACAACATAAAAATAGCTGTGAAGCGGCAGCACTTCGAATGGCTCTCGCTTATTACAATATAAACGCAACAGATTTAGATATTGTTCAAAAGTTTGGCTACGACCCAAAAATGAAGGATGTTGCAAATAATGTGTGGGATGACCCCCAGCTTATGTTCGTTGGTGATGTTGATGGCACAGATCGAAATCAAGGTTATGGTGTCTATGGCCAACCAGTACTTAAGGCAGCGAAATCATTTGGACGTAACGGAACATACGAAACAAACATAACTCCATCTTTTCTTGCTAAATCAATTCGAAATGGACACCCCGTAGTACTGTGGGGATATACAACTTTAACTGAACCTTCGTATTTGTGGAATTCTCCCCAAGGTCAGGTTGTAAAGGCGTTTAAAGGAGAACATGCTCGAGTGGTTGTCGGAGTACGAGGAACAATTGATAACCCATTAGGCTTTTATGTAAGCGATCCATTAACAGGTGATGTTGCAAAATACTGGAGCACAGAAAGCCTGATCAGCAATGCATACGGGGTACCAGATGTCACAAACCAGGCGGTTGTTGTATTCTAAATCTTTATAAAATTATTCAGTTGGAGGAGGTGCGGGTTCTGAAACAGGCGCTGGCGCTGGTTCAGGAGTTGGCTCTGGCACTACAACCTCTGGTGCAGGTTCAGCCGGAGTCTCTACCACCGGAGCGACTTCTGGAATCACCTCTGCTCCCGGCGGTGTTGTTGAACCTGTACTTGATGATGTAACAGTATCAGGTGTAGGTTGAGGCGCAAGTGTACCTGTATCAGAAGATCCACCACCTGTGCTTACTGTAGGCACCACTGGATCAGGCGCATCACAATCTCCTCTATCTTTTTGGAATTCTCCATTATTATCGATTGTCACACAATAAGTCGTGCCGTCAGGACTCTTCATTTCAATTCCCTTTTGTACCTTCACTGTATTCACTGTTAACTTTTCAATAAACACATTTTTCAAATATGCAATGCCATCGATAACTTCTGC
>JBAXRA010000003.1:0-26741 GCA_037131455.1 bacterium | reverse complement strand
TTCGAATCATTAAAATATTATTTGCATGCTCATCCAATGTCTGCCATGAAAAATTTAGTCGAACGACCCCCAACTGCTTTTCACACATTCTATTAATAATTTCATGCGAAAAAGAACTTGGACCAAGAGTAGCGATGATTTGAGCTTTTGAATTTAACATATTTTTAAGCATTAACTTTTGATTCGGTTTTCCGAACTTCCTTATTAAGCACATACCCTTCATTATCCAAATCATAAATTACGACCGCCCCGAAAAGCATCTCTACATTTTTCACCTCATCATCAGGAATTTTTTCGATATATTTCATCAATGTACGAATTGCATTTCCATGCGAAGACATTAAAACATTCTCACCCTTTCTAAGGTGTGGCAAAATTGTATTGAGGAAAAACGGAACAGTTCTTTCATAAACCATTTTTAAAGTTTCTCCATTAGGAATAAGGCACTCCCACTCACGTCGCACAGCATTCCAGCCATCTTCACCTAAGATCTTTTCCATATCCCACTTGTTTTTCGCAGTATAGTCTCCGTAATCACGCTCATTTAGAGCAGATGAATGTTCTGTGGGAACATGATACTGACCCATTGCCTCTAGCATTGAAGAGAGTGTTTCAATCGAACGCACCTGCATAGAGGCAAATGCATGATCAATTTTAAACTCTTTAATTAAAAGCCCCATTTCTTCGGATTTTTTGAAACCATAGTCTGTAAGGTGTCTGTCTCTCATTCCAGTCCAAAGACCCTTGTGGTTCCAGTCTGATTCGTGGTGACGGACCACGATGAATTTACCCATTTTTTGCATGGATAGATTATATCACTTAAAATAAAACTTATATTATCTATTCAAATAATTTACAGTCAGCTGCAAACACGTGGCGAATGTTCCCCACAAAAGATACGGGATATTGGCGTAGACTACCCAGCGGAGCTCGGGCACCTTATTCCAGATCACATATAGCGCCCAAATGAGAGTGCCGACTACTAGCAGGATATCGATTGATGCTAGGAGATTATTTTTCAACCCAAACCATTAGTTACTTTCTACTTTTCAATTATATTGGCGTTTATGTAACACATAGATGTTTTTGTAACGACAGGATAATTACCATTCGCATCCTTGTCCTTCTGAGTACAAGCCAATGAGAATTTTGTACTATTTTGTATTGGATTAGAGAGTTGAGAAGATGAGATATCTCCTGCTGAATTTAGAGTCAAGTTGTTGTTATAACCGTCTAGACCTGTAATGCTGCAAGACCTAGCGTTTGTAACACTATATATTAAGGTACATGCACTGTTTTTATTTACAGTATTTGGCTTCACTTTGAAAGTTACACTAGCCGGACCACTATTTGCAACAACAGCGGCAGGAGCAACAACGAGTGTAGATGGACAAATATTTTGACTTAGAATAGCAGGACTATTTGCATCTCGAACAAGGTAATTAACAGACCTTGTGCCAGCGGCATTGTATGTTCGAGTAATACTGGTTGTATTAGTCAAACCAAATCCATCTCCCATATAATAAGTAAACGGTGCCTTACCACCACTTGTATTGATTGACCAAGTAACGGGCTGTCCAACATTAACAGTTGCCGCGGAAACGGAACAGCTTTGAACCAGTGGGGTGACTGGAATGATATTAACAGTGGCCACACTGTGAGCTACAAATCCGGTTCCACTTTGTGTAGCATCATAATAAAGAACGTAGTTACAACCCAAAAGATTAGAAGGAATTGTATAAGGCGGGTATGAACCATTTATAGTATTAGCAACCCAAGGATTCCCTGAGCCACAATTACTTGAATAATGCGATGTTGCACTGTTTGCATTAGTAGAGCTCCACGTATAGTTTACAACGTCACCAACATAAACATTCAAACTGCTTTTACCATTTGCCAACAATTGAGCAGTTGGAAGAACAGAGCTTGGTGAATAAACATTAACATTGGCACAACTATTCCACGGGCCGCCATTATCTACTGCGGAATTGTCACCTGTATATATATCAACGATGGCCGCATACATATCCTTCACACCAGCTGTTGTATAAATTTTACTAAGATGGGCAGTTTGAGGAGAGGCCGCTGGATATTCATACTCATCTTTACCATACCAATAATACGTATAATGACCCGTCCCGCCTGAAGTTGTTAAATTCCAGGTAACAGTATCCCCGACGTTTGCACTAAGCTTGTCTGGGGCACAAGTGACAGCAACTTGCGGATAAATCCAAACCCACCTATAGTCAACTGACCAGCCATAGTGCTCCCAAAGGCCATTTCCCACCCAATGGTCGTAATCACTGACTGAAACTACCCACCAACCAGTACTGAGGTTTTGTGGAATACTAAAATAATATCTTGAATAATGTAGTCCTGAATATCCTTCAACGAGAGGATGATTTGCATAGTAAAAATGAGCAGAAGGTTGTCCACTAACTATATTTCCGTTTTGGTCTCTTAAATCAGCATAAACCCAAATATCTTCTGGTGTGTTTCCACAACCATTAGTGTATATGTAACCTCCAACGTGCACAGGACCACTTGCCACACCGTATTCGGCTGGCGTCTCAACTGTAATACTGTCCCAAGCTACATCCGCATAAACAGCTCCGTAGTAGTTCCACATATAATGCTGACTATACACAAGAGAAGCCTCAGCATATTTTTCAGTTATAAGCCCGCAACCCACTGCGCTTAGTAAAATAACAATCGACATGAGAATATTTCTAGATTTCTTTCTTCGAACAAAATAAAATATCACTATTAGAATAATTGCAAATGTAGAGGCTAGTAATACCAGATACATCTGACTAGTATTCGCGTTTTCTTCGCCCTCGTTTTTAGCCGCATCAGGCGTACTTGCTGATGTCGTATATGTCGCAAGAACCTTTCCACCCGCAGTAATTGTAGCCAGGACCTTGATAGAATCTGTACTTCCTTTTATTTTTATATGGGCGAGCGCATTAGCTGATTCAACATCAAGATTTGGGGTAGTCGAAGCTTCTCCGATAATAGCCCCCGTATTTGCATCTAGAATTTTTACGCTCAAATTTCCATCTGAAATTTTCAATCGACTTCCATCAACAATGTCATGTGGCGCACCGCTATATAAGACATTCACAGTAACAACACTATCAGCACCAGCATGGGTTTGCTCAAATTTCACTTCGTGAATAGTCGCCATTTCTCCGGGCAAAATATATCGGTACTCCGAGTAAGCCAGAGAGTCACCGTCAGAATCCAGCAGTGAAACTTCTGCAACATAAACACCTGGCTTATTGTCATTTTTGTAAGGCTTCAAAACAAAGTCATGACTAGAATTTGGAGCAATAGTAAATGAATCGACAGAATATTTTTTTATTAAATCACCACTGTAAATTCGATCTCTTATTTCAACACCTGGAGTAATTTCAATTGGTTTATTTGAAGGATTTTTTACTACAAAATGAAAATCGACAGTAGAAGTGGCATTAATGGTTGGGCCAGACTGAGGTGAATTTTTTACGCCGTTTATATTCGTGTAAGACTCATTAACAAACAACAAGGTCTTTCCCCCTTTAACATCCCCAAGCATTACATCCTTCCATCCATAAGGAATTCCAGATATTGATCTAGCATTAATATCGATACCAAGCCCCTTTCCTCCGACACTTCTTGGCATAACATAAGAAAAATGAGACGTCGTATTAGAGTTAGCCAAAACCTTCAATGGCCCGACGAATTTGGTATCGTAAATTTTATTTGGTATACCAATGTGTCCCTGTTCATTACTGTAATTACCTGCGAGGGAAATATCCAAATATACATCGTTTTGGTCAACACCCTCTTTATTACCGAGGACAATACTTCCTGTAACAGTATCTCCAGCAGAATATTGACCTTTATCTAAGCTAAGGCTCTCTACGCTAATAGAACTGTGTTGAATATTATTACTTGGCGCCATACTCTGGGGAACTGTTCCAGAATTTGTCATATCTGCCTCTGAAGGCGCACCTGATTTAGATTTTAGTTTTCCTGAGCTACTAGGCAACTTAGGAAATTTAACTGGGATCTTGGAAAGGTCTAAATTTGGGGCCTCAGTTGGGGCACCAATTGGTGCTGATTGTGCATAAACATTTCCAACATTTACCACTCCGAGAGAGACGATTACAATACAGACAAGTAAAAAGTTTGATAATTTTTTAATCATTTTATTTTTCAATATTCATTATGGAATAATTATATCTTATAATGAATACACTAGGAAATTACTTATGCACTTTTCTTGCCCAACTTGAATTGGTACAAATCAGTTGTATTCTAAGACTTTTTCCTTAAAGCAATAAATCCCAGAACAAGTGAGGCGCAAGCGGGTAAAATAAAAAGCCAATATCCAGGGGCGCTAAAATACATCATTAATCCCGCTGCGCCCACACCTACAAATCTACCTCCATTCATAAGCACCTCTCTCGCATGAAACATCATGAGTTTATCGGCTGAACGATCCATTGCAAGAGCCATTGCAGTAGATGTAAAAATAGGAGAAACAAATTGCATAACAGCATTTGCAACAATCCAAGCTGTCAGGTTTTCAGAAGAAAAACCTAAAAGGATAACGGCGCCGAAAGAGAGCAAAGAAGATACGGCAGCTATGACATGCCCCTTTTTAAACCTATCCCCTACTTTACCCATAATATAATTAGACGCCACCGAAATAATTGCCAAATAGGAAACAAATATACCGAAAGAAAATGGAGTGCTAATAAACTTGAGTGTAAAGACTGTTATAATTCCCCATCCCAGAGAGTCGTAAAGTCCATTAAAGAAAATAAGCGTTTTAGCTCCATAGGCACTGCGGTAACTCTGAGCCATTGAAAATGAATAAGTTGAATCAGGCAAGGACCTTGCAACAACAAGAGCTATCACGAAGAAAAAGAGCGTTAGTACAGCAACAAACATAAAGCTAAGGGTTCCAATAAGCCCTGCAAGAAAAGGTGCTATTAGAGAAATTATGATAAGAATATTATAAAACTTAGCAGCATGCCCATAAGTCTTTCCTTCCTTCTCTTCTGAGAAATAACGTATGTTGTAAAAAAGATAAAATAGACACGAACTGATTCCTGCAATAAGTGAGGCAATATAATATTGGCTAAACGAAACAATTGTAAAACTTGAAAGAACAAAGAAGAGTGCGTACAAACTAAGAGCAATTGTCCAGATTGATTTAAGAAAATAAGTTCGCTGTTTGAAGCCGATACAAAAAAGGAGAGCAATCTGTCCCACAATAAGAAGGATCGAACCAAAAAATATTTGAGGAATCGAAAGTCCCTGAGAAAGTAGATGCGTTGGCAATACCGAACGCCCGAAAGAAACGAACCATGAGAATGCAATCAAAAGAGAAATTGTGCCTAGTTCAATGCCGAAGAGTTTCATTGAACGATAATAACATAGAAAAACACCCATATAATTGGGTGTTTTTCGTCTGCGCGACTTTGTTTGATTTATCAAACAAGAAGTGCACTTGTTGCGCGGGCTAGTGAATGAAGTGAGAACTGCTATTCAACAACATAACGGCTATCTTTATACATCAAACCTATAAAAAAACTATGAACACTTTACTCATCAACTTCACATCAATCTTGATATTATACCAAATTTTCTTTTCTTTTTGACAACTCAGTCTGTATCTTTTTCAAGACATCATACGCATCATTAATATATATAAACCTATCATATTTAGACTGCATACTTGACGTATTTTGACCTGTACTGACAGTCTCCATTTCTCCTGTAAATATATTAATTGTTCCTACTTTAAAAATAATACCTACAATCCCCACCTTAACAGATACATTTTGAATTCGATCATAATCTATGGATTTAAAATCTCTACCAATAATTCCTGATTGAATAATGACTCTTTTATCAGTAATAACATAAAGAGTTCTTTGATAAGATAGTTTTGTTAAAAAAATACCACCAATCAAAACCACACCACCTACTATAATAGTGAGAAATAAGACATTTGTGAAATTAAATACAAAAAAACTTAATATACATACAGCAAAGACTAAACCTACTATTGAGCTAACAAGGTAAGCTTTAAAATTTGGCTTACCCTGATATAAAACTTTTTCATTATCTGTTACTACTTTTGATATTTCATCCATAAATTTAATTAGTTAAAAAATTATTACCTAGAAACAGGCTTGAGAACATACTTAATAGATTCTGAAGACCATTTTTTACTCGCTTCATCATAAGTTTCCAATAAAAGAGTTAAATTGCCATTTTCAACCTTATATCTATAGTGCCATTCTGGGCCCGTTAGACCAACTTGATCTTGTTTTATAATATCCTTATCAAATGTATAAGTGTCATAACCATTACATTTTGTACTGTTTTCATCCTGCCACTGAGAACACCATTTCCCATCCTTTGTATATTCCATATATAAACTAAGGTTAGAAATTTCTACAAATTGTTTTTTTACATTGTCAAAAGTATATGCTTTTTCAAGTTTCCATAAACCGACCGGGCCATCTACCGGTTGATTTGCATCTAATGAAGTATTTTTGGATATTTCATTACCATTAACAGAAATTTTATTTTGCTTATAAACATATACAGCACCAACAGCTACTACTAATGTGAGAATCACAATCAAAGTTAGCCCTGCAAAACCTTTTTTATTTTTAGTCATATATTAATATCATACCACATAACCTTACAAAAAAACACCCACATAAAATGGGTGTTTTTCGTCTGCGCGACTTTGTTTGATTTATCAAACAAGAAGTGCACTTGTTGCGCGGCTGATGGGTGTTGATCCCACGGCCTCCCACGTGACAGGCGGGTGCTCTACCGTTGAGCTACAGCCGCGTATTTCTTCATAAACCTTTCAAATACAAGCTTTTTTCTCTTCAAAAAAAGCTTGTAGCGCCCATTATACACAATTCTATATAATTTTAAAGAGTCTTCTGTGCCGTACAATAACCTACCATAATTACTGGATTTTACCTTAAATAGTGAACCTCCTGATAAGCCCTTAGACTTTAGTAATAAAAATAGTTCTTTTAAGAAAACAATTGAACAACTTGTAAAAACAACTTGAAGAATTGGGGTTTTGTTCAAACGATCATTGCGCAGACCCTCCCATACACCACCATCTCCATCGAAATACCCTCTTATAAAATCCTTTGCGTAAAGTTTTGGAACTTTTGGAAGCCTGATTCGGTGAGTTTTATTTGCAATTAGTCCCAGTTTCCTTAGATCTTCGAACAATTCCTTACTACCTATTTGCAGTCTATAAGCAGTATTACCTTTTACTTGTTTTTTATATAAATTTATCTTATGGTCAGATCTCATAGCCTCTCTTATTTTGTAGACAATTTCCATATCCATAACTTGCAAAGAAACAAAGTGTGTATTTCTTTTAGTTTTAATGATATTTCCATCTGCATATAAAAATCCTAGTACGTACGCCATATTGTGTGACCACCTCTTGAAAAATAACTTATTGTAAGTTCTGTGTATAGGCATGTGACAGTATATTATACTATACAGAATAAATTAAAATTATATGCTTCCAAAACAAAGAGAAAGGCCAGCTCGCGGAGTGCGCGAGCTGGCCTTGAATCCTCATCACACCACTAGCCCTTCCCGCCATCTGTGCTGCCGTAGTTATTGTCCTGCGGTGCCAGCGTTTTCTTTGTGAAGGGGTTACCTGGGAAGATCGGAGTGATCTCGTAGGTGCCTGGTGCAAAGTTACCTGTCACGAAACCATTCGGGTCGGCCGTCATTTCCGTAACACTGACCAGCTGCCCGAAGGAGAACTGGTAGATTACGTATTTTGTCGGTGCCAAGAACGGCTTGTAAGCGTCGAGTGCAAAGGCATTCACGTTGAGGGTCATCTGGCGACTCTTGTTGAGCACCATATGAAGGAGCGGAGCTCCCGTACTCCCCTTCGCGTCGTAACCGACACTCAGGTTCATTCCGTAGCTCGTGATGACCGGGTTAAGGTTTGCGTCGTTAAACGCCAACATGTTCTCGATCGACACCGAAGTGGTACCCGTCACCGAAGACGAAACAATCTGCTTCCCGGCATTTGGCACCGAGTAAGCAACCGATCCGTAGTTCCCGTTGTTGTCGTTGTAGTAAACGATGAGCTCCGTCCCCCAGCCCGCAAGTGCGGTCTTAAAGGTGATCTCGTCGTTACTGGCGTTCATTGAACGCCAGTCGACAATGTTTCCGTACTGGTCGCGGACGACCAGTTGAGCGTAGTTCGCACCTGGAAACTTCAGCGGGATGTAATCGGCGATGTGCATCGTGACCGGAGTGGTCGGAAGCTTCCATTCGCCGTTCACCTTGGTGATGTTTCCGTTGCGGGAGCCCCAGAACATGGTCTCCCAGTCAGCGTTCATCACGTTGACATAGGTATTGACCTGATCTTGGGTGTTCGCAACGTCAAACGACGCGTTAGTGTTCGAAAGCGACGTCAGCAAATCGCCGATGTCGCCGTTCATCAGGTGAATGAACGACATGCTGTTATTGTTCGACAGCATGGTGCTCGACGAATGGCTGATGTAGCCCTGCGAGGTTTGCCCGACTGCGAACGCCATCAACTGTTCAGGCGAACCGATCGGCAGTGACGCCGGAATCGATACCACCGTGCCGGTTGTCGCCGTCGGTGAGGACGTCGTTGTCTGCCCGAAGGCGGTGACTACTACGACGCAAAGCGCCGTGACTGCGAGGATGTATTTTTTCATGGTCTGTGTTACGTTTGTTGTTTTTCAGTTCTGCGGGTTGGTCTGCGGTTTTTCCATCGCGATCTTGGTGGTACCCGTCACGTGAATGGTTTTTTCTTCCTGCGGTTTCTCATCCGACTGCGAAGCGACGACGGTTGGTTCCGGCGTCTGGATCGTATTTGGCTGAGAAACGAAAAGGACGATTGTTGCCAGTGCGGCAACAAGCGCCCCGATGAAGATTTTTTTCATGGGTATGTGTGGTGTGTGGTGTGTGGTGTGTGGATTTGTTAACGATCTGCTTTTGCCCCACCATTACGGTGAAACAAAAAACGAGGCATCAGCCTCATCACATATAACTATAGCACACACTACCCCACTCTGTCAAGCCTTTTAACGCCTACAAATAAGGCTTAAATATCCCTTTTACCTCCTCAAAGCACCTACCCAAATCATCGTTCATCACCCTGTAACTAAACTTATCCTTACACAACATCTCATTTCTCATAGTTTCTAACCTCGTCAAAATCTCCTCCTCAGTACTTTCCCCTCTTTTCTTCATTCTTCTAACAACCTCTTCTTCACTCGGTGGCAGGACAAAAATATCAATCACTTTATTATATAAATTCTTATCAAGTTTTTCTCTGACATGCTCTACTCCTTGAATGTCCAGCACAAGCAGTGGATGTTTACCTGACACCAGGATTCTTTCAAGTTCATGCTTCGGTAATCCATATTTTCTTCCGTGCACATTAGCCCATTCGAGGAAAAACCCTTCCTCGATTTTTTTATCAAATTCTTCTCCAGGGTAAAAATAGTAGCACTCACCATGCACTTCCCCTTCTCTTGGTTGTCGTGATGTTGCGGTAACTGCCCGCGCTAACTTATCACCCATCTCCTTCAAAAGCATTTCAACCAGAGTAGTCTTTCCTGTTGCGGACGGTGCTGCTATTACGAAAATATTAGGTTTGATTAAAGCCATATATTAATATACCACAAAAAATTGGTGTCGAGGGTGGGAATCGAACCCACGACCGCAGCTTTATGAGTGCTGTGCTCTACCGACTGAGCTACCTCGACATGATGTCCAATATAATACAAGGAACGACTTAAAACAACTTCTTTACCCGCTCTACATCCTCGGGTGAATTGATTATTTCCCACATAGAAAGCTTATGAAGATACAGTGGGATGCCCGAATCTTTAGTAAACTTCATAAGAGTATGGGGCAATCCATATTCCTTACCATTTTTTATAGCGACCATTTCTTGTTTAAAAATGTCTTTCTTGAATTTATACATTCCACTATCTCGATTAACTAATGTTTGAGGGTTAAAGTTTTCATCAATAGTTACAGCTTGAGTTAAATAATTATTTTCCTCCTCCAAACTAAGTTCACCAATTTTTGGCGGATAAGGAACAACACCGGTTCCCCATTCAAGGCCTGACATAAATTCAATATCTTTTGTTGCGTAAAGATCATCCCCCATCATTGATATGAAGTGCTCCCCCACTTGATCTTTAACATGCCAAAGTGCATGTGCTGTTCCTAAAGTTTCCTTTTGTTCTACAAAAAAAATAGGTTTGGAATAATTTAAAGAGTTTACATGCTCAATTATCTTTTCTTTCATATGGCTTACTATTATAAAAACCTTCTCTACGCTTATAGGAAGCGCCTCTAGTTTTCGCTGTAGCAAGGTTTTATCTCCCACTTTTATAAGTGGCTTTGGAACATCCTTAACCAAATCACCCATTCGGGTGCCTTTTCCTCCACAAAGAATAACCACATCAATTTTTCTTAATTCCCTCATTTCTTGTTGCGGGGCCCGGATTTGCACCGGGGCCTAGAGGTTATGAGCCTCTCGAGCTGCTGCTACTCTACCCCGCTATGTTTAGCCATAGCTAGGTTACAAATTATACATAATAAGTTTTAAAAATCAACCCTAAATAAAGTAGAACTCGTCGAAAACTGTCTTGAATTTCCCTATGGTTTTTCTGGCCTCATCATAAGTTAACTCATAACTTGCTCCTTCATGCGCCAAAATATTTCTAACTTTATGCGCTTTCCATGCATCATCAAGAGAATTAAAGCTCGCTGGGTCCACGGATTTGAGCTTATCTGCAATTGTGTCTCCTGGAAATCCAATTTGCTCTAACATGTCATACAAAAGAATATCTGCTTCCAAAATTGCCAATCGCCAATCAGATGGATTATGAGACTGCATATATTTTTCTATACCATTCCACTGTTCTGTTCCCGCACTTTGAACAGTTGCAAAACCAGAAGGACTCGCTGTTCCTGGTAGGTTCAAATCTGAATTTTTAACAATTCCTCCTGAAAATTTAGTATTTGATTGAGAAACTAATTGCTGATCTTTATACTTAAGCTCATCAACAATTTCCTTCTTTCTGAATCTGGCATAGTACGCTCCCATAATTAACATTATGCTTGCGAAAATAGATAGAAAAGTCAGAGTATTAATTGATTGAACAAGAAAATGAGAAAACCATGTGGTGAATTGATGCCATTTATCAGTAAAGTAAGAATCGCCTGCGCTTGGACCTGCAAATCCTTTGATGACTGCGTAGATAAGACTGAGGAATGCAAGGATAACTAAAATCCAAAAAATTGCAGACTCTGGATCGCCAAAAATTGGACCAGCTGGTGCTTTGTCTTTACCTCCTTTGTCGGGTTTTTTTGCGTCTTTTTTAGGGTCTGCCATATAGGCAATATTATACTATATCCTCGAATTTTTTTCCGATTGCAAATAGCACATCCTCTCTACAGTGCGGTGCCATGAATTGTAGCCCTAGGGGTAGTCCGTCAGACTTTCCTGAAGGAATTGAAATTGCAGGGATTCCGACAAGGTTTGCAGTTACTGTAAAAATATCTTCTAAATACATCTTGATCGGGTCATCACTATTTTGGCCGATCTTAAACGCAGGAGACGGTGCGGTTGGAGTGAGGATTACGTCTACTTTTTCAAAAGCTTTTTTGAAGTCTTCTCTTAATAAATCTCGAACTGAATTGGCTTTGTTGTAATATGCATCGTGATATCCAGATGAAAGAACATAAGTTCCAAGCATGATTCGTCGGCGAACTTCTTTACCAAGTAGATCCCCTCTTGTCTTAAGATAATCTTCAAGAAGATTTGCTCCTTCTGATTTAGATCCAAATTTTACACCATCAAAACGGGCCATGTTGGAAGATACTTCGGCTGGCATAACCACGTAATAAACTGCAAGGGAGTATTTTAAAAGTGGCAGAGAGACATCCATAATTTCATATCCGGCATTTTTAAACTTTTCAATTGAATTATTAAAGTTTTTAATTACTTCTTCATCAATTCCTCCAATATTAAATAGTTCTGGGATAATTCCAATTTTTATTTTTGATCGATCTTTTTCATTTCTATGTTTTTCGTATTCAAAATTTGTAAGTGCATTTGAGTCGTGCACGCTTCCTGTTTTTTCATCTCCCTTAATTACATCAAACACAATTTCTGCATCACGAACAGAATTTGTAAGAGGTCCAATCACGTCCAGCGATGATCCCATAGCCATAAGTCCATGTCGAGAAACCGCACCGTATGTAGGTTTTAGTCCGACAACTCCGCAATATGAGGCAGGTTGGCGAATGGAACCCCCCGTGTCTGATCCTAGGGCAATTAAGGCCCCGTCCATGGCAACAGCTGCAGCAGAGCCACCAGATGACCCACCAGCGACCCTTGTTAGATCAATTGGGTTTTTAGTCACACCAAATGCCGAGTTTTCAGTTGATCCTCCCATCGCAAATTCATCCATATTTGTTCGTCCGATAAATATTGCACCTGCGTCTCGCACTTTAATGATGACAGCAGCGTTGTGTGGAGCGACATATTTCTCTAGGATTTTTGATGAAGCGGATGAAATTTTTCCTGCGATTACAATATTATCTTTCACTGCACATGGAATGCCCAGTAGTGGTTTTTGTTTTAGTAATGCAACTTTATCATTTGAAGAAGCTCTTTCTTTATCAGCCAATTTTGCCATCTCGATAGCATCGTCGAAAACTTCTAAGAAAGCGTTAACTTCATTTTTAGACTTAATATTTTCAATATAATAGTTAACCAACTTTTCTGAAGTCAGTTCCCCATTATTCATCATCGCTTGTGCTTTTTCGATAGTAAGGTTTTGCATTAGTTTAGAATTTTTTTAACTTTTACAAATCCGTCTTGTGAAGCGGGAGCGCTCGCAACAACATCAGCTGGATTTTCGAGGACTTCACGATTTGAAACATCCTCACGCATGACGTTTCGGTGTGGGTAATCCGATGGGGTTGTAGAGCGTTTTGTGTCGGCTACAACCTCCTTAATCTGGTTAACATAATTCAAAATCGAGCCAATTTCCTTGGCAAAGGTGGCCTTTTCAGTGTCGCTGATTTTCATACGAGACAATGAAGCTAGTTTTTCGATTTCTGCTGGGGTGATTTCCATGGTGATTTCTATGATAGCAAATATTTGAGAAAGTGCCACTTAGAGGGTAACGATTGACACACACATCATCTCAATATATTGTCTATCCTAGAAAGGAGAAAAAATGGACAAAACCATTCAAATAAAAAAGATGGCTGTGGCTCTTAGCACAGAAATCCAGGCTCTTGAACGCCAACTTAGAAGCAGACAAGAGCTCCTGCAAGCCCTCGGAGAAATCTGCACCCATCCCAAAGTCGAATTGTATCGTGACAGGCAGGTCGGAACCTGCGAGTTCTGCCATCGAACATTCATGACCAAGGGAAATGTGGACCAGATCTACGCGTGCTAGCCGATCAACAGCCAAATCTTAAACCGCATGGTTCGCCCAGCGGTTTTCGTTTTTTTAAAACTTAAATATTTTATATAGAGAAAATTTTAATTTATATGTATTTTTTAAGCTTTTCTGGAACAAACGGAATAAACGGATCAATTATACAATTATTAACAGCATTCTTTACCCCTTCATCTTTTGCAAGAGAAATATACTCTTCAGCCTCCATTTGCCCTACATGCTCAGTTCCTAAAAATTCATACTCTGGTAACATCTCCCAATCGTATGGTTTTGTTATTTCTATAGAATCGATTGGAGTAATTTTATTTTTAGAAATCCATTCTGTTGACCGAATCCATTTACCTGTCTCAAAATCTTCTCTTGTAACTTCATAAAAATCACTACCGTTTAATACATAAATATAACCTTTTAAGGTTACTCCGAGTAATATTTTATGATTTTCATGTACAAGTCGATGATAAACAGAAGTACCAACCCTCTCTCTAGTCTCTTTGTATAAATCCGTTGGTTCATAACAAAAAGCATTAGATGGCTTATCTGAGGCAAAAACTACGGGAACTCCATATTCATGAACATTCCCATACGCTCCATGCGTACTATTATAAATAGGGTCTAAGATTTCTAACTTTTTACCACTTGAGTGGAATAAAAATTTTTTAGTACAAGGTTTAACCTCTATAATTCTAAATTCGTTTTCAGCAAGCGATTTGAATGGGTGGTTTATCATTTTATCAACTTCAAAAAACCCTCCTCATCCAAAACCTTCACCCCCAACTTTATCGCCGTTTCATACTTTGACCCTGGATCATTTCCTGCAACCACATAACTGGTTTTTACCGACACCGAACTTGTCACATCGCCCCCTAAATTTTTAATTTTTACCTTCGCCTCATCCCTACTCATCGCCTCCAAAGTACCAGTCAAAACGAAGGTTTTTCCAGACAACCTTGATCCAGAAATACTCTCAACTTTTTTAATCGTCACATACTTCAAAAGCTCCTCTACTAAAATTTTATGATCTTTCTCCTTAAAAAAATCTACAATTGATTGCGCAACGACATCCCCCACTCCGTTTATTTTTACAAAATCCTCTACTGTTGCAATTTGAACTTTTTCTAGTGTTTTAAAATGTTTTTCGACATCCTCCGCTGTCTCCTCACCAACTTGTGGAATTGATAACGAAAACAAAAATCTCGCTAAAGAAATCCTTTTAGATTTTTGAATTGAGTCAATCACATTATCTGCCGATTTTTCTGCAAAGCGCGGTAATCCTAACAAATCCCCTTTTGTTAAAGTAAATAAATCATCAGCACTGGTAACCAATCCCTGTTCCATAAAAGCATCAATCTGTCTCGGACCAACACCGTCCATGTTAAAGCATTTCTTTGAAACAAAATGGTAAAGTCTTCTTTTCTGTTGAATATCTGAATTTTTAAATACGCATCGCCATGCAGCCTCCCCCGGAATTCTTTCGATGCTTCCATCACCTCCACATTCTGGAACATGAGCTGGAAACTTGTACGGTTTTTCTTTTCCGGTTCTAAGCTCCTTCAAAACTGAAACAATGTCAGGGATTACATCTCCTGCTTTTTGTAAAATGACAGTATCACCTACTCGAACATCCAATCTTTGAATCTCGTCCTCATTATGCAAAGTTGCGCGTGATACAGTTGAGCCTGCAACCGAAACTGGTTTTAAATGCGCCACTGGTGTTAGAACCCCAGTTCTTCCAATTTGAAGTTTTATATCTTCCACAACCGTCGTCACCTGCTCTGCTGGAAACTTATAAGCAATTCCAAAACGTGGTGATTTACCCGTATAACCTAGGGATTTCTGCATCACCACATCATTCACCTTAACCACAATTCCATCGATCCAATAGTCCTGTTTTTTAGATTCCGTTTTCCATTTTTTCCAGAAGTCTAAAACCTCATTAATATTTCTACAAAGTTTTGCATACTGATTTACTTTGAATCCTAATTTTTTAAGTAGCTCTAATTCTTCATACTGGCTTTTCGGAACATCCTTTCCATCATATTTTGCAACATCATATATAAAAACATCCAACTTTCTCGAAGCTGTAATTTTAGGATCTAGCTGTCGAATAGAACCCGCCGCCACATTTCGTGGATTTGCATACAATGGCTTTCCTAATTTTTCTTGCTCTTTATTTAGCTTTTCGAAAACTTTCTTAGACATCCACACTTCACCTTCGACAATTATATCAAGCGGATAGTTTAATTTTAATGGCACGGATTGAATTGTGCGCACATTCATTGTCACATCTTCTCCAACTTTTCCGTCACCGCGTGTCGCGACTTGAAACAATTCCCCATTCTTATATTCTAAAACAATTTTCAATCCATCGATTTTTAATTCGCAAACATACTGTGGATCAGTCTTGATTTCATCCTGAATCAAAAACCGCTTTACCCGAGCGTCAAAATCCTTCATGTCTTCCTCACTAAAAGCATCGCCAAATGACCACTGCTCTACCTTGTGCGGAACTTTATTAAATTCTTTCAAAGGTTCCCCTGCCACACGCTGTGATGGTGAATTGGGATCATACAATTCTGGATATTGTGCCTCTAATTCAACCAACTCTTTTTTAAGCGAATCCAAAGCCTCGGAAGAAATCTCTTCTTTGTCTAAAACGTGATAGTTATAACGGTGCTTTTCAACCGCATCTCGAAGCTTTTTCAGTCGTTCAACAATAGCCTTATCTATCTTCATATTGACCACTTTAGCATAAAATTAGTAATCCACCTTAATACCTCTTTCTACGGTTTTTGGGTTTGAAATATCGCACCCTCCCTCACCACTATTTATATTAGAAGAGTACCCAACGTTATACCCTCTGGCCTCAACGAGTGTTTTGTTAATATTTTTTACAATTACAACCTCTCCGCAAGAGACAGCCGACGGATCTAGTGGGTCACTGAAACTCGCCGCAAAAGAACTTGTAGCAATTAAATTATCTGTTTCTTTTTTAAAGTTTGCTATGTTACCTGAGGCGCTTGTTGTAATTCCTACTCCTGTTCCACACTGAATAAACTGACTAACAGGTGTACTTGTTGCAAACGGGCTGTCTTCAACAGCATTACCTTGCGCATTTTTTTTATCCCAATACAGTGCACACTCGGAAATAGAATCCGCTGCATAAAACGCAATTTGCGATCTTCTACCAGAAGCAGAAAGTGCAAGTTCTTTTAAGATAATGTTTCCAATAGAGAACCCAATTGCAAGGATTAGTGACGTAACTATCATAGAAACGAGAAGTGTAAAGCCCTTTGATTTTTTATTTTGATTTAATTTCTGGTAATTCATATATTTATTCTGTAATTTTCCAATTAAACAAATGTGTATTTAATGTAAACTTGTTACCCGAGCCAACACTATTATCCCAGTATACAGTAACCGTTGCGATGACTTCATTTCTAGTCGGATCTGCAGGAGTTCTTGAACCGACAAGAACACTTTCATCTGGTACTTTTGTAAAATAAATTTCTCGGGTAAAGTTTGTTGGTGGTAAGTTTCCTATATTTTCAGCACCATAAATCCCTTCGTTATTTTTATACATTATGCCACAAGCTCCCACACATTTTTGGTATTTATAATCACCACCCGTTGTTTGAAGAAGTATGCATTTATTTGTTGGGTTTTTTCCTGCATCATTTAAGCAATCAATACTACCATCCCGACTACCGACCGCTCCGACTAACCAATCTTTGACCGCAGTGTACTGACTCAACTCATTATTATCCCTCTCATTTCTGGCATACTCTATGGCCTCTTGGGCAAGGTAAAATGCTGTCACTTCATCACGAGAATAATAGGAAGCCTTCAGAGAGTGCGCGATAATATCAAGTGGTCCAGTAATCGCAATAAGAATGATGGTTATGGCAACCAATGTCTCAAGAATAGTAAACCCTCTGTTTTTTATATTTGAATAAATCATATTTTTAGATTTAAGTACCTTTGAGAAATTAAAGTCTGAATTGTAAAGTCAGAAGCTTCGGTTGGATTGATTGCACTGGTGCCTTTTATTAAAACAAACACGGTTGGTTGAGAAATACCAGGGCGACCTGGATTAACCACAAAATTTACCGCGGTTATGGTAATTTCAGATGAAGTCAATTCTGTTGGGATCGTACACCCGGTGCCTACCACTTGAGTAGAGCCACCGCTCGTAGTTAAAATATCACAAGAACTTTTAAAAATCTTTTTCAAATCTTCCCTAAATTCATATTGAACAATTTTATCTTTACCATACAGTGTCGATACCAAAGTAATTGCAGTACTCACACAACCCGAACCACCCCCTATATTTATGGTTGGACTAGTTCCACACTGATAAAACTTTCCTGTCTTGATGTCTCGGACCATACTATCAATAGAAAAATTTAAGTTATCCACCACCACGTTCACTGAATGAACTTTTTTGTTATTGTCCACAACGGACAAAATAATAGCGAGAGCCACCATCATTACAACCGAGAATAAACCCACAGCAACAACCACCTCGATCAAAGTAAATGCTTTTTTATTTGAAATATTTTTCATAAATTAAGGTGTAGTTGTCTTCTTACACGCAACTGAGTCTGACCCTTCTACGCGGATCTGCCCACTACTCTCAATGACCACTGCGCGACAGTTTGTCCCGTCTTGTGATTTTAAAACCAAATAAGCTGGGCCACTAACCACCTCTCCATTTGCTCTAAAATTTGCTTCTGGATCAGGGCGCTTGAATGTGATGCTTGTTGTATTTGCTATTTTACCTGATGAGTATCCAGGACACTGACTAGATGTTGAGAGGACATTATTACTATCCCCCACACATAATTCCGATAATTGATTCCCTCTTTGATTTAAAAATTTATAGGTTTTTACTTTCACTGATGCACTATCATATTCACCATTCGCGTTTATATCGTGAAAAACCACAATTTGATCTTGTGCTGTGGTATCAAGGTAGACTCCATACCCACCAAGAGTGTCCCTACTTGATGCTGCATACTTTACTCCCACTCCGTAGGATTGCGACTCTCGTACCGTCAAAGCAACGTCATATGCCAGATTAGTCAAAAGCACATTACTGTTAAGCTTGCCCTGATCAAATAAGGCAACCGTAGTAATAATCGTAAAAATTGAAATAACAATCAAAAGCTCGATCAAGCTGAAACCTCCTTTTCTTTTGTTTTTAATTGAGATAGACATTGAAAATTAAACTAGCTACATTATACCTGAATAAAAATACAATAAGGAGGCCTAAAATTAGAAACGGTGCAAAAGGTATTTCGCTTTTCAAACCAAGAACTGGAACCTTTTTAAAAATAAACCCGAAAATAGAAACTAGAATAAAGAATGCAGTACCAATCCAAAATGAATACAAGAAGACAGAAATGTTTGAAACAAGTGGAGAAAACGCAGGGACGTAAACTGCCAGAAACCAACCTAATCCAAGAGAAAGTTTTGCATCCCCCAACCCCATCCATCTACCCTTTGAAACCATCCAGATTAAATAAAATGGCAAAGCAAGCAAAGGTCCTGCAAAGAGAACCCCTAGACTTGGAAATACAATATCGTTTCCGTTTAGTGAAATAAATAATCTAATAAAAGTTAATGTTGCAAACAAATATGAAAATTGATCAGGAATAATTTTATGTCGCAAATCGTAGACTGTTATAACCATAAGAACGCTCATAACTATCCAAACAAATGGAACATTAAAAATGTAGCCTGCTGCTGGAAAAACTTTCATAAACGATAGAGCAAATAGCAATCCTGTTAAAAGTTCAACGGCTGGATACTGCCAAGATAATTTTGTCTTGCACTTTGCGCACCTACCTTTTTGAAATAGAAAAGAAAGTACAGGGAAAAGCTCTTTTGGTGTCAATTTTCTATTACAAGAAAAACACATCGATCTTCCACCCAACCCCCTTCCTGTGTTAAAGCGATAAATAACAACATTTAGGAAACTTCCAATAATCATGCCGAAGATGAAAGTTGGAATAAATAGTACAGCAGAGAGGTTCATATGTGGACTTAATTATACTATGGAAAGTATAAACAAAAAAACCGCCCTAAGGCGGTTTTTTTGTTTAATAGACTAATTAAGTCAGATTACGCACAAGTAACGACACCGTCTGCCTGAAATGCAGGCTCAGTGACAGCCTTACCACTTGAGTCAACACAGAAGTGAGTTGCTCCTGTTGTTCCACTTGGAAGCTTTGCAGTAACAGCCCATCCACTTGTTGCACCTGTAGTAGCTGTACATTTCAGTACAGTAGTATCCCCTGCTCCTGTTCCACCAGCAGACTTAGCAGCACCAGCTAGAAGAGCTGTTAAGTTTCCTGTTGTAGTGTTAGCAAACAATGAAGTTGCAGCTGTACAAACGTTTGTAGCAGCTGATGCATATGTATTACTGTTTGATGAATAATACAATTCAGCCTGAGATCGCATTGAAGACAGTTGTGACTGAACCGCTGCATCCTGTCCCTTAGCTCGAGCTGTTGTTAATGAAGCCAATACCACTGATGACAAAATACCGATGATGGCAATAACCACCAACAATTCGATAAGTGTAAAACCTTTTGAAGTTTTCATTTTATAAATCTTAAATTTTTAATAATATTATTAAATCTTTCACTGACTAAAGAACAATCAGCCCAAAGATTACTTTAATTATACTTTGAAAATGGCCTAGAGACTTTTCACCATGTGGATAACTAACTATATCCCCTGTAGATTGGATTCGACGATCTTTACCTACCTTCCCTTAGGAACATTCCTGCATTATTTTTGGTAACTATTTTTACAAAAGCAACTGGAACCTTGCCGTAATTTGCATACAAACATGTTACAAATTTGGCAGAATTTGTCATGTCTATAATACAAATTATGTTTTATCGAGAAATAACTATATCCCCGCAGAAACGTTGTAAATCGGAATCAATACTGACGCAAGTAGAAATCCTACCCCAAGACCCAAAAGCACGATCATGAGAGGCTCGATCAATCCAACTAATGTGTCAACCGCATTTGAAACTTCACGATTATAAAAATGTGCCAAGTTTTTCAAAATCGCACCAAGGTCTCCTGTTTCCTCTCCCACTTTTGTCATCTGTACGATGATAGATGGCATTTCTGGATGTTTTGAAAATCCATCAGACAATGAAAGTCCGGCCTTAGTATCCTCTACTGTTTGCATTATTACATCTTTGTAAATATCGTTATCAACAACATCAGCTGTTAGCTCGAGAGCTTTGATCATTGGAATTCCAGATGAAAGCATAGTATTCATGTTGTCGGCGATTCGTGATAAGTAAAGCTTCCTGTACAAATTACCTATATAAGGAACGCTGATTTTTAGACGAGCAGTCGCAGACTTTCCAGCATCCGTTTTCAAGTAACTAATTAAAATAAATATTCCAACAATTACAACCACTATGAAAAACCAACCATATTTAACTAGGAAATCTGAAATTCCTAAAACTATTTTTGTATATATTGGAACCTCCTGTCCAGAATCCTTTAAAATCTGTCCAATTTTTGGAATAACTACAGTTAACATCAAAGCCATTACCGCAATAAAAGTACTAATTACGAACGCTGGGTAGATCAAGGCATTCTTTACTTTCATGGCGATTTCGTATGACCTGTCCATGTAATCTGCAAGCGCCATGAAAGTTTCATCCAGCTTTCCTGACTCCTCACCCGCTCGAACCATGTTCACATAAAAGATTGAAAAAACTTTTGGATGCTTAGCTAGGGCACCTGAAATAGTTGATCCACCCTGCATATCATCTGCAACCTCCGCCAATACAGTTCGAAGCGCTGGATTTTCCCCCTCCGAAGAAAGCAATTTGAAAATACGAAGTGCAGAAACTTGAGAAGAAAACAAAGTTGCCATCTGTCGAGACAAAATTACAATATCCTTGTTTTTTACACGGTTGAAAAATCCTATGTCTTTGCTGAAAAATCCACCGGCCTCATCCGCTGGATGAATTGAAGCGACAACCAATCCTCGTCTTTGAAGTGAATTTATCGCAACATCAATTGAAATCGCATCAATTGTACCTTCGGCCTCTGACCCTTTATCATCTATTGTTTTGTATTTAAAAAGTGGCATTAAATTTTACAAATTAAAGATACTTCTCTAATATTTTAGGATTGGCCGAGTGTTGATAAGCACTTTCAATTGAAATCTCACCCTTACGCACCAATTCGGCAAGAGATCTGTTCAAATCAATCATCCCCTCCTGAAGAGAAGTTTCGATTACTGTGTTGATTTCGTGCGTTCGTTTTTCTCGGATCAAGTTTGAAACTGCATTATTAGCAATCAACAATTCAAAGGCAGGAACTAATCCTCCAGAAATTCTCGGGATAAGTCTCTGTGAGAATATTCCAATAAGTGACGCAGCGAGCTGCACACGGATCTGATCTTGCTGTCCTGATGGAAAAGTATCGATAATACGATCAATTGTTTGTGCGGCATTATTTGTGTGAAGCGTCGAAAGTACCAAATGTCCAGTCTCCGCTGCTGTTACTGCTGCTGCCATAGTCTCAGGACCTCTCATTTCCCCTACCAAAAGCACGTTAACATCTTGTCGAAAAACTGATTGAAGTCCAGATGCAAAACTTTCAGTATCGAGACCGACTTCTCGTTGATCAATAATAGATTTTTTCTGCTCATATATATATTCAATCGGATCTTCGATGGTGATGATGTGCGCTGCGCGCTCTTGATTGATGAGCTCAATCATTGCGGCCAATGTCGTAGTCTTTCCCATTCCAACTGGTCCTACAATCAAGAAGAAACCTTGCTCTTTGCGTGCAAAGTTTTCCAAGATAGATGGAATACCGAGTTCTGCGAGTGACTTAATATTTTTTGGAATAAGACGAAGCACGATGCTGAAGAATCCTTTTTGAACGAAAGCATTCCCGCGAAATCGGCCTTTGTTTCCGTAATCATGTGCAAAGTCCATTTCGTGCTTTTCAAGAAATTGCTTCATGTTTTTTTCTGTCAACATTAATTTGAGCATCCCTTCAATATCAGCGTGCGTAAGTACCGCATTTTTAGCAAGTGGAATAAGTTGCCCAGCAATGCGAAGTGTCGGGTGTCGTCCTTCTGACAAGTGCAAATCCGACGCCCCTTCTGCCACAACATTATTGAGCAAACTATCTAAAAATTCTTGGTAATTCATATTATTTTTGGGCTGGGTTAGCTGGTATTTTTAATACACGCAACACCTCTCCGACCACCTCTGCTGGGATAGTTGTCGCTTTAACAATATATCCATTGATTCCTAATCCTTTTGCTTTATCAATGTCGGATGACTGTCCGTTATTACTTAGGATGATAATAACCGATGACTTTGCTAAATTTTCCTTTCGAATATTTCCCAAAGTTTCTAACCCGTCCATTACTGGCATTACGATATCCAAAATAATTGCGTCGGGAATCAATCCACTGCGTAAATGCCCTAGTGCCTCAAGACCATTTGATGCAGTAGTCACGTCAAATTTTTCCTTCTTGAATTTGATCGAATACATATTCAACAAAAACTTGTCATCGTCGACTATCAGTATTTTGTATGGTTTTCCTTGTTCTTGGTTCATATTTTTGTTTATATTATACGACATTATTTAATTACGAGCTAGCGAGTTATAAATAAGAAGTCCTCTGGAGGGTCAGATTTACAAGTCGCTGACTTCCTCGAAGGGGATAATCTTGTCCAGTGCCTTAATCATAGCGTCTTCTTTCATTGAAAGCATTCCTTTAGATCGCAAGTATTTATTGATAGCCAATTCTGTTGGTTCTTTTAATATTATAGCCTCGAGAGCTCTGTCCATTTTGTAGACTTCTGTGACTGCCATTCGCCCCTTTGTTCCCTTAGGGCAATCTGGCGTTGGCTTTCGTCGGAGAACTTCTCCCGTTGCAGGAATTTTAGATTTAAATTCGTCCGGTAGGTCTTTAAATTGGGCATCGATCATAGCCTTGAAACTGCCATCAATTGGTACAGCCTCTACTGCAGGTTCGTATGCCTTACCTACCAATCGCTGTGCCATACCTAATATAAGAGTCGGCGCGATAAGGTAAGGATCGATTCCCATATCTACCAATCGAGGCACGATACCGACTGAGCTGTTCGTGTGAATTGTTGATAGCACAAGGTGACCTGTGAGTGCCGCTTGGATCGCAAGTTGGGCAGTTTCTTTGTCTCGAATTTCCCCCACCATGATTACGTCTGGGTCCTGTCGTAGAGTAGTACGCAAACCAGTTGCAAATGTGTAACCGATTTCTGGGTGTACTTGTGATTGGTTCATTCCTGAAATGTTATATTCAATCGGATCTTCGAGAGAAAGCACGTTTTGTTCATCACGGTCAATTTCATTCAACATTGAATACAAAGTTGTACTTTTTCCTGAACCAGTTGGACCAGAGATCAAAATCAAACCGTACGGGCGCTTGATCGCTTCTGTGATTAATTCATAATTTTCCTTTGTGAATCCAATTTCAGAAAGTTTAGCCACACCCCTCTGCTGGTCCAAGATTCTCATCACCACTTTTTCACCATAGTATGTTGGAAAAGTAGAAACTCGAAAATCGATTTTTCTTTCATCGATACGCGCAGAAAAGCGTCCGTCCTGAGGCTTACGTCTCTCGTCTAATTTCATATTACAAAGAATTTTTATTCTGGAAACGACAGCTTCTTTTACTTTTGATGGTAAAACGAGACTGGTGTTCATAATCCCGTCCACTCGGAAACGCACACGAACGCTGTCTACCAATGGTTCAATGTGAATGTCTGACGCCTCTCCTTCAATGGCATATCGCAAGACTGTTGCTACGATTTTTGTGACTGGCGCATCCTCAATAATATTAATGTCTTTTGGACTGCCCTCCTTTTCTTCGCGATTTATATCGAGATTTTCAATTTTGAAAGTAGTGTCCAAATCGCCCAATGCCTTACTTACTTCACCAGATAATCCACGGTATGAATCAAGGACTTTTGCAAAATCCCCCTCTGAAACAAGAAAAATCTTGTAGGGCATTCCATTTTTTTGAGAAATAAAGTTCAGCGCGTCTCTTGCTTCGAGATTGTCTGGATCAACGAATCCAACATCTAAGGTATTATCCTTTACTCCAAGAGGAATAATTTTATAATGCGAAGCGGACTCTTCTGGAATATATTTTAATGTATCGTATGAAATTTCTTTGTCTCCAACAACTCGACTTGGGATTTCTAAAAATTCTCCTTTAGCTTTCAAAATTAACTGCTCATCAATACCACGATCACGTAAAATCTGCTCGATGGGCTTTTCTGCGCTTTGCGCCTCTTGGGTAATATAACCGACATCATCTTTTGTTATGACTTTATCGCGTGCAAGTATGTCTAGAAAACTCATGAGGTTATTATATACTATTTAATATAAATTATTTAGTAGTTTTAACTTTAGGAACGGTTGTCGTTGAAGTCACCTGAAAACCAACGGGCACAGTTGTCGTAGCAACTATGAAATCTCCATCTCCCAGTTCAATTGGAGCAAACGGATTTTGTCTTCCCTTTTCTTCAGGTGGAATGTCTGTATTTGCAGCGTGAAGTATTTTATAAGCATCATCATTAAAAAGATCAAAGTTAAAGGAAATCCCTCTAAGGGCAACCAGCTGTTTAACATACTGATCATTTTGACTTAAATCTTTTGAAGAAGAAGCGGTTTTTGTGCTTGGAGAATTCCCTGTTTCTGAAACATCCTTTAGACCCGCGCTAGTGTCATCGTTCGATACGAAAAAGTAATTATAGGCAAAAAACCCTATTGCAAGGACAACTACTATGATAATGATTGTTTTTATTTTTGACATCATTTTATTTTAACCAATAGGTTTGAATGGTAATGTTATAAGTATATCGACCGTCTTTTGTTGCTGTAAAAGACAACCCCGTCACATCAACGATTCTTACATATGTTTCCAAATCCTGTATAAAAGTCAGGAATTGGTCATATGTTCCTGTAACATTAAAGCTCATGTCTAGCGATCCGTACTTTGAGGAATCGATACCTTTAGATGTAGACTTGGCTGAAGATCCTTGATTTATTTGAGGACTTTTTATATCACCCATGCCATTTTTCTTTGAAATATTATTTATTTCAATAATCAAACCCACGTTTTCCACACTATCAGGCAACATCTTATTAATTTTATTAACATCAGAATTAGAGATCTTGTTTCTCATCTCTGTCAGTTTTCGACTTTGGCCGTTTAGATCGTAGGCGCTTTTCTTGGCCTTATCTATTTGGACCGCCTGATCTTTTTTAACCAAAGTGCTACGATAATTCTTATCGGTATATCCAAAAAAGATACCTACAGCTGCTCCTATTAACAATAGTGGAATTATTATTTTCATGATCCTATAAAGTTTACATTAGAGCTTGTAGTTGTATCAATTGGTGCTTGTGCCTTATTTTGTGAGCCGATATTTGCATAATTTTCTAATTGACCAGATCTCTTTAAATCCTGAACTAGCCTATAGTAAGAAATGACAGAAGGGTCGATTGAGGATGACAGGTTAAAACTAACGTTACCTAGAGTATCCACATTCAAGTCACCAATTATTGGACTTTTGAAGGCATTTCGGTATTTCATAGTTGGATCAGTAAGAGCACGTGCCTGTAGAGCCACCAATTCATAGCTCTTGGTTTGCCCGTTCATATTTAAGGTAACCTTATCTGAACTGGCATTTGAATAAGTAAAGTTACTAAAACGCACGTTTTTAAGGGTCACGGCAGAAATAATATTGAAAAGATTTGAAACTGAGACGTGCTTTTTCAAAATCTCATAAGATGCTTTTATACGATCATTGAGACGACTGTATTCCTGGACAAGACCAGGATCAAAGATATTTTTATTGTCAACAAGTTCTTCATTTCCCTTCTTAATTTTTTGATCAAGAATTTGATTGTAGAAAAATACACCAGCAGCGGAGCACGCACTTGCCATAAAAATTATAAAAGACACTAAAAATAAAACTCCCGCTCCCGATGAGCGTCTGCCGGCTGAGGAATCAACGACCGGTGCTTTTGGTATAAAAGATGTCTGGAATTTTGTTTCCATATGCTGTATTGATTATATCACTGCACTATTAAAAACAATAGTGAAAATCAGTGTGCAATATGTGTATAAATAATTTAGCTTAATTCCTGAAG
>JBAXRA010000002.1:0-35847 GCA_037131455.1 bacterium | reverse complement strand
GTGGGCGATAGAGGACTCGAACCTCTGGCATCAACAACGTCAATGTTGCGCTCTACCAACTGAGCTAATCGCCCGTGGGACAATAGTATTATAAAGACTCTACAGTTTCAACTTTCTGATCTAAAATCGCATCTTTTTCTCCAAAAGTAAATGCAGCCTTAATCAATTCCCCATTCAAAACTTTCGGTAACCAAAAAATATCATCTGGCCACATGTCTTTAAATGGAATGTCTGAAACCTTGTACCATTCTGGTTTCATCTCCTCGCTTTCAATTACTTCTCCATCCCACTCGGTAGTTGTGAAGACGTGTACCAATTGATTCCAATCTGGATTATTAGCAAAAGAAAATGCAAGCTCTGCCACTTTCGACATTGATGAAATATCAACGCCAATTTCTTCTTTGGTTTCCCTCTTTGTAGCATCTTCAATTGATTCCCCCTCTGAAAGTTTTCCTCCGACACCATTCCATCGTCCCGTTCCAAATCCGCGCTTCTTCATAGCCAGGCAAATATCAGTAATTTTGTTATCTGTTTTCTTAATTAGGAAAAGTAATGTGGTGTTTTTCATATGTTAACAATATACCTCTTTTTTGCCTTTTTCCCAAAAAATGTTATATTCTTGGGGACAAATACGGCCCCATCGTCTATCGGTTAGGACATCGCCTTTTCAAGGCGAGAAGCAGAGTTCGATTCTCTGTGGGGTCACATTTTTTAAAAAGTTCCTAGTTCACTGGGAACTAGGAACTTTCTACAATTAATGCTATTATTCCTTTATGGAAGCAAAAACTTCATATAAAATCCTCGAATATATAAAGCAAAAAGGGCAAGCTTCGGGAAACGAACTGACGAATCATTTTGATATTACCTCGCGAGCCATCCGAAAACAGCTCAGTTCCCTACTCAATGAAGGGAAAATATACAAAATCGGTAGACCACCGAAAGTCTTTTACCTTCTTGCTGAAGACAAAATAAAAAAGGAAGACAATACCGTTGATGAAAAGACCAGAAAAATCATTGATGAGAACTTTCTTAATATCACTCCATCAGGCGAAAGACAGGAAGGATTTGAAGGCTTCATAAATTGGTGTCTCAAAAGAAAGGACCCACTTGAAAAAACAGCAAAAGAATACGTTGATACTCTCAAGAAATATAAGCGATACAAAAAAGATGGCTTGATAAATGGTATGCACAAACTAAAGGGTACTTTTCCCGACACGGCTGTAGACAAGCTATTCTACCTAGATTTTTATAGCATTGAACGCTTCGGTAAGACCAAGCTTGGACAGCTTTTGCTCTACGCCAAGCAAAGTCAAAACCGAGGGTTGATAAAAGAGCTTGTGGACCAAATCCGACCTCAAATAGAAGAACTTATAATGAAATATAAAATTGAGGCTGTAGGATTTATACCGCCCACGGTCAAACGAGAAATCCAGCTTATGCGAGAACTAGAGCGACAACTTCATCTAACTAATCCCAAGGTTTCTCTAGTAAAAGTGAAGACCCCTGTTATCGTGCCTCAAAAGACCCTCAATAAGCTTGAGGACCGTATTGAAAATGCAAAGGGAACCATTATGGTGGATGATACGAAAAAGTTTAAAACAGTCCTTCTGATAGACGATGCCTTGGGTTCGGGAGCTACTATTAACGAAACAGCAAAGAAAATTAAAAACCAAGGGCTTGCTGATACGATTATCGGTTTGGCTATTACGGGAAGCTTTAGTGGCTTTGAGGTAATTAGCGAGGTGTAACAGACATAGTAAAACTAAGTGCTTCTATACTACTTTTGATATGATCTCTCTGTCTAGTAAGTTCTGAAAGCCACCCTATGGGGTCACCAGTGAACGTTGTGAATCTATATGTTATCCTTACATACATATGAAGTCTAGGGCAATCTTTTTAGCATTATTGAGCACAGTACTTTTTATCACGTTCACGGGTGTTTTAAAATACACAGATTATAATACTCAACTAATAAAGCCGGGTGGCAGTATGCTGACAGCCTCTGTTACCGCAAACTACGCGTCAGATAATAGAGAAACTGCGACAATCATCACCACTCTTTCAGCAACCTCATCAACAGAAGCTTCCGATATTCTTTCTGGAAATTTTGAATTACTAGGAGTATCAACCAGTACTAGTTTCGGCCAGGCTTTGGATATTGCCAATCAGGTCTCAGGAATTGTAAAAATTCGCCCAGCTTTTTTACTCGCTATTCTACAAGAAGAATTAACTCTAGAAAAACTTGATATGTGCTATCTGACAAATATCAAGACTGGAGAAGGCATCAGGGTTATTGATAATCAACCTAGAAAAAACACACTGAAGCCAAATAGAGACCTAGTCCCATTTTTAACCATTACTAAGGAATTAGGAAAAGATCCCCTCAAGACACAGGTTACCTGTCCAATGAGTTTTGGCTGGGGAGGAGCAATGGGGCCTGCAGACTTTATCCCTTCGACCTGGATGCTATACAAGAAAAAACTAGAAAAAATTACAGGTAAACCAGCTGACCCGTGGGATATGCATGATGCTTTTCTTGCTGCAGGATTATTCTTGGCAGACGCAGGAGCTGCATCAAAAAAACATGAAGGAGAGTGGCGGGCAGCAATGATTTATTTCTCTGGTTCACCGAATTCTAAATATCACTTTTATGCAGATGGGGCATTGAAAATAGCGGATAAAATACAGCAAGACATTGATTTAATTCAAAAAAGTTCTCGTTAAGTTATCAAGATCTTGAATGCAATATTTTAGATGGTCACTATGTGGTAAAAGTTCGGAAATCCACCCCACGAACTCACCAACACCAAAACCCTAGTGTGTTTTTTATAACATGTTAATATATAAGCATGCACGAAAATCCACAACAACTAACTCCCGAGGCAGAATTCCCATTAAAACACTGGTTCTCAAACTTGAGTTCTGAAGAAAAGGACGCCATTCAAATAGATATTTTTAATTCTAATGACAAATTAGGACCTGTGGAATTTGCCCTAGATAATATCAAGGACCAGGAAGTAGCCAGAGGAATAATGATTAGATTCAGAAGATATTTAGCTGTAAAAAGTAAAGGAGAAAAGGGTGCAATTAAAGCAGAAGCCAATGACCTTATAGCGCTGTTAGAAAGAGAGTTGAATAGAATATTGGACGCTGAGTAGCGTATAGATTAACTATAATATCTATATAGATGTTGAGAATAAAAAACTAAACTCACTAATCCACCCCGTGGGGTCACATACTTCTGTTATACTTCACAGTATATGAAAAAAACCCTTATTACAGTCTTGGTAATTATCATCTTAATTGCATTAGCAGTTTTGGGATTCTCTACTCTTAAAGAAGTGCCAACTTCACTTCCCGTCGCAACCACTACAACACCTGTAGACTCTAATCCTCTCCCCCACATCGATTCTATCTCCCAAACTTCAGGACCGATCGGAACAATCCTTGAACTAATCCGTGTGAAAAGTACTTGAACATCACACCAGGAATATATTTTATATATACATCTCCATGGGGAAAGATAAGCAACAAAGTTCAATTCAATGTTACAACAACTGACCAAACGGTTTTGAACTTATATCTTCAAGATAAGGAAATTGCAGCAACCAGCGACTGTGGTGCAACTTACCCTGTTAGTTATCTTGTTCCAAAAACCACATCAGTTGCGGATGCTTCATTGAGGATTCTTTTCTCAAAAGAGCTTGCACGGTACGGGGTTTATAAATCTGTAAGTATTGTAAACGGTGTAGCGAAGGTGATGTTGGATAGTGCTGAAACTCCCAGTAGTACATATCTAAGGTTCCTCAGTAGTTGTGAAAAAATGCACATTCTAGCAGTGCTCCGTGATACCCTAACTCAATATTCAACCATCAAGTCTGTTGAGTTGTATTCTCCGGACGGAAAGATTGAGTTCTAGTAATATATATAAACTTAAAAAAATTCAAAACTTCTGCTATACTATAAATATGAAAACTACCAAAACCAACATCGCCTTCATAATTGGAATTATACTGCTTTCAGCCCTTATAATATGGGCTTACATCTCAATGACTGCAAAGAAAACTCCCCCACCAGTATCTTGCGCAATTGGAGACAAGTACGACATTATGACAGGTGATATTTGTTTTCCACATTACGAAGAAGAGGAACCAGCGACTACTACACCTATTGACTACACTAGAGGTTAAGATGGAGGGAAAAGAAATTTTAAAAGAATTAGAAGGGATTTCTAAAACCCTTGTTTGGTATTCACCTTCCCAGATTGAAATTGGACAGCATTTGTCTGACCCCGATGGAATTTATGGCGATCGTCCTTGGCCTGTTTCGCCTGAAACAGGAGAATTTTTATATAACTTTATATTAAAGAATTATATTAAAAATGTCGTAGAGCTCGGTACCGGTATTGGATATTCAGGAGTATGGATGGGACTGGCACTTAAAAAACAAAGCGGAAAACTTTTTACAATTGAGAAAAGGGATTACAAGTTTAATATTGCAAAAGATTATTTTAAGAAAGCTGATATAAATGCAAAGATTTTTGAAGAAGAAATTGAAACTGCTTTGCCAAAGATTGTTAAGGAATTGCAAACTGCAGATCTTTTATTTTTTGATGCTAATCGTTCGAAATTTATTCAATACCTAGAGGCACTTTCTCCTATAATTACAGAAAAAACTTTCCTAATCGTGGATAATACTACGGACATGAAGGAACGGTTAGAAACTTTTAAAATTTATTTAATTGAAAATGGGTGGAAGATCGAGGAACTCGAGACTGGGGACGGCCTTTGGATTTGCACAAAATAGGATATAGTAGAAGCCTTATGAAAACCATAGTTCTAGGCATAGAAACAAGCTGTGACGAGACGGCTATTTGCATTATAGAAGCCGGTGAACACGGGGTTATTTATAGTGGAAATGAAGTAAAGGAACCTTTTAATAATGGCCCTGAAATCAAGGTTTTAGGTAATGCCCTACAATCTCAGATCGAAATACATGCCAAGCACGGTGGGGTCTTCCCAGCTCTCGCTAAACGAGAACATAGTAAAAATATCACTCCACTTTTTATAGAGGCTTTAAAAAAGTCAGGTTTGTATAAGGAGAAAAAGTCCACACTTGGAGATGAAGAAAAAACAAAAATTTTAGTCTCTCTAAAAATGGAACATGAAATGGCAGCGGACGTTATTCAATTATTAGAAACAATTGAAAAACCAAACATTGATGTGATCGCCGTTACACAAGGACCAGGACTTGAACCTGCGCTTTGGGTTGGAATAAACTTTGCAAAAACATTAGGAACTGTTTGGAACATTAAGGTAGTTCCGACAAATCACATGGAGGGACATATTGTTTCGGTACTGGTTGATTCTGAAAAAGAAAAAAATGTTACGTTCCCTTCCCTAGCGCTCTTAATTTCCGGTGGACACACAGAATTGGTATTAATAAAAAGTTGGCATGAATATTCTGTTATTGGCAGAACAAGGGATGATGCGGTTGGTGAAGCATTTGATAAGGTAGCGAGAATTTTAGGACTAGAATATCCAGGAGGGCCAAAAATTTCTGCATTAGCTAAAAAATCTAGAGAAAGAGAGAAAAATCCAGAAATAGTTTTACCCCGTCCAATGTTAAATACAAAAGACTACGATTTTTCTTTTTCTGGCCTAAAGACTGCGGTTTTGTATCTAGTAAAAAAAATGGGAGAACTTTCAGAAACTGACAAAGAAGACATCGCAAGGGAATTTGAAGATTCTGCAACAGAGGTGCTGGTGAAGAAAACAAGACAAGCCATGATTGATCACAATGTGCGCACGATTATTATTGGCGGTGGTGTGATTGCGAATGAAAATATTCGAAGTGCTTTTCAGAAAATGACTTCGATGGACTTTATTGATGTAAATTTATTTATTCCGCAGATTGAACACTCGACTGATAATGCAATTATGATTGCTGTTGCGGGTTATATGCGGTTTGTAAGTAAGGTGGATTCGCTTGAAGTTGATTTTAAGGCAAGTGGAAATTTGTCGTTGTAAAAAGCAAAAACCTAGCCGGCGGACGAATCCACTGACTAGGTTTTGTTGAATTCCTCGATGAATCCCTTGTCCTGCAACAACCTTTCGGTGCGCAGTCTGATTTCAAGTGGAGTGTCTTCTTCGATTACCACAATGATGATTCCACTGAAACCAGGGTACTTCTCTAGGTGCTTCTCCATTCCCGTCACCGAGCTTTTAACCTGGACGGGGATTTTGATTCCGTCCTTAGTAAGAATGCTGGCATCTTTCCATTCACAGAGATCCTCTTCCAGACTTGCTGGTTCAACTTCATGAAACCAGGGAGGGTTATCCGACGGAACATCCCAAGCTCGAAGGAACTTTTCTTCCATAGCATCACCTAAGGCTTTGGATTCTGGGTCAGAATTCCATTGAGTTAGTCGCCACAGTAATTTTTCCTCAAGCGACCTCCTGCGACGTTGTCCTCTTCCTCTTTTCACACTTACCTCCTTTGTTAGTTTTTCTGGAGAGCGGCAGAATACCGCTTTGTCCATCGATACCATACCACAGATTTAATATTATTCAATACATTAAAAATAAAGTGGAAATTTATCCTTATAATTGCTACTATTTACCTCATGATTCCCGAAAAGCTATTAAAGCCCTACAATCCCCAAGACACTGAAAAACGTATTTATGAAGCCTGGGAAACCGGGGGCTTTTTTAACCCTGACAACAGTAATGGGACTGAGACTTACACCATCATCCTTCCCCCACCAAACGTAACAGGAACACTGCATTTAGGTCACGTTTTAGGTGCAACAATCCAAGACATCGCCATTCGCTTTAACCGAATGAATGGAAAGAAAGCTTTATGGATTCCAGGGACTGATCATGCAGCGATCGCGACTCAAGCAAAAGTTGAAAAGGACATAATGAAAAAAGAAGGAAAATCTCGCCATGATTTAGGTCGTGAGGAAATGTTGAAACGTATTAAAGAATTCGCTCAACAAAGTCACGATACAATTGTTTCTCAACTAAAAGTAACCGGGGCCTCATGTGATTGGTCTCGTGAAGCATTCACATTGGACGATAAAAGAAATCTTGCGGTTCGTACCATTTTTAAACAAATGTACGATGATGGTTTAATCTATCGTGGATTTCGAGTAGTCAACTGGGATCCAAAAGGCCAAACAACCATTTCTGATGACGAGATTGTATACGAGGAACGCAAGGCGACTTTGTATACTTTTAAATATTCAAAAGACTTCCCCATTGCAATCTCTACGTCCCGTCCCGAAACAAAAGTAGGTGACACCGCCGTTGCTGTTCACCCAGATGATGCACGCTACAAAGATTTTATCGGAAAAGAATATTCATTCGAATTTTGCGGAGTACCTGTCACTGTAAAAATTATAGCGGACAAAGAAGTAGACCCTGAATTTGGCACTGGAGCCTTGGGTGTAACTCCCGCTCACAGCCAGATCGACTTTATGATGGCAGAACGTCACAACTTACCTATCAAGCAGGTAATCAATGAATACGCCAAAATGACTGTTGGTGATGAAAGAATCCTGAACAAGAAAACAACAGATGCGCGAACTGTGATTGTTGAATGGTTAAAGTCTGAAAACTTGATGATCGAAGAAAAAGAAATTAACCAGAACATCTCAACCGCTGAGAGAACTGGAGGAATTGTGGAACCTCTTCCAAAATTGCAGTGGTTCGTGGCGGTGAATAAAGAGTTTACAAAAAACGGCCATACCACAACCCTGAAAGACATTATGCGTTCAGCGGTTGCCGAAAAGAAAGTTGAAATTATGCCGTCACATTTTGATAAAACCTATTTTCACTGGATTGATAATCTAAAAGACTGGTGTATTTCAAGGCAAATTTGGTACGGTCACCGAATTCCTGTTTGGTACAAAGGTGAAGAAGTTTACTGTGGAATCAACGCCCCGGAAGGCATGGACTGGAAGCAAGATGAAGACACTCTTGATACATGGTTTTCTTCTGGCCTTTGGACTTTCTCTACTATGGGATGGCCAACTGACTTAAAAGATTTGAAAGTTTTCCACCCAACAAACCTTCTTGTAACTGCCTATGAAATTCTTTTCTTTTGGGTTGCTCGCATGATTATGATGACCGGTTACGCCCTTGATCAAGTCCCATTTAAAAAGGTGTTAATTACAGGAATCGTTCGAGATGCCAAAGGTGTTAAGTTTTCAAAATCCCTCGGTAACGGAATCGATCCAATTGATATGGCAAATAAATTCGGGATGGACGCCACAAGACTGACTTTGGTTTTAGGAACTGCACCCGGAACAGATATGAAAGTTTCTGAAGACAAAATTAAAGGAAATAGAAACTTTGGAAATAAATTGTGGAACATTACACGTTTTATTTTAACTTCAATTGAAGACTACACAGATGGTGAAGCGACAACCCCAGAAGATATAAAAATCATGGGAGATCACTATCAATTTTTAATTGATATCACAAAAGACATTAGCGAGTACAGATATCACCTCGCTTCAGAAAAAATTTATCACTACATTTGGCACACAATTGCCGATGTCATCATTGAAGAAAGTAAAACTATCCTTACGGGAGATAATAAAACTTCTCGCCAATACGTACTCGCCACCCTGCTTCGCAATTCCATCACCGTCCTTCACCCATTCATGCCATTTATCACAGAAGAACTCTGGGCCCTCCTACCAAAATCTGTAAAAATGAGCGATAATATGCTTATCGTTCAAAAATGGCCTGTACAAGCATAATCTGCGCATTAAATCTTAACGTCTTTCTCTACGCCCTCATGGGTGGAATTTTACCTGCCCTATTATGGCTCTGGTTTTGGATGCATGAGGAAAATGAACACCACGAGCCTCGCAGTTTAATCATCCTGACTTTTATGATTGGTATGGCTGGGGTTTTCGTAGTTTTTCCACTTCAGCAACTGACCATCTATGTTGGAAAGTTTTTTATCCCGGCACTTACTGCCAGTTCTATTATTGCTGTCACTGTCTGGGCCTTCTGGGAAGAACTTATAAAGTACCTAGCCGCTAGGTTTACTGCTTTTAAACACGTCTCATTTGTGCATCCAATTGATGCATTTATTTACATAACGACAGCCTCCCTTGGTTTTTCTGCAATGGAAAACACCATTCTACTATTAGGCCCCCTAATTAGAGGTGACACTATTAACGCTATAAACGCTGCTGCTATGCGCTTTATGGGAGCCTCTCTCTTACACTTTATAGCTTCAGGATCTGTCGCGCTTTGTATCGGACTAACTTTTTATGCTTCACGTGCTAAAAAATTCCTAGCGCTTTGTACCGGACTTGTCATTGCAGTTGTCTTGCATTCTCTGTTTAATTTTTTTATAATAAACAACGACAAAGAAAATACGTTTCCTGTGTTCTTATCAGTCTGGGTTTTGGTCATTCTTTTAACGATAAGCCTCGAACGCGTGAAAAAGATTAAAAACTTCTAAAAAAGCATGAAAAAGAAAAGATCATTATTTGAAAGATTAACAGGCAGCGTCATCCTAGATGATGAGACAGAGGAAATTGAGGAACATGAAGGTAAAAACGGAAAACACTTAACAAAGCAAAGCTCTAGCACCGGAGTTTCATCTACTTGGCTCGAAGAGCAGGCTGGTGAAGGTGAACTGGCACTTGATGTATATCAAACAACATCTCATGTCATCGTTCGAACAATGATTCCAGGTGTAAAGCGCGAGGACGTAGAGATTTCCCTTTCACGAGACATTTTAACTATCAGAGGTAGCCGAAAAGAAGAAAGCGAGGTCTCAGATCAGGACTATTTCCACAAGGAATTGTACTGGGGTTCTTTTTCTAGAAGCATTGTATTACCACACGAAGTAGACATTGAACGGGCCGAGGCATTAGAAAACCAAGGATTGCTGACTGTTAAGCTTCCAAAGGTGGACAAGGAAAGACAGACGAAACTACGCGTGAAAAGTCTCTAGGTTGTGGATAAATGGCCATTTCTTCATATTTATTTAACCCTATCTTGTAAAGATAGGGTTATTTAATATAATAAAGTCATAAAATCCATGAAAATTTTATTAGTAGAAGACAATCATGATATCAGGGAAACTTTAAAGGAAAACTTAGAAAGTGAATTATTTACAGTTGATTGTGTTAATAACGGAGAAAGCGGGTCATACATGGCGAGGACAAATTATTACGATTTAATCGTAATGGATTACATGATGCCGAGAAGAAACGGTTTACAGGTTTGTAAGGAAATACGTGAAGCTGGCAGGAGCGCACCTATCATTATGATTTCCGTTTGCGACAAAGTGCCTGAAAAAGTGGCTCTTCTCGAGGCCGGCGCGGACGACTTCTTACAAAAACCTTTTTCATTCAGCGAACTATTAGCACGAATTAGAGCAGTTACCAGACGACCCCCACAGTTTAACTCCTCGACACTTTCAATTGATGACATCGATTTAGATATTAATCGCCAGAGTGTCACTCGGAATGGAAAGAGAGTTTATTTAACTAGAAAGGAATTTATGCTCCTCGAATGTTTTGCACGAAATCGTGGACGCGTGGTCAGCCGTGGGTATATAAGTGAAAGCGTGTGGGAGAATGATACCAATCCTTTTTCAAATACCATTGAGGCACATGTTAGGAATTTGAGGAAAAAATTAGATGGTGGAAGGAATACTTTGATTAGAACGGTGCCGGGACGAGGGTATATTGTAGAATAATAGTGTATTGACATTGTATGTACATTGTCTATACTTGATATATGACAACTCTAAACATACGTATAGACGAAAAAATTAAAAAAGAATCTTCAAAAATATTATCAGAAATCGGTCTAGACATGTCCTCTGCGGTAAAGGCCTTTCTTTCACAGGTTATCGTTGAAGGCGGACTTCCCTTCACGCCGAAAAGAACTCCAAAGCAGATCAGAGCAGAATGGGACAAGGAGGTGGCGTGGGCGCTGAAATATGGGAAGAGGTATGAATCAGGTGAAGATCTTATGGCAGATCTATTAATTTCAAAAAATGCTAATCCCATTAAGAACAAAAAAGTACGAAAGATCGATAGCTCGCTTACAAGTAAGCGGAAAGTTTAAACCTGAAGTTTTCAGAACTATTGAGTCTATTATTAACATACTATCTGCAGGTAAGGCACTAGACCAAAAATTCAGAGACCATGCATTATGGGGAGATTATACAGGACATCGAGAATGCCATATTCAGAGTGATTTGCTTTTGGTGTATAAAATTGAAAAAGATGTGTTAATTCTAATATTGGCGGATATTGGGAGTCATTCGTATTTGTTTGGGTAATTACTTCGCGACCACCACCGCCTCATCAAACGCAATCGAAAGTAGCTTCGAATGCCCTTCCCCTGCCATGGTTACTCCGTAAATTACACCCGCTCGTGACATTGTCTCACGATTATGCGTAATCAAAATCAACTGAGAATGCTTTGAAAGCGCTTCAATCATATCTCCATATTTTCTAGAATTCGCTTCATCAAGCGCAGCATCAGTTTCATCCAAAATAATAAATGGTGGCGGATTAACTTGTGACATTGCAAATAATAATGCAATTGAAGTCAGTGCTCTTTCCCCCCCCGAAAGCATCATAAGACCCTTCGTCTTTTTGTGCGGAAGCGCAACATGAATATCAATTCCTTCTGAAACTTCTTCCTCCTCTGCCATTTCGACTTCCAATTCATCTTCTGATTTTCTTCGCTTTTTCTTCACTTCTTTAATTATCTCCAAACGTGCTTCCCCTCCACCAAACATCAATTTGAAAAATCTATCAAATTCTGTATTGATTTTTTTAATACCGTCTTTAAACATTTCGTTTAATTTTTCTGTAAGATCTGCAATTAATGTATTCAAAGTTTCTGACGACTGCATCAAGTCACCCAATTCTTTCATTAAAAATTGATCGCGATCCTCGGCGTCTTTGTATTCCTTCATCACCTCTTGTCCACCTGCTCCGCCCATTTCCTCTAAGCGAATTTTTGATTTTTCAATAGCCCTTCGACGATCAACTTGGACGTTTCTTGCCTCACCATTATCCATATGCGATAGGATGTCCTCCTCGTAAAACGCAATAGCTTCACGCCCAATGAGCATTCCCGCCTCCTGGAGTTCCCTATCATAATCGGTCTGTTCTAGCGCCATACGGTCAGTTTCTGCCTTTATAGAGTGTAGTAGCCCATGAAGCTCGTTCTGACGCGACATAATGCGTAAAATGGCCTTTTCGGACTCTACATTGTTCTCTTTATCCTTGTCGATTTTGGACTTTAATTCTTGGTATTTTGACTCATGATTTTTCTCTTCTGTGCTGATATTTTTTAGATTATCTTCAATTTCAGAAATTTTTGAAGTGACTTTAAGCAAATCTTCTTCGTCGGATTTTGTAGAAACCACTGGGGCTTCTCCTTCATTTTTATGATGATGAATAAAATCGGCAACCAAGCGTTTAATCTCTGAAGCGGAATTTTTAATTACTTCTAAATTATCAGAATTCAAAACAGCATGAAGGTGCTCATTTACATCTTTTGCCAATGATTCGATATGTAAAAGCGAAATCATTTTATGACTTGAATTTTCTTTTTCCGCCTCTTTGATTTTGCTTTCAATAGTTTTCTTAATATAAGACATCTCGCCTTCCAATCGTCCAATGTCTCTCATCAGCACATCTTTTTTATGACGTGTAGTTGTAATTAGCTTTTCCAAGTCCAACAAATGCGTGTGGTTATTATCACCCTTAGACATCTCATCCAACACTTTTTTGTGATGATTTAATTCAACTTCAATTTTTTCAAGTTCATTACGAGGCTCAATGCCAGCATCAGTAAGTCTTTTCTTTTCCTTTTTTAAATACGCCTCTTCTCGAGCAAAATATTCGCGATATTGAACAGACAATTCTGCACGTAGTGCCGCCGCTTTCTCGATTTTTTCAACCTGCTTTTTTAGAAATCTAATATGAGGTGCGATTTCTCGGCGAAGTGACTCTACCTCTTTTATATGCTGTGCGGTTTTCTCCAATTTTTTCTCGCTCTCTTCTTTTTTGTATTGAAAAACTTTCAAACCAAGTGCATCCTCTATCATCTCCCTTCGCTCTTCGGGATTTGATGACAACAGCCTGTCCGCTTCACCTTGTGAAATGATGTGGTGACCTGATGATCCAATATTTGCATGCGCCAACATTTCCGCTACGTCTTTCAAACGAACCTGTGATCCGTTTATATAATATTCATTCACTCCGTCGCGATGTACCACGCGCTCTAAAGAAATCTCATCGAAATCCATTTTGAAAAGCTTGGTCTTGTTATCAAATACCAATTTTACAGAGGCGCGATTTGCACGAGGGGTATCTTTACCACCGTTAAAAATTAAGTCCTCACCCTTTTTCCCTCGCATAGACTTGATGGACTGCTCTCCAAGTACAAATCTAAACGATTCTGCCACATTTGATTTACCTGATCCATTGGGCCCCACGATTGATGTAATCGGAGAATTAAAGACCAAATTACCCTTCTTTGCGAAGGACTTAAAACCGTTGATTTCGAGGCTCTTTAACTGCATATGTATTGATACATTCTAACAGAAAAAATTTAAAAAATCCTACCACCCCTTCATAGACAAAGCCTTTTTAGCCGCCTCCTGTTCTGCATCCTGTTTAGATTTTCCATCCCCTGTAGCAATCATTTCTCCGTCAATATATACGCCAACAGTAAAAACCTTGCCATGGTCAGGTCCTGTTTCTTTAACTAATTTATATGAAGGAGTAATGCCAACTTTTTCTTGAGCTTTTTCTTGGAATTGACTCTTTGCGTCAATAAAAGATTTTGTGTGGAGGATTTCATCCAACATTGGAAATAGATTTTCTGCTACGAATTTTTCAGAAACAGCATAACCCTGATCAAGGTAAATCGAACCGAGAACCGATTCAAAAGTGTTCGCTAAAATAAACTGTCGAGCGCGTCCTGTGTCTTTTGACTCACCCTTTGACAGAAGCAGGAATGAATTCATGTTAAGTTTTTCTGCAACCGTTGCGAGGGTTGTCGAGTTCACAAGCGCCGATCTGTATGCAGTCAACTCTCCCTCACTCTTTTTAGGGAACTTTTTATATAAAAAGTCAGTGACAACCAATTCTAAAACCGCGTCGCCTAGAAACTCTAAACGTTCGTTATGTTCCATTTTAGAACCCTTGTGTTCATTTAAATATGAACGGTGCGTAAAAGCCTGCTTTAAAAGCTCGGCGTCTTTGAACGTAATATTGATGCTTTTTTCGAAAACTGAAAAATCCATAAGTGGGCCTATAATACAATAAAATTAGCTTTTTTTCAAGAGAATTTGGATAGCCTTGGTTACGATCGGTAAGATATCACTATAAAAATTTAGAGTCAAAATATCCTGTAATTTGAACCATTTTGCATCATCGAGGCCTCCACTGTCGCCAAGTTTGAGGTCTTGGTATGGACCGGATGCTAGGAAATATGTCACCTGCTTTCTAATCTTGCCTTCTTCGGGGTGCGATGCGACATATTCATTTTTTGCGAGTTCTTCTTCGATATTAATGTCGAGTCCTATTTCTTCTTTTATCTTTGCTGTAGTTCCAATCTTTACATCAACATCAGGAAGCACTCCTCCTTTAGACAAAGTCCAATGCCCAAACACATCATGTACAAGTGCAAGGTAAACTTCATTTTCATGTCTTGCATAAACTACAGCTCCACCTAAAACCTTGATCGGCATCTGTTCAAACGGAATATTCATTTTTGCTTCGCGGATTTTTCGTGGAGAAATTTCATCTTTTCCTGGTTCGCCCATTTCCTTGTAGACGGCTCCCAACACTCCGTTAACAAATTTTCCAGAAGTTTCTCCACCGAAAGTTTTTGCAAGTTCGATTGCTTCGTTAATGGCCACCTTGGCAGGAACTTCTTTTTTATCTGCAAATAGTAATTCGTAAAGTCCAACGCGTAAAACATTTCTGTCGACAATCGCAATTTTGGCCACTGGCCATTCAGGGGCTGCTTTTTCAATTATGGAATCCAGATCTGCTCTTTTTGTTAATACTCCATCTACAATTTTTTTAGTAAAACTTGTGTCACTAACGCCTGGTGCGAACTCTTCTGTGTTTCGAGAAACAACCTCATCCATGGTCAAGTCCGGCATCGAACGGAAATCCCATTCGAAGAGTGACTGCATTGCTATTGATCGTGATAAATGCCGGTTTGCCATATAAGGTTCTTACGTTGGATATTCTATACCTATTTTAATTAGTGTCAAACAAAAACACCCTTTGTTAAGGGTGTTTTTGTTTTTGATTATTTTTTAGCCTTCTTTGATCGAGGTGCCTTTCCTGCTGATTTTGCTTCCTTTTTATCTGCTTTTTTAGTCTTTCCTAGTACGTCTCTGCCTTTATAAAACCCGCAATTTGCACAGATAACGTGCTTTCTGTTAGGAGCGCCGCAATTACCGCACAAAACTGCGCTCGTTGTTGTTAGAGCGTGGTGGCTTCGTCGGTTTCCGGTGTGGCCCCGGGTGTGTCGCATGTGGTTTACCATAGTGGAGATATTATACAGATTTTAGGGAGGATGGCAATGGGGATTGGAGGGTTGGAAATTCATGAAAACTTCATTTTGACTAGAATAGCATATATGCTATATTTAAAATATGAAATATAAAGGAGGTATAAATTTTAAAACACTTCATCGGAGATCAATGAAAAATCCCGAATACAAGCGCCATTATGACGCTCTCGAACTTGAGTTCCAAATTATACGCCTCATAATAAGAGCTCGGCGAGAAAAAAACATCACACAGAAAAAGCTCGCCGAGATGATGGGCACCTCGCAATCAGTTGTCGCCCGATTTGAATCAGGAAAAGGAAATCCTACATTAAGTTTTTTGCAGAAATTAACTTTTGCATTAGGTGCAAAGTTGAAGTTGGCTAAGATTTAAAAAAGATGGCAATGGGTTAAAATAGGGACTTAAACTTGTCATATACATTTTTACGCTGGGCAATAAGTACCACAAGCAATATTGTATTACCATTTATTGAGAAAATAGCTCGGTAATCTCCTATTCTGAATTTATAGAAACCCTTAAATAAACCTCTAAGTGGTAAAGCATACTTGTCAGGATCTAGTGCTAGCTTGTTCTCTATGGCATATTGGAGTCGATAAGAGGTAGTTTCATCTATATCCTCTAGGAATTTTTTAACCCTCTTTACATATTCTACCTTCATTTTACTTGCGGTTTTTCTTTCGTTTTTTTATTTGTTGGCGAACTTGTTTCCAGAATTCTTCGTGTGACAGAAATGGTTCATTATTTTCTTGAAGTATTTTATCCGCCATCAAACCCAAGATTCTGTCCTCCTCGCATTCGAGAGCAAATTCGACCATGTCCAAAACCTTCGAAGCCACTGGTTTGCCTTCCTTTTTTGCCAGTAGACTCAAAATGTCATTAGTATCCTTATCTACAGACAGGCTTATTCTTATTTTTGGTGGGATTGCCATTGACATAATTGTAACGAATTTGTAACGAATTGCAAATAAAGTTTTCGACCATGGTTAGTGTATCAAAAAGAGATGAAATTTAGATAAAGATTTGTTAAATAATTCTTGAGATAAAACTTTTTCGGTGAAGCTCGCTCGGACCATGTTTTTTAATAGCCTCTATATGCATTTTTGTGCCATACCCCTTATGAATATCGAAGTTAAAAGCAGGATATTTATTTGAGATTTTCTTCATATATCTGTCGCGGGTGACTTTGGCCATTATTGAGGCGAGAGATATTGCAGGAATTTTCTCATCCCCTTTTATAATTGTTTCCTGCATGAATTCCTCAGGTGCCTTGAGTGCTCCGTCGAGAAATATTTTTGTATTTTTAATGTTTGGATTTAACTTTTTAAGTAGGGATTTTATAGCGAATTTAATTGCATAAGAAATCCCTTTTTTGTCGATGACTTTATTTGAAACCATCACGACTTTATATTTTATCTTTTTATTTATCACTTCAAAAAACTCTTCTCTTTTTGATTCAGATAACTTTTTACTGTCTTTTAAGTTTTTAAAAATCGAGAAGTCAAAGTCGCTTTTTACCATCACCGCCCCAACCGAAACAGGACCCGCCAGTGGCCCCCTCCCTGCTTCATCTATTCCTATGTGCCATTTGTGAGATTTCATATTATGTATATAATGATTATATCAGTTAATGGTGCTTGCTTAACAAAGCAACTACCGCATGAGAGCACAAAAAACTCTCCAAATAATATGACTAATCGTTTTACGCATTTACATACCCATAGCCACTATAGCCTCCTCCAGGCTCTACCTAAAATTGAAGATTTGGTTGGTGCTGCCGTTAAAAAGGGCTTCACATCTATTGCTTTGACCGATGCTGGAAACATGTACGGCGTCATTGATTTTTATAAGGAATGTAAGAAGAAAGAAATTAAGCCGATTGTTGGCGTGGATTTTTATGTAGCTATTCGCACAAGACATGACAAAGAATCGAGAATTGATAACAAGAGAACTAGATTGGTTTTACTTGCAAAAGATTTGGTTGGTTATAAAAATTTGTTAAAGCTGGTAACCGAATCAAATTTGGATGGTTTTTACTACAAACCGAGAATCGATAAGGAATTAATTGAAAAATATCATGAAGGGTTGGTGTGCATTGTTCCATCTTTTAGCGGGGATTTGGCCATTGCAATTAAGGGAGATAATAAGGAAAGAGCGAAGGAGTTATCGGATTTTTATAAAAAAGTTTACGGTGCTGATTTTTATTTGGAACTGACCCATCACCCAGAAGTCCAAGGACATGAAGAAAACATGAAGAAAATTGTGGACTTTGCTAAGGCAGAAAACATTCCACTGGTAGCCGCACATGATGTGTATTACTTGGAAAAAGAAGACAAGTTGGCACGAAACACGGTGGTGGCAATTCAGAATGAATTCAGCGAAAAATCATTAGAGGATGAAGCGGACTTCTCATTAATTTCAGGGAAAGACGCAGAAAAGTTTTTTAAAAATATTCCCGAAGCATTAGATAATTGTAAAAAAATTGCCGATGAATGTAATTTGGAGATTACTTTGGGTAAATGGCTTTTCCCTGAGTTTACTGTAGTGAGTGGTCGTACACCTGACGAAGAATTGCGATTTTTAACTTACGAAGGATTAAAAACAAGAAAAGTTGAATTAACAGACATCGTTAAAGAGCGCATCGAATTTGAACTGTCTGTTATTCAGAAAAAAGGATACGCTGCATACTTCCTAACTGTGGCTGACCTCTTACATTACGCACATAACAATGGAATCCTAACCAACATTCGAGGTTCGGTTGCCGGTTCGATGACGACATATTTAACTGGAATTACCAATGTAAATCCGATTGAATTCAAGTTGCCTTTCGAACGATTTTTGAACCCTGAACGACCGTCGGCGCCAGACATCGATATGGACTTTGCCGATAACCGTCGTGACGAAATGATTGCGTACTCAAAGCAAAAATACGGAGCTGACAAAGTGGCACAGATCGGAACTTTTGGAACCATGATGGCGAGAGGTGCCGTTCGAGATGTGGCCCGCGCCATGCGACATCCGCATTCTTTGGGGGATCAGATTGCGAAAATGATTCCGATGGGTTCGCAGGGTTTTCCGATGACAATTGAAATTGCGCTTAAACAGACTCCTGAATTAAAAAAGTTGTACGAAACCGACCCTGATGTAAAAAGTATTTTGGACATGGCACAAAAAATTGAAGGGAATGCACGACATATCTCGGTGCATGCTGCCGGAGTAGTGATCTCTCCCCTTCCATTAACGGATGTAACACCTCTCCAGTTAGATCCTAAAGGTGAAGGGCGAATCATTACTCAATACGACATGTATGCGATTGATGAAAACAATGCGGGACTTATGAAGTTTGACTTCTTGGGATTAAAAAACTTATCGCAATTGAAATTTGCAATTGACTTGGTAGAAAAAATCGAAGGAGTTCACGTAGACCTTGAAACCATTCCGTATGATGACAAAAAAACTTTCGAAATGCTCGCGCGCGGTGAAACCGAAGGACTCTTTCAATTGAACGGATCTGGAATGACGAGATTTTTGAAAGAATTGAAACCAACAACCATTCACGACATTAATGCCATGGTGGCTTTGTACCGACCGGGACCAATGGAAGTGATTCCCGATTATATTGCAAGAAAAAATGATCCTAAACTTGTGAAATTCGAGGACCCTCGCATGAAAGCCTTCCTCGACCAATCATACGGACTGATTGTGTACCAAGACGACCTTCTTTTCTGTACGATTTATCTTGCAGGATATACATGGCTCGAAGCCGACAAATTCCGAAAGGCCGTGGGTAAAAAAATCCCAGCTGAAATGGCAGCGTTGAAAGAAAAATTCATCGAGGGAATTATCAAGAATGGACAGACGAAAAAATTTGCTGATCACTTGTGGGAACTTTTCGTTCCTTTCCAGGCTTACGGATTTAACAAAGCCCATGCCGCAAGTTACGGACGTGTGGCTTACCAGACGTCATATATGAAGGCCAACTTCCCCGCTATTTATATGGCGGCGATTTTGACAGGGACGCACGGAGATGTAGAGGAAATCGCGATTTACGTAGCTGAATGTAAGCGTATGGGAATTCCGGTATTGGCACCAGACATTAATGAATCATTTGGAAACTTTACGGTGGTAAAAGGTATACCTCATAGCGAACTTATGGAAACGGATAATAACAAAAAAGATAAGCTTGGCGACAAAATTCGTTTTGGACTTTACAGTATTAAAAATTTCGGAGAAGGAATTGCAGACGTGATTATTGCAGAGCGAGAAAAAAATGGAAAGTTTAAATCATTGGAGGATTTTTTGAATCGAGTGCGGGACAGAAATTTGAATAAAAAATCTTTGGAATCTTTAATAAAGTGTGGGGCCATGGATGCATTCGGTGAACGCGGGATGATGCTTGAAAACTGTCCTGATCTCTTGGATTTTAATAAGTCACAGGATTCTCATCATAAAGAACAAGGGTCATTTTTTGATCTTATGGGAAGCGGAGCGAGCACTTTGAAGTTAAGGCAAGCTCTTCCGGCAAAGCCAGCGGATCTATTATTGTGGGAGAAAGAACTTCTAGGACTTTATATTTCAGGGCATCCACTCGATAAATACAGAGAGATTTTGTTAAAGCGTGAACTTAATATTGAAAAATTAAAAGAAATAGGTAAAGAAGAAGCGGCGTATGTCATTGCGGGAATTATTGAGGAAGCAAAAGAGATTGCGACCAAGAAAGACAAGGCGGTTAAGATGATGTTTTTGAAAGTGGCGGACTTAACCGGAGCACTTGAAGTGGTGGTGTTTCCGAAAACGTATGAGCAATTAAAATCAGTTTTGATTGCGGAGTCGTGCGTGGTGATTAAAGGAAAGTTTTCAAGGAGAAATGGAAGTCCGAGTTTGATCGCGGATAGTGTGAGGAGGTTAAATTAGAATCAAGGGTTCCCGGAACAACCAGCAGAGCTCCAAGGGTCAGTAGTATCGACATCTGAATTATTTCCACTGCTTCCGACGCAGTAATAAGTGGCCTTTGAAGGCAAGGCACCCATTATTGAAAAAGATTTACTTGGGGTGTTTGAAAACGTTCCAATCCACAGATAACCCTCTCCATTTGGTCCTGTATATGTATTTTTAATTATAGACTTGCACACTTGACTTGCTTGGCTAGCAAACTTTCCAGTAACAAAGTATGTATTGCAATCACTAGCTTGCTTAAACCACATCTGGGGCTCTAGATCAGAATATGTTTTATATTCGGTATAATTTTGCTCCATAAGCGTTCTAAGCTGGTTTACACCCTGTCTAACGGTAGCATCCTGGGAACGCTTCTTAGCCACTGAAAGAGAAGCAAGAACCACAGATGAAAGAAGACCGATTATGGCAATAACAACGAGAAGCTCGATCAGTGTAAATCCTTTGTTTTTTTTATTATTCATATATTTTATTCTGAACGTGGAACCGACTGCATTTCCAAAATATCATTTTGGACAGCAGCACTAGGGGCCACATTTGTGTTTTTAGTAGATGTCGTATTCATAATTAAAAAAGCAGCTACAATAGCGATAATAGCTATTGTAGCTAGAACCCCTGTCGCCTGCCCTTCTGTTTTGACAATGCCTTTTTTAATCAAAAAATTAACTATACCAACCTTATTGGATGAATCATTTGATGTCTGATATTCTTCGAATTGTACTTCACTCATATGCGTATAACTATATCATGTAATAAAATAGATAGCGCAAATTAGATGTGGAAAGCTTACCTACACATCAATCCTCGCGCTTCTCGCATTCGTCTGAATGAAAGTCTTTCTCGCAGGTACATCCGTTCCCATGAGTGTTTCAATCACCTTATCCGCCTCAGACGCATCATCAATAGTCACCTGCTTCAAAATACGCTTCTTGATATCCATTGTAGTCTCTCCCAACTCTTCTGCGTTCATTTCTCCAAGACCCTTGTATCGCTGGATCTGAGGCTTTGATTTTCGTACAGTTTTTGCAACTTCTACTTCTTCACCTTCTACTTCTTCAACTACCTCATCTTCTTCCTCTTCAACTTCTGCAACATCCTCAGAACTAAAACCACGGGACTTCAGGAATTTATTTTTAGCCTCGTCGTCATAAATATATGTAATCTCCTTTCCAATTTTTATTTTATAAAGTGGCGGTTGCGCAATGTAAATAAATCCTCCGTCAATAAGCGGTCGGAAATATCTGTATAACAAAGTCAAAATTAGCGTCCTGATGTGCGCTCCGTCAATATCGGCATCGGTTGCAATGATCACTTTGTGATAACGTAATTTTTCAATATTAAAACTATCTCCAATTGCAGTTCCAAGAGCAATCACCAAATTTTTCACCTGCTCTGACGCAAGCATTTTATCAAGGCGCGCTCGTTCAATGTTTAGGATTTTTCCTCGTAGTGGCAACACAGCCTGAGTGCGACGATCACGTCCCATTTTTGCAGTACCTCCCGCAGAGTCTCCCTCCACAATGAATAGTTCTGATTCTTCGGCTTTGTTCGACTGACAGTCAGCCAATTTTCCTGGGAGTGTCATACCCTCGAGCGCACCTTTTCGTAGGATTGAATCCTTTGCTGCCTTTGCTGCTTTTCTTGCTCTTACAGCCAAAATAGCCTTGTTTATGATAGCCTTTGCGTCTTCTGGATACTCTTCCAAGTAATCAGAGAAAGCCTGACCGAACACAGCAGACGTCGCACCTTGTGCTTCAGTTGATCCCAATTTTGCCTTTGTCTGTCCTTCGAATTGAATTTCAGGCAATTTTACAGAAACCACAGCAACCAAACCTTCCTGCACGTCTTCTCCGGTAAAGCTGTCGTCACTTCCCTCTTTTACGAAATTATTTTTCTTGGCGTAACTATTCAAAATTCTTGTAAGTGCAGTTTTAAATCCAGCAACATGTGTTCCACCTTCCGAGTTATATGTGTTGTTTGCGAATGCGACAATCTTAGAAGACACATCGTCGATGTATTGCAAGGCAACTTCTACTTGAACCTTTTCTGCTTCTTTTTCTACATAGAAAATATTTTTGTGTAGTGTTTTTTGCGAGTGGTTGTAAAAAGCAACCAATGATCGAAGTCCTCCTTCGAAATAGAAAGTCATTGAAGGCACATCCAACACATCCTCGTCCTTCAAGAACATTATATTGTCTTCAAGCAATTCATTTACCAAATTTGCATCTGCATTTCGTGCATCCAATACGTTAATCTCAAGTGCTTTCACCAAATACGCCTGTTGTCGCAAGTGATTTACTACACGATCAAAGTTGTACACAACACCTTCTTTGAAAATAGTTTCATCGGCTTTGAACATTACAACTGTTCCGTGTTCTTTTGAAGAACCAATTTTCTTAACCTTGTATTGAGGCTTTCCAATTTTATATTCTTGCTGGTGAATACCACCATCCTGATGAACCGTTACCTTTGTATGAACTGACAAAGCGTTTACTACCGACGCACCCACCCCGTGCAAACCTCCAGACACCTTATAGGCATCATTGTCGAATTTTCCTCCGGCGTGAAGGACAGTCATAATTGTTTCAAGTGCTGACACCTTTGTCTTTGGGTGAATTCCAACTGGGATACCATTTCCGTTGTCGACTACGCGAACATATCCATCTGGAAGAAGTGCAACCTCGATTCTAGAACATCTAAGAGCCATCGCTTCGTCTCGAGAGTTATCGAAAATTTCATGAATTAAATGGTGTAGACCATCGGGACCAGTGGTACCGATATACATTCCAGGTCGCTTACGAACCGGCTCTAGGCCTTCAAGGACGGTGATATTCGAGGCGTCGTAGGTTGATTTCTTTGCGGGATCTTTGGCCATATTTGTAGGGGTATTGTAGCATTTTTAGGGTAAAGGGAGATACTTGACATGTGGTGGTTTGTGGTGTGATATATTAGAGTAAGCTCTTTGAGGGAAGTTTGGTTGGCAAGTGGCTTTTTGTTTTTCAAAATATCCAATACAAAAAATTTCAGATATACCTCGGCTTCGCCCATTGTCAAAAAGTTGTCAAAAACTAATCGCGCAATTAGAAATTCTGACAACTTTTTGACAATGGGCGACAAAAAAAACTAAAGCAGCATCTCTACCACAAACCCAACTCAACCCTACCTCACCACCCAATTATTTTTCACCACCTCCTCCCCCACTTTTTTCATAACAGAATCAATCACATCATCCTTCAAAGTCTCCACTGCAGATTGAAACACCAACCGAAACGCATACGAAGTCTTTCCCTCTTTCGTAAACACATCAAACAAAGTCGCTCGGACCAAATTCTCTCCGCCAACTTTTACAATCAAATCATAGATCTCTTTTTCTGTACTTGGACCCAAAATCGCCACATCCCTTGTTGCAAATGGATAGGGAGAAATCTTTTTGAACTTCACAACCTGCTTTTCCTCCTTCTCAAAAACTTTTTTATTATCTCCATCAATACTCATCTTTCCAATATCTAAATCAGGCGAAACACAAAGTTCCATGTTTCTGTCATACACATTTTTTGATTCTGTACTAACAACTTCATTTATTTTTGCATCAACTGAAGCGTCAACAATAATTCCATTATCTTTCAAATGTTTTAATGCATTAGCAATAACAACATGTGGCTTCTCAGGACCCTTTTGATTAATCACACCTAAAGAAAACACTGTTTTTTCCCCTTCCTTTGGAAATACACGAGATATTTCAAAAACTTTTGCTTGTTTAATTCCTAAAAGATCCAAATATCTGCTGTTTGATTCAACATATTCTTTCATTGAATTTACAAGTGTTTTTCTCAAAGTGCTTTTATCTTTTGACAATGGCATTTCAAGTACAAAATCACCATCTTCACGAAGTGCGTAACCGATAATTTCATCAAATCCAATTTGAACAAGTAAATCCCTGATATATTCTGCAATTGTAAACTCATTATCATTTTGAAGTTCTGATTCTATCTGTACTGGTTTTGCATCTACAATTTTTTCATATCCATAAATACGCCCAACCTCTTCTGCAACATCCTGTGGAATATTAATGTCTCTTCGATATGTCGGTGCGGTCACTTTAAAATTTCCTTCAACTTGCATGTCGCATTTTTTCAGAATTGTGATTATTTCACTATCAGAAATTTCAATGCCAATACACTCTCGAATAAAATCGGTTGTTGTTTCTACAACCTTAGAATCATCCTTATCTTTTCCATATGAAAAAATCGGACCAAATTCTGCTTTCGGGTTTGCTTCTGCAATTAACAGAGAAAGATCATTCAACCCCACATTGGCAAATTCAAGCGGTAAGTCATTTTCAAATCTCTTTGAAGATTCGTTTCGGATATTTACTTTTACAGTAGTTTTTCTGATTTCAGAAGGCATAAAATTCGCAGACTCTAAAATAATATTTTTCGTATTCATCGTTACCCCAGCGCGATTTCCACCCTTTACTCCTGCAATGGCAAGTACCCCCTCATCATCTGCGATGACCAATGTTTTTGTATCTAATTTAACTTCTTTACTATCTAGTGTAGTAACCATCTCACCATTGTGCGCCATTCGCACAGTAATATTTCCCTTCACTAAATCCGCATCAAATGCATGCAGTGGCTGGCCTGAATCCATCATGACGTAATTTGTCATATCCACTATCGAATTAATTGACCTTTGGCCAAGCGCCTCGAGTCCGCTCTTAAGCCAATCTGGTGAAGTTGTAACTGTGATTCCGTTTATTTTTCTTGATAAGTATTTTCGGCAAATATCACTTTCAATTTTAATTTCAGGAGCTGAAACTTTCTCAGATATAGTTACTGGTGTATTTAAAAATTCAGGGACTTTGTAATCTGCATTAATTAAAATCGCGACCTCTCTTGCAATCCCTCGGTGTGACAAACAATAAGCATTTCTATCAGCCAAAACTTTTACATCAAACACTTCGTTGTCACCGATAACTTCACAACCTTCAACTTCAAAAATATTCATTGAAAGCAAATCAACAAAAGCTTCCCCTTTAGGAATTTCTTTACTGACATAATTTTGTAGCCATTTGCGCGATACTTTCATATTTTTAAAATTGTCTTGTAAACCTCAAATCCCCTGAATACAAATATCGAACATCATCGATTCCGTATTTGATCATAATAATTCGATCAAAGCCCATTCCAAAAGCAAAACCGCTCCATTCGGTCGAATCAACCCCACCTGCCTTTAAGACTTTTGGATGCATAAGCCCTGCTCCCATCACTTCTAGCCATTTACCTTTAAATAAAACATCCACTTCAACCCCAGGTTCTACGAATGGAAAGAAGCTTGGTCTGAATCTGATTTTCGCATCCTCGCCATAATATTTTTTGAAAAAGTATTCCAAAGTCCCCTTCAAATCTTTCATTGAAACTTTTTTATTAATATACATTCCTTCTACCTGATGGAATTGTGCTTCGTGTGTCGCATCAGTGGCTTCGTTTCGATAAACTTTTCCAGGAGCCAACATTCCGTACGGCGGAGTATTAGCTTGCATGAATCTAATCTGCACATTTGAAGTGTGCGTCCTCAATAACCTTTTCTCTTCCCCCTTCACCCAAAAAGTATCCTGCATATCACGCGCCGGGTGATCCGCCGGAATGTTCAGTGCGTCGAAATTATAAAATTCGGTCTCCAATTCTGGACCATTCGCCACCACAAACCCAAGTTCTGCAAAAATATCCGTGATTATACGGATTTCCTGGTTCATTACATGAGAATATCCCTTCATACAAAGAGTATAAGCTGAGTTTGAAAAAAATGCCATATCTGCTATATTAAAACTCAATTTATGTCTCCTACTGTCTCGGGAATCATCTATACTTTCATGTTCTTTTTGGTCTACTACCAAGTGTTTATTCTATTGACCTTTTTCGAGCATAAACATGAATTTGGTAAGGAATCTTTAAAAACGCCCGTCCCCGAAAGCGAGCTTCCCTCCGTGACAATTCTAGTCCCTGTTTTTAATGAATTTGCCACTGTCGAAAAAACTATTCAATCACTTTTAGAACTAAATTACCCTAAAGAAAAAATCCTGATTAGCATCGTTGATGATGGCTCGACCGACAACACTTGGGATTTGATTCAAAAATTTGCAAATATTCCAAACATTACTTTGCACAAAAAGGAAAATGGTGGAAAGTACACAGCCTTAAACCACGGTATCAAAAATTGTACAACTGATTTTATCGGATGCTTGGATGCGGATTCCGAAGTCGATAGTGAGGCCCTGCGACACATTATTAATAAGTTTTCTGATAAGGAAATCATGGCTGTTACCCCTTCAATGAAAATTAGAAATCCTGACACTTTTGTACGTATGATGCAGAACGCTGAGTACAATATGGGAATTTTCCTTAGAAAAATCATGGGGTTGATTGATGCTCAATATGTAACCCCTGGACCCTTTTCGATATTTAGAACTGCGGTTTTTGCACAAATCGGAAATTACCGTCATGCGCACAATACCGAAGATCTCGAGATGGCCCTCCGTATGCAGAGTAAACACATGAAAATAGCATGCGCTGATAAAGCCGTAGTGTACACAGTGGGCCCGCGCACCCTTTACCGCCTTTACAGACAACGCGTGCGCTGGACTGGAGGTTTCATTCAAAATGCCCTCGATTACAAACATATGATTCTAAACCCAAAGTACGGAAATATCGGAATGTTGGTTCTTCCTCTTACTATGTGGATTATCGTCGGAACCATGTTCGCCCTTTGCTACAGTCTCTTTGAAATTATTTTAAAAATAATTAAAACTATTACCGAGATCAGCGCGGTAGGTTGGAAAAGTCAATTTGATTATTTAGGGAACAGCTTTTCATTCAACATTATCCCTCAATTTAAAGACTGGTTGTACTATCATATTCAAGGCACTTTCATATTAAGTATATTTTCACTCGGATTAATAGTTTTTGCGGTTTGGCGAGGAAGAAAACTTGCAAATGTAAGGGACTCTAAGAAAATGGACATTGTTTACTTTATCATGTTATATTCTCTCATCTCACCTATCTGGCTTGCAAAATCGGTATATAATACAATTCGAAGACGCGATGCCTCGTGGAGATAACTTTGCAAAATTAAATTAAATGCCTGAACATAATCGAAAACCTATTGACTGGAGCAAGTACGTAATGACATTCATCATTACAGCTTTAATTTTTGGTACCGCTTTGTTTGTTAATAATTTATTGGACAAGTCTCGAGCCGGAGACCTTCGATCCATTCAGGACACCATTTCACTAAACATCCTGTCGTCTGAAACTCAATACGACCTTCTACGAGAGACTTCATGTAAAAACGTGAACGACAGCATTTTATCTACCGAATTAAATAGTCTTGAGAAGAAACTTTCATACTTGGAATCTGACCAAAGTAACGAGGAATTTAATTACATCAAGAAATACTACGAACTTCTTCAGATAAAGGATTTTTCATTAATGCAAAGACTAAGCGAAAAATGCGGATTAAAACCTATTTCTATTCTCTATTTTTACGGAAGCAAATCTGATTGCGCAGACTGCGAAAAAACAAGCGCTGTCTTAAATCACCTTAGAAACACCTACCCGAATGTACGCATTTATTCTTTTGATCGTCGCCTTTCTGTTTCAGCTGTTGATACACTTGCTAAAATATACAAAGTAAAAGAGCCATATCCAGTTCTTGTTATAAATGACGAAACTTACACCGGATTTCTTTCTATTGATCAAATGAAAGATATACTTCCAGAATTGAAAAAAATTGATAAGGAAAGGGCATTGGAAGCTAGGGTGAGTACATCAACTGATGCGTCATCGACTAAAAAATAGAATCACTTACTGGGTAATCAATACGGCTTTAAATATTTATTAACAAGTTCATATCCGTCGAACAATAACCTTTTTTAATATGTTATAATTATTAATATGGAATTGAGGCATAAAAATATTCGAAAATTTATCACCAAGTCTCTTGTCTTTTTTCTCACTTTTTTTATGGTTATGGGTAGACCGCTCGGTATTATAGCCACCACAGTCCCTGTTACTCTGGATTCCAGTAATTCTACAGTTCTTACCTCACCAACACTCCAGCAGAGCATTTTAATGGCCAAAAAAATCCCTGCTAATTTTTTATTCAGCAAAACCCTTCGTAGTGGAGTTTCCGACACAGAGGTAAGGTACCTTCAAATCATTCTCAATTCTGATTATCGAACCATTGTTAAACCCTCGGGAGTCGGTAGTACAGGTCTCGAAACTAGCTATTTTGGACCTGCTACCACCAATGCAGTAAATCGCTTCCAGGAGCTCTATAAAGCGGTTATTCTAACCCCCATTGGTCTCAGTAGTACAACAGGTAACGTTGGCTCAATGACTAGAACTGTTCTCAATCAGATCTTGAATAATCTACGAAATGGGAAGGCGGGCTATACTAATATTCTAGAAAGTACAAATGTTTCATTAAATAGCCCTCCTGCGACAAAAAATAATGATCAATCAAATACAAATCAAAACCAAGCTACATCTTCAAATACTCAAAATTTGAAATTCATCATTCAAAATAACTCTGCTTATGTTCAAAATGATCAAGCTGATGATTTAAGTATCCTCGATCCAAAAAATCCCATTCCTCTATCGATAGTGTCTAGTTACAAATTATCAGACACAGCAGTAAATTCAGATTATTCGGTTGTTATTATGGGTACAGGCTCAGGCTCTGATTTTAAATGGAATTTAACTGGGGGTGCATTACCTGCAGGTTTAAGTCTCTCGCCAAAAAGGACTAATTGCAATGGCTCAGATTGCTATTCAATCCTAGGAATTTCAGGACATCCGACAAACGCCGGGACCTCTACTTTTGCTATTAAACTATCAGCTGATAGGCAAAGCGTTATCAAAAACTTTATTATTTTTGTTGCCCCTTCAGAATTAGCATTGGGCCAGAAAGATGGCACTCAAAAATTATTCTCATTACCTCCAAATGTTGAAAAATATTCTCAAAGTCTAGACCGCACACGGAAGGTTGCAATGTCCAACAACATGCTCCTACGTAACGCTGTGATGAGTAGTAAGACAGTTGACGGAATAGCTGGATCTAGACCTATTATTCAGAGTTCGGAAACAACTAGGGACACTATGTTGCTCGGCCAAGTATTAGGAGAGAGCACTGATGACTTTGGAATGGGAGGAATTAGAGATGTCTTTGGTGGAAATATTGTATATGTTCAATATTGTACTTGTGAAGCTATGATTATGGCCTATATATACGATTATGATTTAAAATCAACAATTCAATTAATGTACATTCCAGGAGTTTCAACTCTATACGAAATGTATAATGTTTTTGAACCTGGGCCGTTAGTACTAGGAGGACAGCAAATTGCTTCAATACCCTGCCTGGTATATGACGGAGAAGAGTGTGATAATTATGGCACTGCGCAAGGTTTAATTGACCCAAGAGGTGTTGGGACCACACCGACTTGATTCTGGTGTAAGTTTAAAAAAATAAAACACCTCGATTACGAGGTGTTTTATTTTTTTGGAGCCGCTTCTCAGATTCGAACTGAGGACCTACTGTTTACAAAACAGTTGCTCTACCAACTGAGCTAAAGCGGCAAATTTTGCGAAATTTCGTCGCGCACCGTCTGATTCTGTAGAATCATGTCGCCGAATCATTTAAGAGGCGACCACTGCGCGACGTGTTCAGAATATATCACAACCCTTCAGATTTTTCAAACTTTACAACTTCTCCGTCTCGTCTATCCTCTTCAAGAAAAACGATGCTGAACCTTTATTCTTTGGAACATCCTTCCCTTTCACCATATCAGACAGTTTATTTATATATCTGAATAGTTTAAAGAAAACTTTCATGAAAAACTTTTCCAGTTTCTCTAAAACCCTAGCAGAAACTACACGGAAAGTGCTTCCTGTCCAATGTGAAATAACATCCCAAAAGGCACCCATTTTATTGATCACCTTGTGTTCAAATTCGTGCGAATGTAGCTGAACATACCAGCGCGAACCGCTGATCTGGCCAATTTTATTAGCCAGGATAAAGAGAGCTGTTATTGTCGAGGCTATGAAAATTATAAATGTAGTTAACATAATTGTAGGGTCAAGCCCCCACGACTATTTGCCCAAAATCGACATTCTGACGAACTTGCCGATCTCTATTTTCTCGCCGAATTTCTGAATTGCGTTTTCAATCATCTGTCCAATCGTAAGATCGGGGTTTTTGATGAAAGGTTGTTCCAAAAGGATTTTGTCCTTGAAATAAGCATCCAATTTTCCCTGAAGAATCTTTGCCTTCATTTCTTCTGGCTTGCCTTCTACCTCCTTTGCAAACACCTCAGTGGCCTTCGCCTTGTCAGCCTCGTTGATTTCATCCTTTCGAACGAAATCAGGATTAGTTGCAGAGACCTGCATAGCGATATCGTACGCTAAAGCCATAAATTCTGCGTTCTTAGAGACAAAATCCGTCTCTGACATCAATTCTACCATAGCACCCAATGTCTTGTTACTGTGCACGTAAGAGGCCACAACACCGGCACCAAGGGTACGATCACCCTTTTTAGATGCAATTTCAGCGCCTTTTTTTCGAAGTAGAATAATTGCCTTTTCTTTATCCCCACCCGCCTCTTCCAAGGCCTTTCGGCACTGCATAACAGAAATACCAGTCAAATCTCGCAACTCCTTAACAAGGTCCATTGATATAGTGGTCATAGGTTTTTTATTATAACTAAATTATTTAGAGTCGACAACAGGCTCAGACGCCTTTGGAGCGGTCTTCACAGCGTGTGAAATGCGGTTGATGAAGTAAGTCATACTGTCAACAGATGAGTCGTTTGCAATGACTGGGTATTTAACAACAGAGATGTCGTTATCAGAACCGCAAAGCGCCACCACTGGAATACCAGCCTGATTAGCCTCGGCAACTGCAATGTGTTCTTTTTTAGCATCAACTACGAATAGTGCGCCAGGAAGAGACTTCATAGAAACAAGTCCTCCGAAAAGAGTCTGCAACTTTGTAATATCTCGGTCGATCAACAATCGCTCCTTTTTAGTGTATTTATTAAGTTCACCCTTTTCCTTCTGTGAAATAAGGTCAGTTAATTTCTCTGCTCGTCTTCGGATAGCTTCAAAGTTTGTGAAAGTTCCACCAATCCATCGTCCTGCAACGAATGGCATGTTACAAGCCTCAGCACCGTGCTGTAGGGGGTTTTTAATTTCGCTTTTTCCTGAAGCAAATAGGACCTGTTTGCCCTTTCCTGCGATTTCCTGAATGAAGGCTTCTGCTTTTGCTAGTTGTGCCTCTGTGACCTCTAGATTAAAGATTTCGACTGTGTTTTTAGTACCAAAAATAAAAGGCTTGACCGTTGGGTGACGACGTGACTTGATAAAACCGTAATGAGCGCCGACTTTGAACATTTCGTCGACGACTGATTTTGTGGCTGTTTTGCTTGCTGTTGTTGATGACATATGTAGGAAGGAATATAGCATAGGGAGAAGAGGTTGGCAACGGGGTGCAATAGACGAATTCTTTCCTACTAAGGATTAAGTATGCACCCAGCCTCAGTGAATCCATTATTTACCGATTCGTTATTGGCTCCACTGTTTCCAAAGCAATACCAATGTCCATTATTCAATAAAGCACCTATAGAGTATCTCTGGAATCTTCCTGTAAGAGAATTGTAATCAGGTGCCGCATGTCCAAAGTATACCCCGCCACCTGATGGAGAATTCTTTAAAATATCATTACAGATTGCTATCATTTGGCCTTTATAGGCACTAGTATTAGTATTTAAATCATTAGGTGGAAACATATCTTCACATGCATGACTGGACGGAACCCAAATATCATCCCAACGTCCCTGCAGCCCTTGATAACTTCTCCTATCGTTATATTCTTGTTGAAGAAGAATCGTCATCTGACGAAGATCGGACTTAATAGCCGCATCTTTTCCTTTTGCACGAGCTTGACTCAAACTGGCCAACACAACACTAGACAGGAGGGCGATGATTGCGATAACAACAAGAAGTTCGATTAGTGTAAAGCCACGGTTTTTATAATTTTTAATCATATTTTTTATTCCTGAGGAGGTTCTGTTTTAGGGAAAACATTCATTGCATCCTTAGAAATTTTTACATAATCAGGCCTGTTAAATCCTGATACATAAAAGATACTTATACCTAAAGCAAATAAAAGAAAGACAATACTTAATAAAAATAACAACTTACCAGCTGTACTTTCATCTTTTACAAAACCTTTTTTAACTAAAAAATCTACTATTTTCGGAGTCCTAGGTTGCCCTAAAATAGATCTAGATTTATATACATCTTCCTCTGTAAATTGGACTGGTGAATTCATATAAATATTATAATCTAGATACCACTATAAAACCACCCACCCCACCTTCTCATCAAATTAACCCTACTTCTTTGTAGAACTTGCAGCAGCCTTTGCAGGTGCAGCAGCCTGAGCTGCGGCCTTGTTGGCCTCATCTGCTTGCTTTTGAAGTTCAGGGTACTTTGATTTCAAAAAACCAACGATGTCTCCTATCACTGCTCGATCGTTCAGGATTATCTGGCGATTTTCTGCTGCGGTTGCGCGTAATTGATAAATTGTAAAAGCTTGGTAAATAAAAACTGTTAAAACTACACCGATTGTAAATGGAATCAAAAAATTAAATATTTTCATGTTGGTTATTTTATCATAATATTATGTGTTGTGAAACTGTAGGTGGGTACAACTTGGAAGATAGAATGATGTACGATATGATATCTTGTAATAAACCGATGCCGACAAAACAAAAACCCTCAAAATTTATAATTTTTAACAGCATGGGGGCTCCTGACAAGGAACTGGTAGCCACTGCTGTAGTGAATAATATCAAAAGGAAATACCCAAAAGACTCTATTGTCGTAGTATCAAATCACCCTGAAATTTGGCTCCATAATCCAGATATATTCAGAGTCTACAAGGCCGGCAGTATCCCCTATTTCTTTGAAGACTTTATAAAAGGCAAGGATTCTAAAATATTTTGGCAAGATCCATTCAATGCAAATGATGCCATCCACAGACATGATTCTCTTGCAAAAGTCTGGTCTGATTTATGCAAAGTCCCCTGCAAAGAAACTTTGCCAAAAATGCACTTTACTTTTAGAGAGTTTGAAGCAACCGAAAGGATGCTGGAGCAAAAAATTCCTTTAAACTTGCGACAAGGGTTATGTGCCGATTATATAAAAAATAGAAAATGAAATTCAAAAACTCACTAATCTTTAATATTTCAGGAGGACTGGGTAAAAATATCATCGCGACTGCGGTGGTTAAGGCTTTAAAAAAGCAACACCCTTCTAAGGACATTATCATTGTGTCTCCTCACAGAGATGCTTGGTTAAATAACCCGAACGTCAAGGAAATCGTCTCTATCCTTTACCCCAAGGACGAACAGGTCTTTTATGCACAAAATGGCCTTGATTCGGATAATACCATTCTCAAGTTGGAACCATACTCATCAGAGGACTACTTTTACAAGAGAAAGAACCTGGCCGCAATTTGGTGTGACCTTTATGATATTCCTTACAAAAAAGAAAAGACTGAACTTTTTATCACCGATGAGGAAACTGAATCTGCCAAGAAAAAAATCAATTTTAAAGATGGAGATAAAATATTCATAATCCAACCATCAGGCGGAGCGCCCGGACAGCCATACCCAATCTCTTGGGCCAGAGACCTTCCCCTTCCAATTGCTGACGAGGTGTGTGAAAAAATGAAAAAGGCAGGCTATCGAGTAATCCACATAAGACGCAAGGATCAGAAACCTCTAAAAGACACCGAATGGTTTGAATTAACCGCAAGAGAAACTTTTGCTCTCATTCAATTGTCAGATAAAAGACTTCTGATTGATTCATTTGCCCAGCACGCAGCGGCGGCTTTGAACAAGCCATCTGTGGTAACTTGGGTGGCAAATAGCCCGAAAGTTTTTGGATATGATATGCATACAAATATCCTACCTGAGGTAAAACCAAGTTTCAGACATACCATTGATTCATTTTTGGAGCCTTATAATATTATTGGCGCGTTGCATGAATATCCATACGATACGGATAGGATTTATTCTGTGAAGAAGATTTTGGAAGATTTGAAGTAGCCAACCCTCACTTAACTTTAACATACCTACTTCCTCTACCTTGACCAAGACGTTCAAGAAGCTTTAATTCCACTAGACGGGACAAAGCTTGTTTAATAGTCTCTCTTTCCACCTTCCCTGCAAGCAGTGTTACCAATTCAGCTACTCCCATTTCCTTACCTTCGATAAATAATTGATACACCTCTTTCTGTTTTTCAGAAAGAAGTTTTTCTGGCTGATCTTCATTCATGATTTTTCGCGCACGTTCTGTCTGCTCAGTGAGCGCGGTGAGGAAATAATTAACCCAAGGAGTGATGTCCTCGTTTTTGGTACCATGATTTTTTTGTGTTGCGCGAAGTGCTAGATAATAATCCACCTTGGTCTGCTCTATGATCTCATCAAGAGAGACATAGGGCACATAGTTATATCCTGCTTTAAGAAGCAAAAGATTTGTGAGGGCACGACTAACACGACCATTACCATCTGAGAACGGGTGAATAGCTAAAAATTCAAAAATAAAATTTGCGATCACAAGAAGTGGATGAATCTGTCGGACTTCGAGTTGTTCATTTGCCCACTCTATCGCCTCGAGCATTTCCCCTTTTACAAGATACGAATGTGTAGGGTTAAAAAGCACGACTTCTTCATTCTTGTCGTTCTCCATGATGACTTTATTGTCACCAGTTTTATATTTACCCTTATGTATTTTATCCTTCTCTGAAAAATGCAACAGAATACTGTGGAACTGCTGAATCCAACCTTCACTGAGTTTGATCGTTTTCCAATTATCAAAAACCCGACCGATAAGGTCTGCGTACCCAGCCACCTCTTCCTGGTCTCGGCCTTTTGGAGATTTGGAATGAAGACCTCGCAAAAAACGAGCGATTTCATCATCGGTCATTTTTGCACCCTCAATACGAGTCGAGGCTCCTGTTGAGGTGATAATTACAAACGCCTTAAGACGCCCGAGGATCTGCGGTCCCAGACGAAGGCTTCCCTGCCAGAGGCCTTGGAATTGGTCTACTTTAGAAATTCTGGATAGAATGTCTTGCGATAGCGGTATTCTTTTGTTGAAGCGATTGTTTTGCATAAAGATTGGTTATAAACCAACTATACACAATAGTACACAATTATACCCATAAAAGCAA
>JBAXRA010000001.1:0-48036 GCA_037131455.1 bacterium | reverse complement strand
TGAACCCAGCAGGAACTGCATGTGTGACACCACTTACGTGTACCGCTCCACAAGTTCTAAATGGTGCAGGTACTGCATGTGTGACACCACTTACATGTACCGCTCCACAAGTTCTAAATGGTGCAGGTACAGCGTGCGTGACACCACTTACGTGTACTGCTCCGCAAGTCATGAACTTAGCAGGTACTGCATGTATCACACCTCTAACTTGTACTCTTCCTCAAAGACCAAACAGCAACGGAACACAATGTATCTGTCCAAACGGTGGCTCAGGTGCATCATGCGCATGTACTTCACCACAAGTAGTAGGAACTAATGGCTTCTGCCAATGCCCAGCAGGAACAAGCGGATCAGATTGTCTACCACCTAGCTCTCCCCAAATTGTCACATTCCGTGCTACTCCCAATACTGTAAACAAGAATAATCCTTGTAAATTGCAGTTAACAGCAGAAGGGGCAGGTACTTGTACAATCACAGGATTAAGTCCAATTACTGCTGATGCAAATGGATATATCTCTGATGTGTACACTACCAGTCCAATAACTGAAACAACCCGGTTTACTGCTACTTGTACTAAGGGAACTGAAACTGTATCTAAAAATGCTACTTGTTCGCTTAACCCTTCGAGAACGGAGAGATAAAATAAAATGTCTGTTGAAAGTCCACATCAAAATTCTCGCATAAAACGCTTCTTCAAAAAACTAGGCCCAGGGCTTGTTACGGGTGCAGCGGATGATGATCCATCAGGAATTACCACATATTCTCAATCCGGTGCGCAGTTTGGTTTTGCACAGCTGTGGTCGGCACTGTATCAGTTGCCACTTTTAATTGCAGTACAAGAAGCCTGTGCCAGAATCGGCGCAGTAACGGGGAAGGGACTTTCTGGGGTAATAAAAGATAATTACACAAAAAAGGTTTTGATGGGTGTAGTTTCACTGGTTGTTGTTGCTAATATGATAAATATCGGGGCTGATATTGGCGCAGTTGCTTCAGCTATTCAGTTGATCATTAATGTTCCGTTTGCTTTCATTGCAATATTGGTATCACTTATTATTGTCCTTCTTGAGGTTCACATCAGCTATAAAAAATATGTAAATATTTTAAAGTGGCTTGCACTTGCGCTACTTGCATATCCTGTAACAGCGATAATGATCAGTGCACCATGGGGAGAAATATTCAGAGCCACAATTTTTCCAGAAATTCACTTTAGTTTTGAATACTTCTTCATCATAACTGCAGTGTTTGGAACCACTATTACCCCATACATGTTTTTTTGGGGGTCTTCTACCCAAGTAGAAGAGGAAAACTATAAGCATATTAAAAAAGATGAAAATAATAGGCCTATAGTAAGTCGTCATTTCCTAAGCAATATGCGCCTTGATAACACGATGGGAATGATCGCCTCCCAAGTCGCCCAGTGGTTTATTATTATCGTGACAGCGAGCGTATTGTTTCGCGGTGGAATTCACAATATTGCCACAGCATCTGACGCAGCAAAGGCCTTAGAGCCTCTCATGACTTCGTTAGGAGCTCCGGGCGGACTAGCCAAAGTTATTTTTGCAATCGGTATTGTGGGCTTAGGAATGCTTGCGATACCAGTTCTTGCTGGTTCATCAGGTTATGCATTAGCAGAGGCTTTTGGATGGAAAGAAGGGCTGTCTAAAAAGTTTGGTCATGCAAAGTCTTTTTACACTGTGATTATTTTATCAACGTTACTTGGGCTGTTATTTAATTTTATCGGGATTGATCCAATTAAGGCCCTTGTTTACGCCGCAGTGTTCAACGGCACAGCAGCGGTTCCTCTGATATTTTTGATTGCTAAAATAAATTCAAATAAAAGCATCCTAGGGGAACATTCAGGTAGTGTGATGTCTAGATTTTTTATCTGGTTAACATTTATCATCATGCTCTCTTCAGTAATCGGATTACTGTATACTTTTCTTTAGAGATAACTTATAATCAAACAAATTACTATATAATTAAAAAACTATGACTAAAAAACAGACTTTAACATTGGTACTTATCATTCTTGCATGTGTTGTCGCTTATTTTATTTACAATAGTTATAACAAAGTCGCGCTTGCTACAGTCGTAGAGAGCCAAAATACTACAGAATTTCAACCAGCAACATCTACTCGACCTGTAGTAACACCTGAAAGACAGGCAATAATTGATGCTATGGTTCTAAAAATGACTACAATCATGGCTTCAAAAAATGTGAAAAAGATCCGTGAATTTTCACAAAGCTTATATTCAACAAAAGTTGAGAAAGATGCTGTTAGTAAGCTAACCGACGCACAAGTCCTGCAATCTGCCCAGTTATATATGGATTTTAACATGAGTGAATCTATCTCTCTTGCACTTGCAAGTCTCCCAGATTCTGCTTGGAACATCTCAAGTACAACCGCCTCAGTCACACAATCAGCTGATGGGGAACACAAAGCCACATTCACTGTAACCAAAGTTAACGGAATCTGGCAATAACAGGGCGCAAGATGCCAATTTTGTTTTATAAAAAAGTGGGGGAAACACCACTCGAGGCACTTAATCGATTGAGACTCGAAAATCCTATCCTTAAAAGTGAACGACTAAGCTACGCGGGAAGACTTGACCCTATGGCAGAGGGTCTCTTGTTGGTTCTGGTTGGTAATGAATGCAATGAGGATAGACGCCGGTCATTTCTAGGATTAGAAAAAGAATACGAGGTCCAAGTTCTATTTGGTTTTTCTACGGATTCGTATGATCTTCTAGGAATTCCAAAAATGACAGATCGTGTCAATGATGATTTGAAGCTTTTAATCGAAAAAATACTTCCTGAGTATATCGGAGGAAGTCATGGTTTAAAGTACCCGCCCTTTTCCTCAAAAACAATCAATGGAGTGCCTCTTTTTGAATTGGCAAAATCTACAGACGGAGCTCCAAACAACCTCCCTGACATTAAAGGACAGATTAAAGGGCTTAAAATGATTGAGGTAACCAGCATAAACCCCCAAGACCTTAAAGAGCACGTCCATAAAATGATAGGTCTTGTAAATGGCGATTTTAGACAAAAGGAGATTTTGAATGTATGGGATGAGATTATAAAAACAGCGCCGGAGGGGACAGCGTTTCCACTTTTTAAGCTTTTGGTTCAATGTGAATCCGGGGTTTACATGAGATCACTGGCTGATTCGCTCGGAAGTAGGGTCAATTTGGGAGCTTTGGCGTTTTCAATTAAAAGAACAAGAATAGGGGATTACACAGATGAAAATATGGCTTAAAACAAGGGTTTTATGAAGTTGTGGACAGCAAATGCCTATCAAAAAAGATGTGTTTGTGCTATATTTACTCTCACTGCCGTACAGAAAATAAGGCTTATAAACAATAGTTTGTAACACTTTAGAGTCCTGATACGTCATAACTTATGCCACAGAAGCAAAAGGCCGACAATATAGAAAAAAGGGAGCACCTCGAAAAGCTCTATGGCAACCATGCAGACGAGATATTTCGTTTCGCATTGTATAAACTTTCAGACCGAGAAAAGGCCAAGGACGTAGTCCAAGACACCTTTGTAAAGATCTGGGGTCATATATCGACTAACTCAGAAGCGCTACAAAACCCCCGGGCATTTCTATTCAAAATAGCTAAAAACTTGGTCATAGATTCTTACCGAAAGGTCAAGCCGATGTCGATAGATGCTTTGGAGGAAATTCTACATTTCGACATTTCAGACAATCATCAAGCCAAAGAGGAAATGCATGACGCGGTCGATATGTCGATCGTACTCGATGCGCTGAACGTGCTTGATGTAGAAGACCGAGACATAATAATTATGCGGTATATGGACGGCTTGTCAGTCAAGGAAATTGCAGATGTTACGGGTCAGCGTGAAAACACGGTATCCGTAAAGATCCACCGCGCCCTCAAGGACATGCAAGATCACTTCGGGGTCGACACAGTACAACCAATGACTCAAAACAATACAATTTAATAAAATGACACAAAAAGGATTAAACAACTTCATAGAAATGCTCAGAAAGCAGAAAATGACTGAACTCGAAAAAAACGAGGTGTTTAATCGTATTACAACTGATATCGAGATGGGTAAATCAAGTATTCTCGAACACGCTGAAAAATCTGTCGAATCTCCATTTTCAATAAAAAATCACCTCAGCCGTTCATGGTCTTCGTATGTTCTGTCACGTAGATTTGTCCCATCTTTTGTAGTCGTAGCGGTACTATTTATTTCAGGCGGACTTTTGGCCAAGGCTGAAATGGCATTACCTGGAGACGCTTTATATTCTTTAAAAATAAATATTAACGAAGAAGTTCGTGATATCGCGGCTCTTACACCAGAGGCTAAGGCTCGCTTGGCAATTGATGTAACAGAACGACGTCTACAAGAGGCCGCTTCACTGTCCGCACAAGGACGATTTGATCAAACAAGTCAGACTTTAATTAAAAAAGAATTGGCAAAAAATGTCACTCAGTTTAAAAACAGAGTGGCGTCTCTTGTATCGCGAAACGACCTTGGTGCCGCACAACAGTTAGCGGTTGATTTTGAATCTTCTTTGAAGGCACATGAATTGATTCTTGAAAAGATTTCTTCTGATAATGCCTCTTCAACTGATAATGCACGGATATCTTCACTTATTAGCGATATTCGTGGCCAAATTGCTACTTCAACAGCATCTCGAATCGATATCGATTCAAAGGAAATAAAGGCGGATTCAAATAACCTGGAAAAGGCACAGATAAAATTTGCAGATTTCAAGATTAAATTTGATCAAATTAGTCTAATTGCTTCAAGTACTAACTTGTCTACAGACACAGCCTCAACTGTAAAGGCGCTTCTTTTTGATACTAATAATTATTTAACACAGTGTACTTTGCTACTTCAGAGCACAACTACCACAAGTGAGGCTTTTGGAATCCTGCAGATAATTTCACAGAAAATTTATCAGGCTGAGGACCTTATCATGATAGAACGTGATGCTGATCCACAACTAAAGGCCCTTCTCGACAGATTTGGAATGGGAACTTCGACAATTGCCACATCAACTGAGGCGACTGCATCAAGCACTTCTGCTACAGCTTCCACTACTACTGCCACTACGACTACTCAATAATATAGTGTAGAATGTTTGAATGGCCATGTTTTTGGTTTTTGGAATTACAGGTAATTTAGCTAGGCACAAAATGTTGCCGGCACTATTTAATTTATATGCTCGCAAAGAAGTCGATCAGAATAATTTTTTATGTATTGGTGTAGGTCGAAAAAAAATATCCAAAGAGGAATTTCACGCCTTAATTAAAGAATCTATTGACGAAGTCACATCTGCTAATTTTAAAGACAGATTAGATATCAAAGATGCGGATGTGGAAAACTTTAAACATAATTTTGTCCTAAGTTCAGTCTACGTGCAGGGTGAATTAAATGATCCTGCGCTATATTCAAGATTGAAGAAAGATTTGGATATTGGATTGTTATCAAAAAAAGACGGCTCGATTTTTTGTAAGCTTTCACTGCCACCTTCGATGCATGAAGGGATAATTGACCGCTTGGTAGAATCTAAAATTATGTCTCTTAAGACTTTTCATCTAATGATTGAAAAGCCATTTGGCCAAGATGCGGTATCTGCTAAAAAACTTTATACAAAGATTGTCTCAAAGCTTGATCCAAAAAAACTAATATTGATTGACCATTATTTGGGCAAAGAACCTGTGATTGACCTTATGAACATTAGGCTTCTTGGATATATGGAACACGTTTTAGGCGATAAAAATATTAAACAGATTGAGGTGAGAGTTTTGGAAAAAAAGCTTGTTTCAGGTCGTGGGATGTTTTATGACGATGTGGGTGCGCTTAAGGATGTAGGGCAGAACCACCTTCTTCAGGTTCTGGCAACTGCTGCGGCTGATTATAAGGATATAAAAGATTTGGATAAAGCAAAGACCTTATTTATTAATAGTTTGAAGCTTGACCTCAATAAACCTCATATTTTTGGACAGTACAAAGGGTTCCTCGATGAAGAACATGTAAAGCCTGATTCGAAAACAGAAACATTTTTTTCTATTGGTTTAAGATCTAGTCTAAAAAAGTGGAAGGGAACGAGATTTAGAATGACTTTTGGAAAAGCTATGGAAGAAGTCAGAGCGGAAATAATTTATACATTTAATGACAAAAGCACCTTTGTTCTGCCAATTGCAGAGAAGGACAGATCTGCATATGAATATGTGCTTTTGGGAGCTTTGCATGGAAATAATATGCTAAGAGCTGATATTGGCCAGATTATTGCTGGCTGGAAGCTTATGGAAGCAATTAAAAAATACCAAGAGTCGAAAAATAGTAAACTTATCCCATATGATAAGCACGGAAACTTTTTTGATAAATTGAAAAATACGGTATAATAGAACACGTGGATAATTCTCTTTTGTTAATTCATAATGCAGGATATATATTTTCAGGAGTGCTGACGCTTATAGCAGGTATTGTGGTTTTGATTAAAGGTAAGGATAGACTTGTAAACGTATTATATACACTAACAAACCTATTATTTTCTATTTTTGTACTTGCATATTATCTAGGAGTGAATACTGCAGATCCAGACTTGTCTAAGTTTTATCTGATGTTTACTCTTGTAAACTTATTAACGGTTACAGTAAACGCACACATGGTATGGGAGCTTTTAGGATTGAGCGTAAAACTAAAAAAGGTAATTATTGCTTTTTATTCAATGGCCGCAGCCTTGCTAGTGTTTTTCATTATAAAGCCAGAATTTTTCCTTGAATCTTCTCATCCGTATTTGTATCTTCAGAATTTCTTTACACCAGGCCAATACTATTGGATATTTGTTGCTTTTTTCGGGATAGTAGCCACTTTTTTCTTAGGAACACTTGTTAAAAAATGGCTTGAAACATCTGGTAATGAGAAAACTCGTGTTGCGTACCTTCTAATAGCCTTTATGTGGGCATATGGAACAGGTTCAATCGCATTTTTGCCTATATTTGGAATAAATGCAGACCCGCTATTTTCAGCATTTGTTGGAATACACACAATTATTCTTGCTTATGCTATTTTAAACTACAAACTGCTGGATCTTCACATTGTGGCTGTAAGAGCAGTTAATTTTTCTGTATTTACAAGTATGGCAGGGCTCCTTATTGTTGGCGTCAACTGGTTTAACGATTATGCGATAGAAAATGTAGTCAGTTTCCCAAGTTGGCTTGTTCCATTATTGTCGGGAATCTGCGTTGTCATTGTAGGTTTTATTACCATGAAAAAACTACGCGAAGCCGACATTTTGAAATATGAATTCATTAATAATATTAGTCACAAGTTTAGAACACCGCTTACTCACATTCGCTGGATGTCCGAGGAATTACGTGACGAGCCAGACTTACAGATAAGAAATCGTGAAGTTGAACAAATTCAATATGCAACCATGCGTCTTTTTGAACTAACAAACATTGTGATGGACGTAGCTCGGAACTCAGAAGTGGAAAGTATCTACAACATCACTTCTTTTGATGTTAGGGAGGTTGTTAAAAACATGATTGAGGCACATAACGATCAAATTTCACGTAAGCATTTGGTGGTCCACATTAATTATGAACCCAATTTGCCACTCATAAATGCTGACAAGACGAGATTACAGTTTGCGATACAGATTTTATTAGAAAACTCGATTGTGTACACACCCGAAGGAGGAAAAATTGATATTTCAGTGCGTATGTACCACACTACCAATAGTTTCGTATTCTTTATCAAGGACAGTGGTATTGGAATCGGAAGAGATGATATTCCAAAACTATTCGAAAAGTTTTTCAGAACTGCAAACGCCCGTCTTGCCGACACAGAAGGTATGGGAATCGGGCTCTTTATGGCGCGAAAAATTATACAGCGACATAATGGAAACATAACTGTAGATTCGGGAGGTCAAGACAAGGGGACATCCTTCACCTTTACAATACCTCAGCAAAAATAGTAATATAGACGTATGGGAAAAATACGAGACTTTTTTACAAAAATGGCTTTAAAAAAGCAAATTGGGCACTTACCACCTGCACAACAGGAGGCTATTACAAAGGCGGTTCAAGATAATCCAGAATTTTTTAAGAAGATTTCTGATGAGATAGAGAACAAGCAAAAACATGAGAATAAGTCACAATTGGAGGCGACGATGGAAGTGATGAGAAAATATCAGGGTGATATGCAGAAAATTTTGATGGGGAAGTAGGCATACATTATCCAACCTCATGTAATCAATAAATAAAGCATCTGGAGTGATATAATCATTATATGACCTCACCAATCTATACAGCCGTTGAAGCTTTCAAAAAAGAATCCAAAACCACAGATGAACTCGTTCACAAAATAAATATTTATATTCACGACCACGCAAACTCTCTACCAGAAAAATATAATCCTAAAAGTATCATTGAATCCCGATTTACTCCAGCCGAGGAAGCTTTTGAAAAAGGTATAGTAAGTTGTGGTGCTATGGCAAACATATCAGCCACAATGTTGAGACACCTAGGCTTTAAGATAAAGCTTATTCATGGAGAATGTGATTCCTCAGTAGACCATGCTTGGATATCGTTACAAAACAATGAAGCTGGTTCTTGGAAAGAATATGACCTTACAAGCAAGAATGAAGAACTTCGCGCGGGACATAAAATAAAATCCACCGTTGATTCCTGGGATGAAATTAGAGATCAAATTGTAAAGGATCATGTGACCATGAGAGATAGGAGAATTGAAAAGGGAATTGCTACGACAATTGTTAGCGTTGTTATTCCAAATTATAACCGAAAAGATAAAGTAGTTGAAGCTATCCAGAGTGCCATCGATCAGAAATTTAACGGCATGGAAATTCTAGTGATAGACGATGGATCAACTGATGGAACCGCTGAATTTTTAAAATCTCTAAATCTTCCAATTAAAATTATCACCAAACCAAACGGAGGAGTATCTAGTGCGAGGAACGTGGGTATTAAAAATGCAAAAGGTAAGTATGTGGCTTTTCTCGATTCGGATGATTTGTGGTTGTCAGGGAAGATACAAGCACAAGTAGATTTTTTAGAAAGCCATCCCTATATTCCTTTAGTGTATACGGATCAGTATTTAAACATTGATGGTAAAAATCTAGATGTAACGCGCTTTAAGCGTAACCCTCCCAAGGATAATATGCTGTTATCAGCATTTGTTGATCTTGTTCCTATCCACACCTCTACTGTAATGATGAGATGGGCCGTTTTTAATGAACTAGGTATGTTTAGTGAAGAATTAGGTATTCACGAAGACAGTGAATTGTGGAATAGGATTAGTAATAAGTATAAGCTCGGTTTCATTCCAGAAGTTTTAGGCGTTTACAGATGGCAAGAAGATGCAGAGCATCTTATGAGTGCTAAAAATAAACAGAAATTTGTTGATGAGGGTATAAAGTACTTGAAACTTTACAGGGAAAATAAAAATCGTACTTTGACACCAGATGAAGAGAAATCATATGAGGAGAGTGAGAGAATAATACTTGATATTGAGAATAAATTAAAAAATAAGTAATTTAGAGAAGCTAATTGGCAGAAGCTTAATTTACTTGTCTGCATGGCTCATTTTCTGACAACACAGTTAATCAGGAATAATTTGATATTTTTAATACAATATTACTATGCTAATATACTTTTATGGAAGATCTGTCCAATTATGAAAAATTAAAAACAGGTGCTAATAATTTTTACAATAATATTGGTAAAGTTTTCTCGCCCATTTTCAAACAGAATGTACTCTTTAGTTCAGAGGGGTTTAACCATATAATTTTCAAAGGGTCACGGTCTGAAAGAGAAAGACCGTCGCAGATAATTAGATTTAAACTACTTCACCTTGCGGTCAAATTAATTCAACTATCTACTACGTATCAAGAGTTTGAGGAAACTTTAAAAGAGTTTGAAGTTAAAAATCATAAGAAAAAAGTTAGAAAATCAAAACCTGTAAGGTATTGGGGCATAATAGCTATTATTGATGGAAGAAAAATCAAGGTAATTTTAAGACAAATTGGCGACGGCGGTAATATGCATTTTTGGAGCATTATCCCTGCATGGACTACAAATAGGTACAGGGATATGAAGTTTTTTACTACAATGAAAGGTAATCCCGATGAGGACTAGCAAACAAAAAACCCGCTTAACAGCGGGTGTTTTGTTATGCTTGCCTTCAGCTTATGTATTAGCCGAATAGGGCTGACGCCCCACAAGCACACCTGTAATATATCAAAAAATGTTCAAAGAAGCAAATTGGAAATTGACGTACCACGGCTCCAAAGGTGGGAGGATGTCCGAATTTAAATTAATAAGATGCTATTAAAAAAGTATTTCTATGCTATCATCTCTCCATGGCAAAACTAGCAATCGGCATCGTCGGTCTCCCAAACGTAGGAAAATCTACGCTTTTTAACGCATTAACTAAAAAATCAGTCCCTGCAGAAAACTATCCATTCTGCACCATCGATCCATCCGTTGGAATTGTCCCTGTTCCTGATGAAAGACTTTATAAACTCTCCGATTTCTCACAAACTGATAAAACTGTCCCCGCTGTTATCGAATTCGTAGACATTGCAGGGCTTGTTAAAGGTGCATCTGAAGGAGAAGGCTTGGGAAACCAATTTTTGTCACACATTAGAGAAACTGACGCAATTGCAGAAGTAGTGAGAATTTTTGAAGACGGAAATGTAATACACGTACATGGGAAAATTGATCCTCTGAATGACATTGGGGTAATTAATCTTGAATTGATCTTGGCTGACACCTCGACCGTTACAAAGCGATTGGGAACGCTAGAGAAGGATGTAAAAAAGGGTGAAAAGTTAGCTATTCGAGAAAAAGAAGCCCTTACAAAAATCTTGGCGGGACTTGAAGTTGAAAAAATGGCTAGGGAAGTTGAATTAATTCCAGAGGAAATTGATGCGACCAAAGGTTTGACACTCCTTACCATGAAGCCAATCATGTACATTTTGAATAAAAAGGCGGGAAGTACAAACTTGGACGATGTGAATGATGAGAGATATCAGAAATTAATGGATTTTTTCAAGGAAAAGAATGCAATGTGGACAATAGTAGATGCAGGAGTAGAACATGAATTGAAAGATCTAGCAGGAGATGAAAAGGAAATGTTTAGAAAGGAATTAGGAGCAAAAGACGATGGTGTAAATGCACTAATTAAGAAAGGGTATGAATTACTTAATTTAGAAACATATTTTACGACTGGAAAGGCAGAGACTAGGGCTTGGACAATTGCGAAGGGCTCAACTGCTCCTGTTGCTGGAATGGCCATTCATACTGATTTTAAGGAAAAGTTTATCAGAGCGGAAATTATTTTTTGGAAGGATTTGTTGGAAGCAGGGAGTTTTGCTGTGGCGAGAGAGAAGGGTTTGATGAGGACTGAGGGGAAGGAGTATGTGGTGAAGGATGGGGATGTGGTGGAGTTTAAGATATAGTTGACAAACCTAATAAATCTGGCATTATTAGGTCTGCTGTTCGTCAACATTGGTTAGCCAAACTGGCTAACCTCAACCAAGAAAACCACATACCATGAAGACCTTGATCCTGTCGCTTATCGCGACTCTGTTCGTCACCGGCTGCGTAGGCAGCCCCCACAGGTACTATGACGGAAAAACCGTCGCTGCACCTCAACAGCCTCCGTGCGTTGAAGATGTATATGAACCGCCACAGAGGGTTATCCGCCGGGTTCACGTTCCTGAACCTGAATACGAGACCGTTTACATTCGGGAAGGAGGTTGTCCTCCACCGATTGAACCCAGTCCGTGCCCTCCGCCACGGTTTCGTTATGTTGAGCAGGGATGTCCGCCACCAGTCCGATTCAACTATTTCCCTCCGCCACGGTTTCGTTATGTTGAGCAGGGATGCCCCCCACCGCAATTCAACCCCTGCGGTCCTCCCGGATTCCGTTACGGGAGGTAGTAACCCCCCCTCACAATCTGTCCCCTCTGCACATATCGCGTGCAGAGGGGTTATTTATTTCTATACTTAAATTAGCCACAACATCTCTTTTTTGTTACTATATTTCCATGAAAAAACCTATTTCGTATGATCACTTAAAACTTGAAAAAAAGTGGCAATCTACATGGAAGAAATCTGGCATATACAAGACTACAGAGGGCTCTAAAAAGCCAAAATCTTACATCCTAGACATGTTTCCATACCCATCTGGTTCTGGACTCCACGTAGGCCACCCAAAGGGTTATATCGCCACAGATGTACTGGCAAGATTTAAGAGAATGTCCGGATTTAATGTCCTTCATCCGATGGGATGGGATGCATTTGGGCTACCTGCAGAGGAATTTGCTTTAAAGAATAAGATTCATCCATCAATTGCAGTTAAAAAGAATGTAAAAAGATATAAAGAGCAACTTTCAGTTCTCGGTTTTTGTTATGACTGGGATCGAGAAGTAAACACAACAGATCCTGAATATTATAAATGGACTCAGTGGGCATTTTTGCAAATGCACAAAAAGGGTTTAACTTTTGAATCACACGAACCAATTAATTGGTGTCCTTCGTGTAAAACTGGATTGGCAAATGAAGATTTAGATAATGGCAAATGTGAACGATGTGGATCAATTGTCGAGAAAAAACCAATTCGACAATGGGTGATTAGAATTACAGATTACGCAGATCGATTATTAAAAGATATCGATGCTTTAAATTGGCCAAATTCAATCAAGGAATCTCAGAAAAACTGGATTGGTCGAAGTGAGGGATCTGAATTAACTTTTAAAATTAAGGATTCAAAAGAGGAGATTTCTGTATTTACAACAAGACCAGATACGATTTTTGGAGTGACCTATGTAGTTCTTGCACCTGAAAGTCATTTGGTAGAAAAATTAAAACCTCAGATTAAAAATTGGGATAAGGTGCAATCGTTTATCAAGGATGTATCTAAGAAAACTCAAATAGAAAGAACTGCTGAGGGAAAAGAGAAAACAGGGGTTCATTTAAACGGGGTTTTCGCAATTAATCCTGCCAATAACGAGGAGGTGCCTGTTTGGATCGCTGACTATGTTCTAGCTGACTATGGAACAGGGGCGGTGATGGCAGTGCCTGCACATGACGAGAGAGATTTTATGTTTGCGAAAAAGTATAATTTACCAATAGTTTCAGTAATAGGATCAGAGCATGTTTCAGATGAAAAATCTTACACAGGAGGTGGAACTTTAATTAATTCTGGAAAATTTAATGGAAAAGATTCTGAATCAATCCTGTCAGAAATCACAAAATTCTGTGGAGGGAAGACCGTCGTCCGCTACAAACTTCGCGACTGGGTTTTTTCACGTCAAAGATACTGGGGAGAGCCAATCCCGCTTGTTCACTGTGCAAAATGCGGAGTCGTTCCAGTGCCAGAAAAGGAACTTCCGCTTAAACTTCCTAATGTAAAGTTTTACGAACCGACCGGAACAGGAGAGTCGCCACTAGCAGCGATCACAAAATGGGTCAATACAAAATGTCCAAATTGCAAGGGTAATGCTAAGCGCGAAACAAACACCATGCCTCAATGGGCAGGTTCATGTTGGTACTATTTGCGTTACATGGATCCAAAGAACAAGAAAATGTTAGTTGATCCTAAAAAAGAAAAGTATTGGTCGCCGGTTGATGTGTATGTTGGCGGAACAGAGCATGCAACAAGACATCTAATTTACGCAAGATTCTGGCACAAGTTTTTGTATGATATCGGTGTGGTTTCTCAATCGGAACCATTCACACAGCTTCGAAATCAAGGACTTATTATGGGTCCAGATGGACAGAAAATGTCAAAACGCTTCGGAAACGTAGTTAATCCTGATGATATTGTAAAATTGTATGGTGCAGACACATTGCGTGTCTACGAGATGTTCATGGGACCATTTGATCAAGCGATTTCATGGAGCACAGACAACATGATTGGATCAAGAAGATTCATTGAACGAGTCTGGAGACTTAAAAATAAAGTTGTTAAAAAAGCTGAACTTAAAAAGGAGACAGAATCTCTTTTCCACAAAACTATTAAAAAAGTAGGTGAGGATATACAGGAATTTTCGCACAATACCGCGGTTTCATCGATGATGATTCTATTGAACGCATTAGAAGCTGAGGAAAATGTAGACAAGGATACGTATGAGAAGCTTCTTTTACTACTTGCTCCATTTACTCCTCATATTGCTGACGAACTATGGTCTCAATTGGGACACAAAAAGAGCATCCATATCGAGAAGTGGCCGCTCTTTGATGAGGCAAAGCTTGTCAATGATTCCTTCAAAATCACCATTCAAATTAATGGCAAGTTTAGAGGAGTTCTAGAGACCAATAATCCTGAGGAAGCCTTTGTTTTAAAGGCTATAATGGAAAAGGTAGAAATTCAAAAACACCTTGAAGGTAAGGAAATTGTAAAACAAATTTACGTCAAAAATAGGCTCGTAAACTTTGTTGTCAAGGGATAACTTGACGATATTCAGCATTTATGCTAAAAATACACCATAAATAACTAATCAAATGGCAACAGCAACCCTCCCATTCAAACCAAAACAGGTCGTAAAAAAGCTTCTTTCGTCACTCCACGAACGTGCTCGACTTGTCATGATCAAAAGATACGGACTTGATAAAAATGCAGAACGCATGACCTTGGAAGGCATTGGTCAGGACTATAATATTACCCGAGAGCGTGTACGCCAGATTGAAAATGCTGCTATTGCAAACATTCGAAAGTCTCAGCAATTCAAGGACGAGGCCTCTTCTTTCCTTGCTCTTGAAACTTTGATTCGTGACTTAGGTTCACTTGTGTCAGAAGAAGATTTGCTTAGTCATTTGGCAAAGGATCAATCTACAAAAAACCACATTCAATTTATATTGACCGTAGGTCTTACTTTCAAGAAAGAACGTGAAGACGATGAATTCAAGCACCGATGGCACGTTGACCAGGATCTTACAAAAAGAATCCACGATGCACTCCGAAAACTTTACAAGTCTCTTTCAAATGATGATCTAGTTCCTGAAGCAGAAATGATTCAGATGTTTTTCGATAATCTTAAGGATGTCAACGACAAGTACAAGAGTGATGAGGTTGCTCGCAGATGGTTACGCATTTCAAAGCACATCGACAAAAATCCACTAGGTGAATGGGGTAAAACTGTTTCTCCAAATGTAAAGACAAAGGGTATCCGAGACTTTGCGTTCTTGGCTATGCGAAAGCACGGTTCTCCAATTCACTTCCGAGATATTGCTAAATTGATTGAGAAACTTTTCAATAAGAAGGCTCATATCGCAACGACTCACAACGAATTAATCAAAGACAAGCGTTTTGTTCTAGTTGGACGTGGTTTGTATGCACTTGCAGAGTGGGGATACCTATCCGGTGTTGTTAAAGACGTTATCAAGAAGGTTTTGTCTAAGCACGGTCCACTTCCAAAAGATGAAATTATCCAGAAGGTTTTGAAGGAAAGATTTGTAAAGGAAAATACTATTCTTGTTAATTTACAGAACAATCGATTCTTTAAAAAAGACAAAGAAGGACGATACCACTTGGTTGATTTTACTCAAGTAAAATAATTGTTGTAATGCAGTCTCGATTGGGTTAAAATAAACCCGATGACACCTGATCTCGTAAATTCCTCAGCCGGACTTATATTCACGCTTTTCTATGTGGTTGCAATTATTGCCATTCCATCTGTTTTAGGTGCTAAGTTTATAAAAGATTGGAAAAAATACGTGAAGGCGAAATATTATGCAGAACAAAAGTATACAGTCCTCGAAATAAAAATTCCAAAAAATAACACAAAATCTCCAGTTGCCATGGAGTTATTTCTTAACTCATTATCTCAAGGAGGAAAAGATCACGAATTTAAAAAGCGGTACTGGACAGGTGAAACAAGACCGTGGTTTTCGCTTGAGATTGCATCAATTGGTGGATCAGTTCGGTTTTTCATGTGGACTAAGACAAAGTATAAAGAACTTATTGAAAATCAATTTTATTCTCAGTATCCTGAAATTGAAATTCAGGATATAGGAGTCAGAGATTATACTTATAATATTCCATTTGATCCTGAAAATTTTGAATATTGGGGTACTGAAATTAGAAAAAAAGAGGCATCTCACCTTCCGATAAAAACTTATACTGCCTACAAATTACAGGATAACCCTGATGATGAATTCAAAATTGATCCGATTACCCCAATGATGGAATTTTTAGGCTCACTTCAAAAGAATGAGCAGGTTTGGATCCAGATTTGTGTACGTGCACACGGAAAGGATAAATTTGATAAGGATAAGGGTGATTACGTAGACTGGAGGCACGCCGCACAAAAAGATATTATAAAGCTTACAAAACGAGATCAAAAAGTAGATGGGGACAAAACAAGCCCATGGCAATTTGTTTTAACTAAAGGAGAAAAACAGGCTGCAGATGCAATCGAGGATAATATTACAAAAACAGCTTTTGATTGTGGAATTCGAGCGGTCTATATTGCAAAAAAGGGTTCCGAAAGAAAAAGCACAGTTGGTGGAATTAAAAACGCATTCAAGCAATACAACGTTACAAATTTGAACAGTCTTGAGGGTGTAAACGATATCGACCCAGACAAGTTTAGATTTAATAAATTCATAGGAGGTGAAAAACGTTTAATAGAACACAAGAAAAGACTTTTTGACTTGTACAGACATCGGTCTTTTTTCTATCCTGAATTTATACCTTATGGCTACAAAGAAGACTACAAGTTTGACCCTAGATTGTCCGTATTCAGCGCCGAAGAATTAGCTACCATTTACCATTTCCCTGGAGATGTATCGAAGACTCCTACATTAAACCGAGTTACAGCAAAGAAGGCAGAAGCTCCATCGGACTTACCGATTTAAAAATGATGCAAATTATTCAAAAACACAAACTGATCATTTATGCAATTTTAATTGCGCTTATTATTTTGGCTTTAGGATTGGCTGCTAAAATATTTATTCCATTTAAAATTGAACGTGGTGGACAGATCATTGTTACAGTGGATAAGGGACAAGGTTTGGCAAGTGTTGCGCGTGAATTACAAAAAGAAGGTGTAATAGATTCACCATTTTTGTTTCGAGCACTTGTGACAATGAGAGGCTCTGAAAATAATATTGCCGCTGGATTTTATCAATTTGCAGATGGAAAAAAGAAGGCAAAAATTAGCTTGAATGAGGTTGTGAGAAGGCTTGTGACGGGCGATAGTGGGTTTAAAGCTATAAAGTTAACAATCCCTGAAGGGTTAAATGTTATGCAAATTGCCGAGAAAGTCCATGCAGAAATTCCTGCCATAAGTGAAGAGGATTTTGCAAGTTCATCAAAAAATTATGAAGGGCATTTGTTCCCAGAAACTTATTATTTCATGCCGTATGCCACTTCAGGTGAGGTAATAGCTAAAATGCAGAATACTTTTAACCAGAAAGTTTTACAAAACCAGGAATTTAATGCGGCGATTGCAAGTTCGGGACATTCTTTGGCAGACATTGTTAAAATGGCCTCGATTTTAGAAGGTGAAGTTCGCACACTAGAGGATCGTAAGATTGTTTCGGATTTATTATGGCGTCGAATTGCAAACGGTATGGCGCTCCAGGTTGATTCGACTTTTTCGTATATTAATCAGAAGACTTCAGCCGAGTTGACACTTAGTGACTTGAAAATTGACTCACTTTACAATACTTACAATTACAAAGGATTACCTCCAACACCGATCTCAAACCCCGGACTTGAAACTCTATTAGCTGCAGCACAGCCTACCCCGAATAAGTATGTGTTCTTTCTGAATGATAAAGATGGGACTAGTCATTTTTCAATAACTTACGCGGAGCATTTGAGGTTGAAAAATCAGTACTTAAAGTAGTATAGTATCGCTATGAAAAAAGTCTGGGTTGGAATGTCAGGCGGGGTTGATTCGGCTGTTTCTGCGTACCTACTTAAAAAACAAGGCTATGACGTCACCGGTGTTTTTATCAAAGTCTGGCAGCCAGATGACGTTGAATGTACCTGGAAGGACGACCGTAGGGATGCGATGAGAGTATGTGCACAGATTGATATACCCTTTTTAACCCTTGATTTAAGCCATGAATACAAAAAACACGTGGTTGATTACATGATTTCAGAATATTCGAAAGGTAGAACTCCGAACCCTGACATTATGTGTAATCGCCATATCAAATTTGGTGGTTTTCTAGATTTGGCCAAAAAAATGGGTATTGATTATGTTGCAACTGGTCATTATGCCAATGTTAAGGATAATACTTTGTATGAAGGAAAGGATCCGTCAAAAGACCAAAGTTATTTCTTGTGGACTTTGACAGCAGATGATTTATCGCGAGTGATTTTTCCAATTGGACATTTACTCAAAACGAAAGTTCGCAAAATTGCTGAAAAAAACAAACTCCCAGTTTTTAATAAAAAGGATAGCCAAGGGATTTGCTTTATTGGACATGTTGATATGAAGGATTTCTTAAAAAAGAATATACAGACTAGTGGTGGAAATGTTCTAGATATTGATGGAAATGTAATCGGCGAGCACGACGGAGCAGTTCTCTATACAATAGGTGAGAGAATTGGCTTTAAGGCTTACCAAACAGGCACTAATGACAAGCCAATGTACGTTTTAAATAAAGATATATATTTGAATACAATTACTGTAAGTAGTTCTAATTTTTTAAACAATGAAAAGGATGGCTCTACACTAGTAGCTCAACTTACCAACGTAAACTGGAATTCAGAGGAAATCCCTTCAAATATTCAAGCTCGTGTTAGATATCGACAACAAAAACAGGACTGTCACTTTGACCCTAATACAGGCAAAATTACGTTCAAAAAAACCCAGGTATTAGCAAGCGGACAATCTGTGGTTTTGTACAGTGGCGAGAAATGCCTCGGAGGTGGTATCATAGCCTAATGTTTAAGGAAGTTTTACTCGTAAAAGCCGACGGGGAAAAGGAACTCTACGAACCTCATAAATTGAGGAATTCTCTTATTAAAGCTGGTGCCGGAAGCCATTCTGCTGACAAGGTCCTGACAGATGTTGCAAATTACATTGAGGAGCATTTAAAGGATAAAAAGCATTCAGAGATAGGTGTTTCTGAATTATATCGAGAAGCATTTGAATGCTTGAAAAAGTACGCAGGGGACGCGGCACTAAGGTACTCACTAAAAAGATCGCTTTTTGAACTTGGGCCAACTGGATTTCCATTTGAAAAGTATATTGCGGAGATTTTTAAGACACAGGGTTACGAAACACTGACTGGACAAATTGTCATGGGAACTTGTGTGCCACACGAGGTAGATCTCGTTGCTTGGAATTCTGAAAAATTAATTATGGGTGAAGTAAAATACCACAATGACCCAGCTTCTAAGAGTGACTTGAAGGTAGCGCTTTACGTCAGTGCTCGTTATAACGATATTAAGCAAAATGTTTTTGACTACGGAGGGGTAGTTCGTAAACCTTCAGAATGGTGGTTAATTACAAATACTAAATTTACAGATACAGCCATCACATATGCGGTTTGTAATGGTGTGAAGTTACTAAGCTGGGTATATCCCGAAGAAGGGAACTTGCATGACATGATTGAGGACACAAAATCCTATCCAATTACATGTCTTACAGCCCTTGATAGTACTCAAAAGAGAATGCTTATTGATAAGAACATTATACTTTGCCGAGATCTACATAAACATACTGATATTATGGAAAAGATGAACTTTAGCAAAGAAACTATTTTTAATATTTTAGAAGAAGTTAATCAAATCATAAAATAATGGCATTTATCCCATATAAAAAGAAACTATATATTCCAGGCGCTGACGAGGCATTTAAATTGAGCCGCTCTAAAATCGATATGTTTTTAGAGTGTCCAAGGTGTTTTTATCTAGATCGACGATTGGGAGTTTCTCGCCCTGATTCATTTCCATTTACCTTGAATAGCGCAGTTGATCATCTTTTAAAAAAAGAATTTGATATTCATCGTAAAGCAAAAACAGCACATCCGCTTATGGTTTCATATAAAATAGATGCCGTACCTTTTATCCATAAGGATTTAGACGTGTGGAGAGAAAACTTTGTAGGAGTGCAATACGTAGACAAAAAGCACAATTTAATTATCTTTGGAGCAGTAGATGATGTTTGGGTTAACAAGGACGAGGAGCTTATTGTTGTCGATTACAAGTCAACCAGCAAGGATTCCGAAGTAAATCTCGATGCAGACTGGCAGATAGGCTATAAACGCCAAATGGAGGTATATCAGTGGCTTTTAGAAAAGAATGGGTTCAAAGTTTCAAGTACGGGTTACTTTGTTTATGCCAATGCCACAAAGGAATCTCGACATTCATTCGAGGCCAGATTAGATTTTGAAATGAAAGTTATTCCATATACAGGAGACAATTCGTGGATTGAAAAAACGCTGGATGATGTTAAAAAGTGTTTGGATGGTGAGGCAATTCCGAAAGAATCTGCGGAATGCAAATATTGCGATTACAGAACAAAGGCAGGAACGGCATTTAAAAAACACCTAGAAAAAGCGCCGCGCTTAAAAGGACGGGGCGCGGCATAATTTCGCAAAATTAAATAATATGAAATACAAAACAGAGTGGGATTTTAAAAGCTTATTTTATAAAAAAGGATTGAAAGATCCTCAGATTGAGGTTGATATGAAAATGGCGGAGAAAGCGTGTGAGGATTTTGCGAAGAAATATTCTAAGGAAGAGAGTTATTTGAGTGATGAAAATGTGCTTTTTAAAACTTTAGACGAGTACGAAAAAATGTATGCAGAATTCATGCCGGCAAAACCACAGTATTATCTACACTTGTTGTTAGCAGTAGACAGTCAAAATCAGGAAGCTCAGGCGAAAATGAATTTGTTTACAGACAGGCTGACAAAGGCTTTTAACCAAATAATTTTCTTTGAAATAAAGTTAGGAAAAATTTCTGCTTCAAAACAAAAAGAATTTCTTGCTTCAAAAATCCTTCATAAATATAAGTTTTTCCTTGAAAGATTGTTTTTAACAGCAAAGTACATATTGACCGAAGCAGAAGAGAAAATTTTGAATATTAAGAGCACCACTTCACGTGGTATGTGGAATGATTACTCTGACAAATTACTGAATTCTCAAAATATAAAGTGGAAGGGCAAAGAAATACCGCTCCCAGAAGCATCTGGCATGATTCGTAGTCTTCCAAAAAAGGATCGCTATGCACTTCATAAATTATTAATGGAAAAGTTAAAAGAAATTAGTTACTTTTCAGAAGCTGAAATGACAGCAATTGTAACTGACAAAAAGGCTTCTGATGAATTAAAGGGTTTTACTAAACCATACGAAGCTAGAATTATTGGGTATCAAAACGATGTTAAAAGTATTGAGAATTTGGTTGAAACTGTTACCAAAAATTTCAAAATTAGCCAGAGATTCTACAGATTGCATGCAAAAGTTTTAAAGGAGAAGTCTTTATCATATGCAGACAGAGCAGTCGGGATAAAATCAAATGCGAAACCATTATCTTTTGATAAAGGTGTTGAATTGTTTAATTTTGCCCTTGAAAAAACTGACCAAAAATTTGTGGATTTGTTTCAGGGCTTTTTAAAAAATGGACAAGTGGATGTATATCCTAAAAAAGGCAAAAGCGGAGGAGCTTTTTGTTCAAGCACGCTTAATAATCCAACTTTTGTAATGTTGAATAATGTTCCAAATACTGAGTCATATTTTACCCTTGCACACGAAATGGGACACGCCTTCCATAGTGAGCTTTCAAAAGAATCTCAACCTGCGATTTATGGTGAATATACTATTTCCGCTGCTGAGGTAGCCAGTACTTTCTTTGAAAATATTGGGGTTGAAGCATTGAGTACAAAGCTTACTGAAAAAGAAAAATTTGAAATTGATTACAAGAGAGTACAAGATTCAATTTCTACAGTCTTTCGACAAATTGCGTGTTTTAATTTTGAAGTGGATATTCATAACGAGGTTCGTACGAAAGGTTCAATTACAAAGGAGCGTTTGGCAGAACTTCATAACATAAACATGTCGAAATATATGGGGCCGTCTGTAAAGTTGAATGAGTTAGATGGATATTTCTTTGTGCAGTGGTCACACATTCGAAATCATTTTTATGTTTACAGTTATGCTTATGGGGATATTATCAGCAAGGCGATGTACGCTCGTTATAAAAAGGATCCAACGTTTATAAAATCAGTGATTAAGTTTTTATCTGCCGGAGGAAGTATGACTCCAGAGGATATTTTCAAATCAATTGGAATTGATACGACAAAGCCTGAATTTTTCTTGGAGGGGTTGAAGGAGATTGAAGAGGAGATTGTGAGATTGGAGAAGGTGGGGAAGAAGTTGAAAATGATCTAAATTACTTATTTTCATAAACCCCCACCGTCCTCTCCACCATCCCCTCCAAAGAAAAATTCTCCTCAATCCTCTTCTTAAAATTATCAGCTTGTAGCCTCACATCATATTCCTGATTCAACGTCATCTTCAAGGCCAAGGCAAAAGCCTTCTTATCCCTCGGTGCAATCAAAATTCCACATTCAGGAATCACAGTTTCAGGAATTCCTCCAACATTTGACGCAATAACAGGAACCTCAGCCATCCCTGCTTCAACAATTACATACCCAAAAGCCTCAGAAAAAGAGGGGAGCATAAATACATCAAAAGCTTTTAAATATTTAGAAGCATTATCCATAAAGCCAGTTAAAAATACTTTCGATTCCAAACCCTTCTCTGTAATGAATTTTTGAAGTTTTTCCTTAAGCTCTCCCTCTCCAATAATGACATATCTTGCATCAATTTCAGGATTTGTTTTAAATAAAATATCAATTGACTCGATCGCATTAAAAAGATTTTTTACTGGATGAAGTTCTGCAATTGTCCCAATCCACTTTGTATTTTTCGTATGGTCAAACTGCACAACCTCAAGAATTTTTTCTCTTGCCTCTTTTTGCGTATAAAAATCAATAATAGGACTTGCTGGATGAATGACCGTTAATTTATTCTTCACAAATGGCATCCACATCACCTGATTTTTTACTGAATGTGACACCGCAATTGTTTTATGGTTAAAAATAATTGTTAACCAATGTAAAAGTCCAATAAAAAACTGCTGGGTGTGACTTCTATTTTCATTAAAGGCCCAAGCATGCGCTGTAAAAATTATTCGTTTTACAAAAAGCAGTCTGGCAATAAATGCACCAATTCCACCCGCCTTTGAACTGTTCACATGAACAACATCAGGCTTAAATTTGCGAATAATGTTAAACAAAGAGAAAGAAGTTTTAATTTCATCAATGAGACGAATATCACGCTTCATAGAACCAATATTAAAAACCTCAATACCTGCTTCCTTAAGCTTGTGTGACAAAAGACCATTTCCTCCCAAAACCACCGATACGCTATGGCCTTGCGTAGAAAGAGTAGTAGCTAAATCATAGACATACCTCTGCGCCCCTCCCCAGTTTGATTTCGTAATTACATACAGTATTTTCATAAGTTGTCATCGGCCGTTTTTGGCTGTACTATTATATTAATATGAAAGTTGCGAATAAGCGAGAACCATTTCTCCTTTTAATTGGGGACATTGCCTGTTTAGGTATATCTTTGTGGTTTATGTTGTATCTTCGAGGCTTTAATTTTCCATCCTGGGAAGTTTTTCAGGCTCACTTGGCCCCGTTCAGTATTCTATTTTTAGCATCAGTGGTCATTTTTTATATTTCTGGGCTTTATGAAAAGCATAACAGCATTCTGAGGTCACGACTCGCATCTGTTATTGTTAAGTCTCAAATCGCGAACGCCCTTGTCGCTATTGCATTCTTCTACTTTGTACCGTATTTTGGAATCACACCGAAAACAAATCTGTTTATTTACCTTCTTCTTTCTATTTTAATTATTTCATTATGGAGATTAGTTTTTTATCCGTTTCTTTTACCAGGAAAGAAGCGCACTGCGGTTATTATTGGTTCCGGTTCAGAAATGGAGGAACTTATTAAAGAAGTAAACAATGATCCTCATTATGACTTTCAATTTTCTAGAATTATAGATTTGAATACGACAAACAAAATCACTATTCCAGATATTATTAAACACGAGGTTACAGAAAATGAAGTATCCATGATTGTCATCGATCTAGATCATGCGAGCATCAAAGATGTTTCCCCAAAGTTGTTCGATCTCATCTTTATGAACGTAGATTTTGTGCCGATGTACAATGTTTATGAGCACGTTTTCTACAGAATTCCATATTCTGCACTAAAGCACGATTGGTTTATTGAAAATATTTCATCTAGGGCGAAAGGTGTTTATACATTAGGTAAGAGGGTCATTGATATCGTATTAGGAGGAATAGCCTTTGTTATTTCACTTATATTTTATCCAATCGTGTGGGTTGCGCTTAAAATTCAGGACGGTGGGCCGTTGTTTGTCTACCAAGAAAGAATTGGCCAAGGAAATAGAAAGTTCAAAGTAATGAAGTTTCGAAGTATGCAGGGAAGCGACGCCGGAGTTTGGGTTGGTAAAGAAGATATGCGTGTTACAAAAGTGGGGAAAATCTTACGTAAAACCAGCATTGATGAACTACCGCAACTTTGGAATGTTTTGAAGGGGGACTTATCACTAATTGGGCCTAGACCAGACATATACGCCAAGGGGGTAGAGCTTTCTGAGCAAATCCCTTACTACAACATTCGAAACCTACTAAAGCCTGGGCTTTCTGGATGGGCACAAGTTAGCCAGGAGCTACCCCCACAATCACTAGAAGAGACAAAACTTCGTCTGGCTTACGACATCTACTATGTAAAAAATAAGACTTTATTTATGGACTTTGTAATCGTTTTAAAAACCATTCGTTCATTATTTTTGCGCTTAAGGCAATAATTCTTTATAATCAACCAAATGAAATTATTTATTACAGGAGGAGCAGGATATGTCGGAGCGATGCTAGCAGATCAATTCAGCGGACGAACAGACGTTGAAAAGATTTTATTAATTGACAAGGAACCTGAAATTGGGCTTACAAAAGACAATCCTAATCGTTCAAAAATTGAGTTTATTCAAGGAAACCTAGGAGACAATAATTGGCAAGATCAGGTTAAAGCCTTTTCACCTGACGTGATTATTCACACCGCATGGCAAATTCGTGAAATGTACGGTAAAAAAGACACTCAGTGGAAATGGAATGTAACAGGGTCTGACAATGTTTTTGAGGTTGCCTTTGAATTACCAACTGTAAAAAAACTAATTTATTTTTCTACAGTTTCAAGTTATGGCGCTTTTCCTGATAACAGTTTAGAGCATTTTATAAAGGAATCTGAGCCTTTCCGTGAAGACACTTATTTATACGGGGTTGAAAAGAAGGTTGTTGAGCAACATCTTCAAAAGAAATACGAAAATGCAAAGTCTCAGGGCAAACATGCCCCTCAGATTTTTATCGTTCGACCTGCGGCGATTACTGGAACTCGTGGAAGGTACATGCGCGTTCGATTTGGGCTTCAGGCGGCACTTTCTGGTCAATTAAAGGGCAATTGGATCCACCGATTAGTCTCTGCAATGGTGTCATTCGTTCCTGCAACCAAAAAATGGTGTCGACAATTTATTCACGAAGATGATGTTTGCAATATTGTTGAACTGTTCACTTTTTCAGATTTGAAAGGGGATTATGAAGTATTTAATATTTGTCCGCCAGGGGCCATTGTTACGTCACGTGATATGGCAAAGGCTGTTGGTAAGAAACCGATTTTTATTCCACCTTGGATGATTCGTATTGTATTTTTTATTATGTGGCATTTGTTTAGAGGGAAGATTCCGACTTCGCATGGTGGATGGAAGTTTTATTCTTATCCGGTTGCGGTTGATGGTAGTAAATTAACTAAGCAGTACGGTTATAATTATAGCTATAATTCTTTGGATGCGTTTACGAAGAGGGAGGGAAGGTATTCGAAGTATACAAAGTCTGAGACGAAGTTGTAGATAAAAAAACGCGCCAGCCGGGTGAGGGCTGACGCGTGAGGGGGGGGGCTAGAGGTCCCCGAATTCCACGGGAGGAAGCTCCTTGACGGGAGGAGGGAGTTCATCCTTGGGTAGAACTGTCGCCTTATCGCTTTGATCGGCCATGTTAGTGTGCGTGGACCGGCTCTCCTGCCATCTCTTTTTCCTCGTTCTCCGCTGGCGGGTGAACCTGCCCTGCGCCGAGGGATGCATTCCTCCGGAACTTGTCCAAGAGGAGGTTGTTATCTGTTGGAGGCGTTGGCGCCTCCGGTTTTCTTTGATGAGCGGGTTTTTGCATGGGTACTGTTTGGTTGGTGGTTGTGGTTAACTACGAAGTCTTTTTGTGCCGACTATCAGCGTCAAAAAATCCATCGCAGGGTTTAAAAAATAAAGAAATTACTTTCTAAACTTTGCGATGGATAACCCTTTTGTGTACTTATCCTGAAAATATAGTAATACTTTTTCAATAAAAAGTCAACTCTTGCAGTCTTTCTGTCAAGTTTTGTTTATGTTAATATCAACACCAATGAAATCATCCGAAATTCGCAAGCGATTTATAAACTTCTTCAAAGAAAATGGGCACGTGGAAATCCCATCTGCATCGTTAGTACCTGAAAATGATCCTACTGTTCTATTTAACACTGCCGGTATGCAACCCTTGGTTCCATATTTGATGGGTGAAAAACATCCTTCAGGAAAGAGGATTGTTAATCTTCAGAAATGCTTAAGAACAAATGACATTGATGAAGTCGGCGACAACACACACCTTACTTTCTTTGAAATGACAGGAAACTGGTCATTGGGAGATTACTTTAAAAAGGATGCGATTAATTGGAGCTACGAGCTTCTAACTAACAAGGAAAAAGGCTTTGGTCTTGACCCTCAGAGGCTTTACATAACTTGTTTTGAAGGAAACGCTGATGTGCCCAAGGATGAAGAGTCTGCAACTACTTGGAAGGAACTGTTTGAAAAAAATGGAGTGACAGGTGAGAGAATTTTCTTTTTGGGAGCAGATGCTAACTGGTGGCCAGCTGTTAAGGGAAAAGACGACTGGACAGGTCCGACAGGTCCTTGTTGTGAAATGTTTTATGACGTGACGGGTACTTTAAATAATGGCCTGACAAAAGAAGAATATTTGTCAGCAGATGAAAAACAGCAGGTGGTTGAAATTGGAAACGATGTTTTTATGGAGTTTACTAAAGAGAATGGAAAAATTACCGGTAAGCTTGAAAATAAAAACGTAGATGACGGTAGAGGATTCGAGAGACTTGTGATGGTAATTCAAGGTAAGAATAATGTATTTGATACAGATATTTTTATGCCGATTATTGAGAAGATTGAATCCTTTATGGAAAATCCTTCCAGTGATGTAAAGCATAAGCGTATTATTGCAGACCACATGCGTGCCTCAGTCATGCTTATTGCTGACGGAGTTTTACCCGGAAATGCTGATCAGGGTTATATACTAAGAAGACTTATACGAAGGGCTGTTCGCTCTGCGGATTTTCTAAAACTTAAGAAAAGTTCTCTCTTTTGGATAGCAGATACAATTGTCGACCAGTACAAAGAGGTATATCCGAATGTTGGCAATCAGAAAGAATCAATCAAAGTCGCCATCGACAAAGAAGAGCAGAAATTTAGAAATACATTAAGACATGGCCTAAAAGAATTTGAAAAATTCGCCGAAAGTGGTTCATTAACTGGCAAAGATGCTTTTATATTGTTTTCAACTTATGGCTTTCCAGTAGAAATTACAGAAGAAATGTGTAGAGAAAAAAACATTACTTTGAATCGTGCTGAATTTGATGCTGAAATGAAGCATCACCAGGACATCTCACGGTCGGGTGCAGAACAGAAATTTAAGGGGGGATTGGGAGGGCATGGGGAAATGGAAACAAGGTACCATACCGCTACGCACTTATTACACCAAGCTTTACGAACGGTTTTGGGTGATCATGTCTCACAAAAGGGTAGCAACATCACCGCAGAGCGACTGCGTTTTGACTTTACACACCCTACAAAAATGACAGATGATGAGAAAAAAAGAGTAGAAGATATCGTAAATAAGAAAATTCAAGCATCTCTGCCAGTAAGCGTTGTCGAAATGACACTTGAAGATGCAGAAAAAACTGGTGCACTGCACTTTTTTGGTGATAAGTATGGAGATATGGTAACCGTCTACTACATTGGCGACTCAATCGAAGCGGCATTTTCAAAAGAATTTTGTGGAGGTCCGCATGTTAAGAATACAAATGAACTAGGTAAGTTTAAAATCTCAAAGGAAGAAGCGGTAGCGTCAGGTGTACGTCGAATAAAGGCTGTGCTTGAATAGGATTTCTCTGGTATAATATTCTGCGTATGCGAATTCCTGCGAACCTCACATTTTTTATTGATGACTGCCACGTCTCGGCAAACATTTCCTCTGGTGGAAAGAATTCTCTTTTTACTTCTGATAAAAAAACAGGGCGTGATGTGAACGATAGAGAAAATTTAACTATTACTCTTCTAAAAGAATTGGCGAAAGACATTCGCGATTGGTGCACTAAACCAGAATTTTTAAATTACGATATCACCGAATGCAAGGTGGTAATTTCTCCGTCATGGTACATTTCCCAAACTTCCGTAGTTTCAAAGGAAAGCCCAAAACCTATAATCTTTGCAGAAAGTTTAATTTTGGACTCTGCAACTGAAAACTTAGCCAATAACCCAGACATATTTTCATCTTCAAAAGACCTCCTGCTTATCGAAAAAGAGATTTCGCATGTCTCTTTGAACGGTTATCCTGTAACAAGTATCAATAAACAGCGTGCAACTTTGTGCAAAGCCTCAGTTTACTATTGCTATATGAACAAGCGCTTCAACACTCTAATTTTGGATGCCATAAAATCTGTAAACCATCAAGCTTCAAAAATTGTATTTCAATCATTAGCCAAAGTTACTTCTGAATTCACAAAAAAATCTATTAGTGATCTATCATTTCTAAAAAATGGGAACATTATAATCGTAAATTTCTGTTCGTATGTCACAGAAGTGCTTTATCTTCATAGCGAGACAAGCCTAAACATCCTTTCTCTACCTATTGGCTACAAAGAGGCCCTACATGCACTTAGTGCTCACACAAACTCTGATCACTCTGCATCTGAGTCGCTTCTAGATCTTTTTATGAGCGACAAGTTAAAACCCGAATCAAGAGATCTGGTCTTAGAACTTCTTCATAGACTCGGGAAGGACTGGTCAAATGCAGTCATGCAAGGAATTAACCAAATTCCGAGAACTCCAGGTCCCAATACAAAACTATTTATTTATGGAATTGACGCGGGGCAAACTGAAATCGCAAAAATGTTTACAAGACTACTACCTTTCTACGGAGATCAGGAAATTCCAGTCACTTTATTTAATCAGATTGTGGTATAATTGAAACATGCCAGCAAAGTTCTCAGATATTATTCCACCAAATAAGCGTTCAATCCGAAATGTACCTCTAAGCATCAGCGTAGAAGACAAACCTACTCATGTAAAAAAGAAAACTTTAGAAAAAGACACCCGGGATCTGATGAAAATTATTAACAGAGAAGAGAAAAAAGTTAAGTCAAAAATTATATGGGGGGTCGCTGTTTTTTGTGTTGTTGTCTTATCACTTATTATTGTATCAAAATTCGCCACAGCAACCGCCTCAATTGTGGCCAGTAAAAAGCCCATCTCAGTTTCAATGGATCTTAATCTTTCACACAATTCGACCAGCACCAACCCTATAGATTACGACGTTCTGACTATGTCCCTGAATGAAGACATCCCTGAAGAGGCGATAATCGTCGCAACAGGCACTAAGGCCTTGGGTACAAAATCAACAGGAACTGTGACGATATACAATTCTTACTCAAAAAATCCACAAATTCTAGTTAAGAATACCCGCCTAGAATCAACTGACGGAAAAATATTTTTCTTGACTGACAAAGTAACGGTTCCTGGTCAAACAGCCTCACCTGGCTCCATAGATGCGAAAATTGTGGCTGAAAAAGACGGCACTTCATATAACGTAGGTATTAAGAATTTTACCTTTCCTGGATTAAAATCATCAGCCAAGTACAAAACGGTTTATGCAAAAGGGAAAACTGAGGTTGCGGGGGGCACATCTCCACGTTCAAAGGTGACGGTTAGTCCTGATGTATTAGACAGTATTCATGCAAAACTTCTAGAAAGTGCTGAAAAACAGATTACGGCGCAGAAACCTGATGATTACATTATAATTCCTGGTGGAACCCAAGAACTGATATCTGTTGATGGCACAAGCACTGCAGTTCTCGACATTTCTGTCTTATTGATCAAAAAAATTGATTTGGCGATTCAAATACAAACAAATAGAAACTTGGACATAGATTTTTCATCTGAAAACAAAAATGACATCTTAATCGACACGTCTAGTATCAAACTGACTTTGCCTGAGGACTTGAAACTAAGCAGCATTACTAAGAATAGCCAAATAAAGGCAACCTTAACTGGAACAACAACAATTACAAGCGATCTAAGTGATGATGTTATAAAAAAGGAGATTGCTGGACTTGGTTATGATAATGCGCAAAAACTTTTGAAAAATAAAATAGGGGTAGAGGCGGTAAACTTAGAAATTTGGCCTTGGTGGGTTAAAACTGTCCCAGCAAGCATCAATAAAATAGATGTTAAAATTGAAAATAATTAATTCTGTGTTAGTATATAAGTCCACCAAATGACCGAAACAAATCCAAAGGAAAAACAATACGTAGAAGGTGTGGTAGTAGAAGCACTCCCGAACACCCAATTCAAGGTGCAACTTAATAATACAAATGAGGAAATAAGGGCTTATATGAGCGGTAAAATGAAGAAAAACCGAATCAAGGTCTTCATAGGCGACAGGGTAACGGTGCTTCTTGACCAGTACGGCAGTACTCACAGAATCGAGAGACGTGTCTAGATTCTTTATTATCAACAAAAAACGCTTTACTTATAATACTAAATATAGTAGGATATCTTCCACTGTTTAAAAAAATGCGAGTCAAATCATCCGTAAAGAAAAAGTGTGCAAAATGTAACGTAGTCCGACGTAAGGGTTACGTCTATGTTATTTGCAAGGCCAACATTCGTCACAAGCAGCGACAGGGTTAATATAATATTATTTAATTTTACTAAATCATGCGAGTACTAGGTATCACAATTCCAGAAGACAAGAGAATCGAGATGGGTTTAACAGCCCTTTACGGCATTGGCCGTTCTCGTGCTCAAAAGATCCTCACAGAGGCAGGTGTTGATTTTGCAGCACGCCCTAAGGACCTTACAGCAAATGATGAGACAAAAATTAAGGCTATTATTGAAACATTGACCCTTGAGGCTGATTTAAAACGAGAAGTGGGCACAAACATCAAGCGTCTAAAGGATATCAAATCATACAGAGGCTCTCGACATGCTCGTCGCCTTCCATCACGAGGACAGCGCACAAAGACTAATGCGCGAACCCTGAAGGGAGTCAAGAAGACCATGGGATCAGGACGAAAGAAGGAAACCAAGAAATAAAACTGAAATAATTAAAAACTACTAAATAAAAAGCAAGACCAATGGGTAAGACAAAGATTGTAAAAAAAGAAGACGCAGCGGAAGTAAAAAAGGCAGCAAATGCCGCTGCTAAACGACGTATGGATACGGGCATTTTGAATATTCAATCTACTTTTAATAACACAAAAATTGTTCTTGCTGATCCAAAGGGAAATACATTAACATGGGCAACTAGTGGCTCACTAGGTTTTAAGGGTGCCAAGAAAGGTACTCCTTTTGCGGCTGCAAAGATCGCAGAAGTCCTTGCCGATAAGGCAATTGCCATGGGAATGAAAGAAGTGGCAGTAGTGGTTAAGGGTGTCGGTTCTGGACGAGAGTCTGCGATTCGAACCTTTATTTCAAAGGGAATTAATATAGCGGCTATCAAGGATGCAACCCCCGTTCCACACAATGGTTGTAAACCTAAGAAGCCAAGACGAGTATAATTTTAAAAATATATGAAAACAGGTCCAAAATACAAAATTGCACGACGTCTAGGAGCCCCAATCTTTGAGAAAACACAAACTCAAAAGTTTAAGATGTCGTCTGAAAAAGGCGAAAAGGGTGGTAAGGGTGGTAAAGGAGGAGGCAGAGGCGCAAAAAGCGACTTTGGAAAGCAACTTATTGAAAAGCAGAAAATGCGATTTATGTATGGTGTTTCTGAAAAACAATTTTCAAACTACGTTAAAAAAATTATTGATAAAAAGAGCCACACTCCTGCAAACGACTTGTTCGCGTCTCTAGAAAGCCGATTGGACAACGTTGTATTCCGAGCAGGGCTTGTTTCGACTAGACGACTGGCCCGCCAGGTCGTTTCTCACGGTCACATCATGCTTAACGGACGAAAGAACAGCGTACCTTCTACTGCTATCAGTGCAGGCGACATAATTTCTATCCGAGAAGGCAGCCTAAAGACTGTTTTATTCTCAACACTTGATGAAAAAATTAAAAATGCGACTGTTCCAGTATGGCTTGCATGGAAAGACAAAAAGGCTTCCGTCCTCCGAGCTCCTTCTATGGAAGGTCAGGAACTCATGTTTGATCTAGGCGCAATAATCGAGTTCTATAAGAGATAAAAATTTAAATTAAAATATAAAAAAGCTATGTCAAACAACAATATTCTATTACCATCAAAGCCTCGAGTAGTTGAGGAATCAGCAAACATCGGACGATACGAAATCGACGGTCTTTACCCTGGTTATGGTCACACATTGGGAAACTCTCTACGAAGAATCATCCTTTCATCTCTTACAGGTGCAGCAATCACAAGTGTTAAAATCAAAGGTGTAAGCCACGAATTCTCTAGCATCAAGGGTGTTAAAGAAGACGTTATCAACATCATTTTAAACCTTAAGAAACTACGTTTTGCCATTACATCTGATGAAGTTCAGACTGTTACAGTAAAAGTAAAGGGCGCAAAGAAGGTTACAGGAGCTGATTTCAAGCTTCCAGGACAGGTTACTTTGTCTAATCCTGATATGACTATTTGTACTCTTACTGACAAGGATACTGAATTTGACGCTGAATTTACAATCGAAAAGGGAATCGGATACGTTCCAAAGGAACTTTTGAAAAAGGACCGAGTTGAAATCGGAGCTATCAATCTTGATGCTGCTTTTTCACCAGTTGTTCAGGCCAACTATGATGTTGAGCAGATGCGAGTTGGTGACCGAACAGACTTCAACAAATTGAAACTATTTATCCAGACTGACGGAACAATTTCTCCAAAAGAGGCTCTTGAAAAGTCTATCGAAATCATGATCACACAACTTAAGGCTATCGTTGGTTTCAAAGAAGACGAGCTTGAAGAGTTCAAGAAGGCAAAAACTGAATCAGTTTCATCTGATGATGAAAAACACTCTGCAGAAGACGACGAGGCAATGTCAGAAGTTCTTAAAACAAGAATTGAATCATTAGAATTATCAAACCGAACTATGAACTCTTTGGTTTCAGCAAACATCCGAAGCGTTGGTGGACTTATCCGAAAGAAGGAGAAGGACATTCTAGAATTCGAAGGAATCGGAGCAAAGGGAGTGGATGAAATCAAGGAAGTTCTTAAGGGAATGGGCCTTTCTTTAAAAGCGTAATACTAAAACAATGAGACATCACAACGCCAACCGAAAACTAAAACGAAAGAAAAATCAGCGACTTGCATTGCTCCGATCTCTTGCACGTGAATTATTCCTACGAGGAAAAATTACAACAACTGAGGCTAAGGCCAAAGAAGTTCGACCTTTCGCTGAAAAACTTATCACTAATGCCAAGGGTGCAACTCTTGCCAGCAGACGATTGGTTTCAGGCCGAATGGGAAACAATGTGATTGTAGGCAAGCTTGTAGATGTAATTGCAAAGAAATATGCGGACCGAAAGGGAGGTTACATCCGAATTATTAAAATGAATCAACGACCATCTGACGCTAGTAAAATGGCGGTAGTTGAGTTAGTATAGTCAAACCTTTATGAAACACGTAATCGACGCAAAAAATAAAAAGATCGGCCGAATCGCTTCACAGGCGGCTATGATTCTTATGGGTAAAAACGCTCCTACTTATGAGAGAAACAAGGTAGCTGTGGTTGAAGTTGAAATCATCAACACTTCAAAGGCCGACATTTCTAATGCTAAAAAGGAGGGCAAGAAATACGTTACTTATTCTGGATACCCAGGAGGACAAAAAAATGAAAGTCTTGCTGACTTGTCTGTACGAAAGGGTCATATCGAACTTTTCAAACGAGCAGTATACGGAATGCTTCCTTCAAACAAGCTTCGATCAAAGATGATGCTTAATTTAAAAATCAGCGAATAATAATATATGACAGCAGAAAAAACTACAATAAAAAAGGCTACTGACAAATACATCGGAACCGTGGGCCGAAGAAAGACAGCTATTGCTCGAATTCGAATTACTCCTGCATCAAAAAACTCTATTACGGTAAACGGAAAGGCTTTGAATGAATTCTTTGCGGTGTCTAACTTGCAGAAGGTGGCACTTGCGTCCCTAGAAAAATTTACAGAAGTAACAGAAGAAAAATTTGCGGTAATTGCAAAGACTATCGGTGGAGGAATGGCAGGTCAGGCAGAGGCTATCCGACACGGTATTGCACGAGCGCTTATCATCCACGCTCCATCTCACAGAACTACTATGAAGAAAGAAGGTTTTCTTACACGAGATCAGCGAGCGAAGGAAAGACGAAAGTTCGGTCTGAAGAAGGCTCGAAAGGCTCCTCAGTGGTCAAAGCGATAGGAGGACAGGAAAGGAAAATCGAAAACACCCGATCCTGCATTCTAGCCAGGGTCGGGTGTTTGAGTTATAGCGCGGTGGTGGCTTCATCAATTTGCCTCCGAATTGGTTCGAGCTCCTGCTCAATGTTTTCTCGCTGTTTTTTGATTTCCTTGGCACGGATGTTCGCAAGGAACAATGCCAAAATAAACAAACCTACCAACGAGACCACGGCTATGCTTTTACCGGAGAAGCTGTTGACTGCAATGATGCAGCCAGCTAAAATCGTCCCCACCAAGAGCAACGCTATTGTCTTTTTCATGATGTTTTCCTCATCTGATTGTTGTACTATCACCATGCGATATTCCACACGCATGATTCCTAACCCCAAAATTAAAATAACATACTGTTGATAAAATTACAAACTTTTTTAGCGTGGTTAGCTGACTTTTGAAGAATACGTTATAATCCTGCCATGGATTATTTCTCGAAACTTTTAAGAAAAATCTCTATTAAGGCTATGGTTGTTCACTTGATTGGATTAGCCGTCTCGATGTCTATCATTTGGGGAGTGAGCTATTTAATACTGATCACTTTTTCGATTCAGGAAGGGGCGCCAACAGAGGTCACGGGTACTGCAAAGGTGGCAAGTTCGACTTTAAAAATTGCTACATCAACACACGCTACTTCTTCAAAAATTAAAAAGTAAAAACAAACCTACCCCCAAGTCCTTGCGGACGAGGGGGTAGTGTGGTGCCAAGGAATCAAAGACAGGGGACTGGGCCCGGATTTTCCTCCGTCCAGAGTTGTAGTTGCTCTTCATGATGCACTTTGCATTTGGCACATTCATGATTACAGGGTCGATCATGAGGCTTTGTTTCTTGACGCTGTTTTTCCCACCTCAAGGCATCCGCTTCTTCTGCTTCATCGGTCCGACCTGCTCTATCTGTAAGTCTATTCGCCATTCTAATTCACCTCCTTTGGTGGTTAAATTTTTATGAAAACGGGAACATATCCCGAACCAAAGTATACTCTTATGTGAACAGTCCATCAACCACAGCCTTCACATCTGCGCCATCCGCTTTACCTTTAAGATCTGTCATTATCGCTTTCATAAGTAGTCCTTGATTAACTTCTCCCAGTTCAGCCTTTTTAGCCTCTACCAGCCTTTTGATTTCGTCACGTGACATCATTTGAGGAAGAAACTTCTCTAATATTGAAAGTTCAGCCTGCTCGCTTACTGCTAAGTCCGCTCGGCCTCCGTCAGTGAATTGCTGAATTGAATCCTTTCGTTGTTTAACATTTCGTTTGATTACGGCCAAAACTTCTTCATCTGTTAGAAAATCCTGTGGTTTACGCTGTGTGGCAACCAGTTCATTTGTAAAAGCGCTAACAAGCCCTCGAAGGGTAGTTAGGCGAACTGCGTCCTTTGCCATCATGGCCTCTTTAATCTGTCCTTTTATTTCTTCGTGTAAGCTCATATAAATTTTGTTATACTATGCGTTATGACTAATACTATACTTCTCATTCTAGCCTTAATCGCGATTGTTTTCAATGTGGTTATTGCATTAAGAAAGAAACCTAAAAATGAAGATGGGGTAGCATTTCAACTACTTGCAAATCAGTTAAATGAGTTGTCACGAACCGTGGATGGCAAGATGGGTGATACGACTAGGATGGTACAAGAATCGTTCAAGACACAAGCGAATGAATCTTTTAAGGTGATCAAAGATATCACTGAAAAGTTGACGAGGCTTGATGAAACGAACAAGCAGGTGGTTGGTTTTGCTGATCAATTGCAATCATTACAGGATGTTTTAAAAAATCCAAAACAGCGAGGAATTTTAGGGGAATACTTTTTGGAAACACTTTTAAAGAATGTTTTACCTTCTGGATCATTTCAAATGCAATATCCATTCAAAGACAGCACGATTGTTGATGCGGTTGTGTTTGTAAAGGACAAAGTAATACCTATCGACTCCAAATTCAGTCTTGAAAACTACAATCGATTGTCCGAAGAAAAAGATCCGGTTGAAAGAGAAAAATTAGAGAAGGCTTTTAGAAATGACTTAAAAAATAGAATTGATGAAACTAGTAAATACATCAAACCCGATGAAGGCACCATGGAATTTGCTTTTATGTTTATTCCGCATGAGGCAATTTACTATGAACTTTTGATTGCCCAGATTGGTTCGGTAAAGGTAAATACTCGAGATTTGATCGAATACGCCTTCAAGGAAAAGCATGTGTGTATTGTGTCGCCAACTTCGTTTTTGGCCTTCCTACAGACCGTTTTACAGGGCTTAAAGGCACTTCAAATCGAGGAATCGGCAAAGGATATTAGGAAAAGAGTGGGGGAATTGGGCAAGCATCTGTCGGCGTATGATCAATATATGCAGTCGTTGGGGAAGGCTATGAGCACGTCTGTGAGCCATTATACGAAGGCCTATGGAGAGTTTAAGAAGATTGATAAGGATGTGTTTAGGATTACAGAGAAGGAGGTTTCGATGGGGATAGAGCCGTTGACATTGGAAAAGCCGGATGAAAATGATGGGGAATAATCCCCCTTGTAATTTATAGTGTTTTATCATATACTGTCTCCCACTATGGCAACTGAAAAAACAATCGCAAAGAAAGCCCCAAAGGCTAAAAAGGTAGAGATGAAAGCCCCTGAAAATACTGGCTCTTTTGCCATTATCATGACTGGTGGCAAGCAATACCGAGTATCAGAAGGAACTACACTTAAAATCGAAAAGATTGCAGGTGAACACAAGGTAGGCGACAAGCTTACTTTTGATCAGGTTTTAATGACAGGAAACGGTGCAGAAACAGTTCTAGGAAATCCAACTGTAAAAGGTGCATCTGTTACAGGTGAACTTATGGAAATCGGACGAAACGCTAAGGTAATCATTTACAAATACAAAAATAAGAGCCGATCAGGAACTTCAAGAAAGGGTCACAGACAGCCACATTTTAAGGTAAAAATCTCAAGCATCAAATAATAAAAAGCCCTCATTTGAGGGCTTTTTATTTTATCTTCTATTCATCATCGCGCTCTTGATCGTATCTGCATCCGAATATTCCAATTCTGTTCCAGTAGATAAACCTCTTCCAAGAGTAGTAATTCTTACATTTTCCCCTAAAGACTTTTTAAGTAATCCTTGTACATAATAAAACGTATTTTCGCCTTCTGGGTTGGCACTTGTTCCAATAATGATTTCTTTTAAACTTAAATTTTTAACTCTCTCTAAAAGCTCTACCTGCCTAATAAAAGATGAAGGCTTTTCCTCAAGAATAGGAACATTTCCACCTAATACGAAATATAAGCCATTAAACGCCCTCGATTTCTCCATATTATCCAGATCAACGTCTCTTGCTACAATCATAAGAATCTGCTGTTCACGATTGTGATCTGCACAAATTCCACAAACATCCGTTCCAGGATTTTTTAAAGTATAAAACCTCTGACACTGTTTGCACTGTGCCACGTCGTTTTTTAACTTGCTAATATTTTCAACTATCTCATTGGCAGTATTATCATTTCTTGAAAGCAGGTGATATACAAAGCGTCTAGCCTGACGCGGACCGACACCAGGAAACTTTCGAAATATTTCGGTTAGTTTGTCGATAGAAGACATATAATTTCAAAATCACATCCCCGGTTCCATTCCCATGTGCTCACTGAAATCTCCAAAGTCCTTTTTCTCGACGTTTTGGTAGCTGGTAATCTTGTTATTAAAGTATAATTGCAATGAACCTGTAGGACCATTTCTGTGCTTTTCAATCAAAATTTCTGTTGTAACAGGAGCTGCACCTGGTTCATTACTTTGTTTTTCATCTCGGTGAATAAACATAACCAAATCGGCGTCCTGTTCAATTGAACCCGAATCTCGAAGGTCCGAAAGACGAGGTTTTCCACCACGCTGTTCAACGGCACGGGATAGCTGGGAAAGGGCGATCACTGGTACGTCCAATTCTCGGGCAAGGTGTTTCAAGGATCGCGAAATTTCGGTTACTTGTTGAACCACGTTGTCGCTTTTTACGGATTGTGTTGGAACCATAAGTTGCAAGTAGTCGACAATAATAAGACCAAGTCCTTTTTCGCTTTTAAGGCGTCGCGCCACACTTCGCATTTTTAGAATATTATTTCCCGGTGTGTCTTCTATGTAAATCGGTGCCTTAGAAAGGCGTGCCATTGCTTCACCAATCTGGGCAAAGTCTTCTTCACGAGACAATTTTCCAGTACGCATTTTCCATGAATCAACCATAGATTCAGCAGAAAGCATACGATTAATCAATTGCGCGGCGCTCATTTCAAGAGAGAAGATTCCAACAGGGATATTGTATTTAACCGCAGCGTTACGAGCAATGTCGAGAGCAAGGGCAGTTTTACCGACTGATGGTCGAGCGGCGATAATAATTAAGTCTGATTTTTGGAAACCTGCAGTTTTTGAATCAAGTTCAGAGAAGCCTGAAAGTACACCTTGTCCCGATTCGCCACCTGAATTGTGAATCTTGTCGATTTGTTCCCAAACACCTTTTAAAACATCCTTGATGTCTCTGAATTTTTTAGAACTTGTTTTGTTCGTTACTTCGAAAATTCTTTTTTCGGCTTGATCAAGAACCTCTTCAAGGTGGCCGACTTCGTCATATCCTAATTGTGCCACGTGATCTGATGCCAAAATCAGATTTCGCATGTACGATTTTTTCTGAATAATCTGGGCGTAGTGTTCAAGGTTTGTTGCAGAAGGCACGACATGCACAAGTTCTGCGAGGTACGAAGCACCACCAACCGCATCTAATATTTGCTTTTCATCCAAAAGGTTTTTAACTGCAACCAAGTCCATCGGACTGTGTGAATTGAAAAGATCATTCATCGTTCGGAAAATCAATCTGTGCTTTTCACTATAAAAAGTATCTTCATTAATGATATCGAGAATGTCATTAAAAGCCTGATTTCGAATCATCAATGATCCAAGGACGGCTTTTTCCGCCTCAAGGTTGTGAGGGGGAACACGTAAATTATTCCGAACATTCAAAGTAGATTCGATAGTTTTGTACGTTCTTTTGAAAGATGCAGGATTACTCATGCATACATTTTACACCTTAAGTAAAGATAAAGAAAATATGAATTTTGTTCACAAACTGTTAATAGCTCTGTATATCTACTTTTTAAGGTGTATTCTAGTGATTTTCCCCTTAAGAGCGGTGAAAAGCTTGATAGAAATAAACAGTGCTATACAATACAAAATTAAAAATGACAATGGAGTTGGCACCACTCCGACATTAGCAACATATTCATAAGTAGTAGCCATAACAGCTGATATCCAAGTAACAGTGGATACGATCACAGTATTAATAAGGGCATCGCTATGATAGATGAAACTATCGGAAAGATGAGCATTGTGCTTTTGATGTCGGAAAAGTAAAGGTAGGTGAATTTTTCGAAGAGAAAGTGCTGTCAAGAAAACGATGGACAATAGCAAAAGTTTTAATAACCAATATGAAAATCCATTTCCTGAAGCATTCATAACCTGGAAGGAAATTATGCTAACGTCTGTAACCAAAGCAATCACAGCTGAAATTAATGCAGCAAAATTCAATCTAAAAATCATTTTAATATCGCGGGTAGAGAGAATGCGTGTCTTTGCAGAAGTCACGAAAAATAAATCGATAATAAATGCAGACCCTGCGCCTAATGCTAAAGCAGAAAAATGTATTGAAAATAAAAAAATGTTCATATGTAATTTTGCGAAATTATGCCGCGCAACGTCTTATAAAGCGCGGCTCTTATATTATAACTTCTTTTTTACTTGTGTACCATCGGGGGTGTCGATAACTTCGTAGCCAAGGCTAACAAGGGCGTCGCGAAGTTCGTCTGATTTTTTCCAATCTTTGTTGGTGCGAGCTTCATCACGGGATTTTATTAAAGTTTTTACTTCATCAGAAACATCACCGTTTGCATCATTCTTCTTTTGAGCTTCTTCAATTAGGTTTAGTCCAAGCGCTTTATCAAATTCTGCCAAAGTTGAAGCATTTAATGTATTAGATTTTAACAACTGCCAGATAAATGAAACCGCTTCTGGCATATTTAGGTTGTTATTTATAATTGCAGTAAAGTCTTCAACTTGTTTTGAATCAACAGCGCCTTCTTTAAGTTCTGAAACATGTTTAACTAAACGATGTCTCGCAGACTTTGCACCATCTAATGAATCGAGGCTAAAATTTAAGGAAGTAGACCAGTGCGCAGTCAACAACAAGTATCGATAATCAAGAGGGGAATAGCCTTTTTCGATTAGGTCTTTCAAAGTGATAAAACCACCTGAGGATTTGGCCATTTTACTGTCTTTAACGTTCAAAAATGCCCCGTGGAGCCAATAATTAGCCAACGGCTTTCCTGTCACGCTTTCAGATTGAGCAATCTCGTTATTGTGATGTACGGAGATGTGATCAATACCACCAGTGTGAATATCAAAACTTTCCCCAAGGTATTTCATAGACATCGCGGAACATTCAATGTGCCAGCCAGGGAAGCCTTTGCCCCAAGGCGCTTCATAGCCTAATGCATCATTAAACTTCCAGAGGGCAAAATCTCGAGGATCCTTTTTTTCTGGATTTTGCGCGAGGCGAGATTGCAATTCTTTTTCATCGATGACTGAAACTCCACCCAACTTTCCATATTCTGGATATTTTATAGTATCGAAATACAAACCATCTGCAGTTTTATAAGTTAAACCCTTCTCCGAAAGCTTGGAAATTAAATCAATATCCTCCTTTATATGGTCGCTCGCCATCGGTAGGAAATTTGGAGTTATGATATTCAGACTTTTCAAATCATTCCTAAAAACATCCGAATAGAACAGCGCCAAAGTCTTCATATTTTCCAAAGTCAGTTCTTTTCCTTCTCTTATTAGGGCCTTGGTCATCTTGTCATCACCACTATCCCCATCTGAGGTTAAGTGTCCAATATCAGTAATATTCATTACTTGCTTAACCGAATATCCATTGAATTCAAAAACCCTTCGTAAAAAATCGGCAAGCAAAAATGACCTCAAGTTTCCTATGTGTAAATAGTCGTAAACAGTCGGACCACAGTGATACATTGAAACTTCGTCATTTTTAATTGGGGAAAACTCTCTTTTCTCCTTAGACAATGTGTCATATAGGTATACTGGATTTGCTTTCATATATTTATTCCTAGCATTATACATTTCTTTATAATATACTGCTATTCTATGCAATCTGAAACCTCTAACAATTCTATTAAAAAGCTTGTCACCTTTGTTGTTCTAGTCTCTGTTTTTAGCTTTGGTTTTATCTCTGGAAAGTCTACAAACGCCGAAGCTCGACAAACCAATGCGGTATCTGATGTTGATTTTGCAATATTCTGGAAGGCTTGGACTTTAATTAATGAAAAATATGTACCGACACACACAAGCACAACTACAGCCGGCATTGCCACAACCACCGCTGTTACCACCAACAAGGACCGCATTTATGGAGCCATAAAAGGCATGGTTTCATCTATGGGAGACCCATATACTACATTCTTCACCCCACAGGAAAATGCCTCGTTTAAGACCCAAATAGACGGTAATTTCGAGGGTATTGGCATGGAAGTTGGCCAAAAAGAGGGTATTTTGACCGTTATTGCACCGCTCGCAGGTTCTCCTGCTGAAAAGGCGGGACTTAAGCCTGGGGACAAAATCATCAAAATTAACGACACTATTTCAACTGATATATCTGTAGATCAGGCCGTTACACTTATTCGTGGCAAAAAAGGAACAAAGGTTATCTTGACTGTAATTCGAGATGGTTCTACAAAACCAATTAATTACGAAGTAACTCGTGATGTTATTAACTTGCCGACCATTGATGGAAAGTACGCAACTTCAACTGGAATTTATACAATCAAGTTATATTCATTTAATGCGAACTCAGATGACTTGTTTAACAAGGAAATTACAAAGTTTTCACAAACTGGTTCTGACAAATTAATTATTGATCTTAGAAATAACCCAGGAGGATTTCTTGATGCTGCAGTTTCAATAGCCAGCAACTTTTTACCTGCGGGTTCTGTGGTTCTTCGAGAGAGCTATGGAAAAAGCAGATCTGAAGACATACTTCGTAGTGAGGGCTACAACACTTTTGAAGGTAAGAAGTTTCCAAAAATTGTAATTCTAATTGACGGTGGATCGGCTTCGGCCTCTGAAATCCTAGCAGGGGCACTGCGGGAAAATGACGTAGCAACACTAGTTGGAACAAAGTCTTTTGGTAAAGGATCGGTACAGGAACTTGTAAACATCACTCCGGACACTTCTTTAAAGGTAACAGTTGCTAGGTGGCTTACCCCTAAGGGAAATTCTATCTCAGAGGTTGGAATCGTCCCTGACATAGAGGTTAAAATCACCGAAGACGACGTAAAAGCCCAAAAAGACCTCCAAATGGCGAAGGCTATTGAAATTCTATCTAAATAGTGTTAGTATCTTTGAACTATGAAAGTAATTTTAACTAAAAACGTTCCAAAAATCGGTAACAAATATCAGGTATTAACAGTGGCTGACGGCTATGCGGCTAACTTCCTTTTTCCAAACAAACTTGCTGAACAGGCTACACAGTCTGCCTTGGTTCGTGTTGAAAAATTGATGGCAGAAGAGAAGGCTCAGAAATCTATCCGAGAGGACCTTTTGATCAAGAATTTAAAACAGATTGATGGTGTAAAGATTGAGGTGACTGAAAAGGCTAATGCAAAGGGACATTTATTTGCAGGAGTTCACAAGGATGTTTTGATTCCAGCTTTGAAGGAGCAGACTAGATTGGATATTGATGCAGAACACATTGTTTTGGATAAGCCTTTAAAGGAGGTGGGGGAACACAAGGTGACTGTTAAGGTTCAGGATAAGACTGCTACTTTCACTGTAAATATTTTAGCGGCGTAAGCAGATTTAAGTTTAAAAAACCTCCCTGTTATAGGGAGGTTTTTTAATTGGTTATAACAACAAAAAAAAGAGCGACCTTTCGATCGCTCTTTTTTCTTTACTCTACCGCTACTGTTCTCTTCTTTGAAACCGTATTGTCGTAGTTTATCTTTCGTTTAGTTCCGTATTTTACAATCCCTTCCTTCTTTGCATATAAGGTGTGATCAGATCCAACTCCTACGTTTTTACCAGCCATGATCTTTGTACCACGCTGTCGTACAATGATAGCCCCAGCAGAAGCCTTTTCTCCTGCATAGAGTTTAATACCCAAGTACTGTGGGTTAGAATCGGTGAGGTTTTTTGCGCTACCTCCAGCTTTTTTCGTTGCCATTTTATAAGTATTTTAAGATTTCTTAATGTGTGGAGGATAGTATACCTAATTATATAACTTAATCAAGTCTTTTATGAGGAAAATCATTTGGCCAGTAATATCGCTAGTTTCCATAGTTCTAAGCACTTATGCCCTTATTTTAGGGTCAAAAATAGTGGAAAGAACGCAAAATGCACCTGCGATTAATATCACTTATCCGGAAGGGTATGTGGATTTGCCTGATTTACCTCCGAAACCGAAAGTTACAAAGACTAAGGTAAAAAAGAGGTGATTAAGCCGCAAATTAAGTATGGAAAACTGACCTCCAGCGAAGTAAAGAATTTTATTCGGAAAAATCCTATGGACAATTATTGATATAAAATAGAAAAACCCATCAAATGATGGGTTTTTCTATAGCTGGGAGGGCGCCAGTCTCTCCATCACTCTTGCAATTAAGCATGGTAGCAGTAGGGCTTTCTGCATTTCAGCTATCTAACTACAATTATAATATCAAAAGCATCAGCCCCGTCAAGCAACTTGCAAAACCCTGAAAATGTGGTTTCGTACTTTTCGTGATTATAGCCTTATTTATAGCCATATAATCGGTAAATTCTATATGAAAAACTCCTTAAAATCATTGACATGAGACCTCAGCCGTGCTAGTATATTTACATACCACATGACAGCATGTGGTTTTATTGTGCAAGCGTTTAAATCGACCTTACCTGACAAACGCATTACTAATTAAGGAATTGGCTTATTATACAACTTACAATCGGACTAGCGATGCTTGCTTCAGGATTCATGAGTAACAGCCAACCGGTTGCTCCCATAGAAGCCACTACAACCACCGCTATTACTGCAACAACAACAGCGAACCTTAACATCAATAAAAACTACAGTTTAAAAGAGAAAGTTAAGAACTTTACATCTGACAAACCACTAATGGCAGAAATTGCCTCATGTGAATCTCATAACAGACAATACGAAAAAGATGGATCGGTTCTTCGAGGACGAGTAAATAACATGGATGTTGGACTTTTCCAAATCAATGAGTATTACCACCTAGAACGATCAAAGAAATTAGGGTACGACATTTATTCAGTGGAAGGGAATATGGCTTATGCCAGACGCCTTTTCAACGAAGAAGGTCCGACACCTTGGTCATCATCTTCTCCATGTTGGTCAAAAACGACTGCGTACGAAAACTATCAGTTATCTAATCAGTTGGCAGTTAAATAAACAGTTAATCTAGAAACAAAATCGCCCACTTCGCAAGAGGGGGCGATTTTGTTTTGATGTATAATTGACAATCATGACCCAAGAACAAGCCTTAGACATTTTAAAAATGGGATATAACGTTTATATTACCGGTCCAGCCGGTAGTGGTAAAACTTATGTCTTAAATAAGTACATTTCCTACCTCAAAAATAAAGGAGTAGAGATCGGCGTGACTGCATCAACCGGGATTGCCGCAACACATATTGGTGGGGTAACTATTCACTCGTGGACTGGAATGGGTATAAAAAATGTTTTGACAGAATATGATGTGGAAGCGCTTCAAGAAAAACAATATTTATGGAAGCGCTTCGAAAAAGTAAAAGTGTTGGTTATTGATGAGATTTCTATGCTTCACCATTTTCGATTGGATTTGGTAGATAAAGTTTGTAAAGGTTTTAAAAGAAATGATAAGCCATTTGGTGGCATACAGGTTATTTTGTGTGGAGATTTTTTCCAGCTGCCTCCCGTCTCGACTTCCTATGAGGATCCGGGGTACTTTGTATACCATTCAGATGCATGGAAAAATTCAAATTTTAAAATTTGTTACCTCGAAGAACAGCATCGCCAATTAGACAACGCAACTATTTCCATTTTAAATGAAATTCGTGCAAACAATGTCAGCCAAAAAAGTTTTGAAATATTACAAAGCAAAATTGCACTGCCTCACACCGATGAAGACGGCGCTTTTTCACCGACAAGACTTTATACGCATAATGTGGATGTGGACATGATTAACTATAAAGAGCTGGAAAAAATAAAGTCAGATGAAAAAACTTTTGAAATGATTTCAAGGGGAGGGGACATGCTAGTGGATTTACTAAAAAAATCCTGCCTTGCACTTCCAAAAATAAAATTAAAAGTTGGCGCCAAAGTCATGTTTGTCAAAAATAATTTCGAAGTCGGTTATGTAAACGGAACTCTCGGAACCGTAACTGCAATTGGGAAAAATGGTCCGGTTGTAAGAACTTATAAAGGGCAGATCATTGATGTTGAACCCGCTAGCTGGAAAATAGAAGAGGATGGCAAAGTAAAGGCTGAAATCACTCAATACCCGCTGCGCCTTGCATGGGCAATAACGGTGCATAAAAGCCAAGGAATGAGCCTCGATTACGTAGAGGTAGACTTATCAAAATCATTTGAGAGGGGAATGGGGTATGTGGCACTTTCCAGAGTGAGATCGATTGATGGACTTCGAATTATTGGTTTGAACGACACAGCGCTCAAGGTTAGTGATGAAGTTGTAGAATTCGATGAGGAACTTCGAGAAAAATCTGCGAACACAGTGAGGGGATTTATGGATCTTTCCAATGCAGAAGTTAAAAACCGACAAGTAAATTTTCTCAAAAGCATTGGTGCAGAAAATACCAACCCAGAAGATTCTACTAAAACAGTAAAAAAGGAAAAGAAGAAGGGGACTTTTGAACTTACTAAAAACCTAGTCCTAGATGAGCGTTCACTTGATGAAATTTCTCGTATAAGAAATTTGAAGGTTGAAACGATTCTAGAGCACTGTGAAAAAATATTAAAAGATGACCCGCTGTTTGATTTTTCTACACTATATAAATCAGTCAGTATTAGAAAACAGCAGAAAATTATAGAGGCGTTTAAAAAGGCTCATAAAATTAAGGGTAAATTTAACTTAGAGAAGGCAACCTTGGCACCTGTAAAGCACCTTTTGGACAGTACTTACAGTTATATAGAAATCCGCACAGTGAGGATGATGTTATTTCAGGATATGATATAATTTTGTCATGAGCTTCATCACAACTTATATCTATCCAATTTTTACATATTTACCAACAGTTCTTCTAATTACTTATTGCCTAAGTGAGATGGTTTGGTCTCATAGATTAAACACTCATCCATCGTGGGTTTTTACAAAATCTTTTTTTCTTTTGATGGGAGCATCGATTTCATATCTTGCGATTTCAATGGGAACTAGAAACTCAGCATTCCATATGCCACATATTCTTAACTTCTTTTTCCTATACGCAGTGATTCTTTTTAGTATTCTTTCGGCTGTATATATCATAAAACTTTTAAGAGTCACATGGGCTCATGAATTTAATATAGTTCAACAAAAGCACAATCTAGGAAGCCTAGTGATCCGTCTTTTAGTTCGCACTCAGAGGTTCATTTTAGACACCCATTTTGCTCAGATAATTGCCTTTATTGCACTATTATTGGTACTTATGGGTCTTCTTTTAGGGCAGATTGTCAGCTCGATCTCTATTTAAACCTTATTTAAAGCCATTTTGTAGTAGTTGACAAGTAGCCTATTTAGTAGGATAATATACCTAGTGTTATATCTAGATCTTTCACATTGATAAGTTCAGAAATGTGGCTAGTTTGTTGGATTTAAAGTTTCCGCAGATGCAAAGTGCATGGGTCGACAGACCTTTCTTCTTTGCATCTGCGGAATTAAACTTCCGTGGGTCACACCACCCAAACCCAATACAACACAACACACCATGGAAATAACCAAAAAGACCGTTTCGACGGCTATTTGCCTGATTGCAGCAGCAGTGGCACTTGTCACAGTGGCCGTAAGATCGATGATCGCGGCCGAGAAAAGCTTCGTCGCATCATCAGACGTTGCTGCGATGGAAGCAGCAACACAAGCAGGTAAGAAGGTCATCGACCTCTCCGATAAAGTGCTGGCCAACACGCCGGTCACGATCGAAGAGTG